>JAEWOQ010000496.1 GCA_023460875.1 Pseudomonadota bacterium
GTGTGAGAGCGTGCGGGTGCATGGGTCGTTGGCGGGTCGTTGGCGGGGTGACGTGCGTCGTAAGCGGAGTGTGTGTCGCGGGTGGACTGGGCGCTTTCGCGGAGGGAGATAGTCAATCTTTGACTGAGGGGCCGGTGGGCTGCCCGCGGTTCTTGCGCGACAGCGCGGAGGGTTTGTGGTTATCCTCCGCGCCATTGGCCTATCCAGAACGGGACAATCGCTCATGAAGACACATCGAGGCGGCCGCGCGAGCGGTCATGGAGACGGGACGCTCGGCGAGCAGCGCCCGAGAGGTGGACGGGGGCTCGTGGGCGCGCGCGCGGGGTGCGCGGTCCTGCTGTTGGGCTCGCTGGCCCTGGCTTGCTCACGCCCGGAGACGGAGAAAGAGCCGGAGAAGCCAGCGGCCCGCGGGGCGCAAGAGGCGCGAACGGAGGAGCACCCGGCGCGAGCTTCCGAAGGGCCGAAGAGGACGGCGGGCGGCCACGGCGCTGGTCATGAGACCGCTGTCGGCCTCGAGCCGATGCAGCACGCGTTCTTCTTGGTCGGCGAAGAGCACCCCTTCCTGGTCCACATGACGAACATGTGGATGGACGCGCATCTGTATCAGGTGGTGCTCCGGGTGACGTTCCCCCGGGAGATGTGGGAGGCCTATACGCGGGATCGCGACGAGGAGACCGGCGCGAAGGCGGACGACTGGTACATCGTCGGCAACGTCGCTGGGGACGAGATGACGCTGCCGGATCTCGCGCGGGGCGCGAAGCGCAGCTTCCGCGCCTCCCTGTGGCGGGGCTGGCCGACGAAGGCGCCGGAGGAGGGATCCCATTGGCCCTGGTCTGCGACCCCCCCGATCGTCGAGGACTTCGAGGTGCGCATCGAGCGGGTCGTGCAGTACCGCCACTTCGACTGGAACCTCCAGCGGCCGACCTCGCTCACGTACTTCCTGTTCGGAGAGGGTGACGAGGCGCACATGCAGAGCTACCAAATCAAGCAACCGGATTTCGACCACGTGCTGAGCCTGAGCGGCCCGCCCAGCGGCGTCGCCCCGGCGCTGCTGGAGGCCGGTGTCCACGTGAATTTCCCGAGCGTGGCGGCGCAGCCGGCCAAGCCGCCTCACGTGTACTGTGAGCCACCATCGATCCCGGCGGCGCCAATGGCGCCGTTGGTGCCAGCGACGACCTCATTGAAGCCGTCGACACCAGCGACAGGAGCGACGCCAGCGACTCCAGCGAAAGAGGAGGCCTCTCAGGAGCACCTCGCGCAGCTCGCTGGGCAAGAGCAGCTGGTGAAGCTGAAGATCGACCGGCATGTCTTCTTTGGGACCTATCCGGTCAATCAGACCGACCCGTGCAAGGAGCTAGCCGGTGCAGCGAGCGTAGGCGTCGTGCACACGATCAAGGCGTGGCGTGGAGGGACGAAGTGACGATGAGCAGCAAGAACGAAGGGATCCAGCGGCTGAAGAAGAAGCACGAGGTGCTTCGCAAGAAGCTGCACCTCCGTGGTCACGGCAGCGCCTCCCTCGGCGCCTGGTTCCTCGGGCCCAAGGGAGAAAATGGCGAGCTCCTGAAGGATCTGGTGAACCACGCCATCGACGTCCACGTGCGGGACCGCGCGCTGCGGACGTATCCGGAGGATCCAGAGTGGTTGACGCCGGCGCGCCGCCACTCGCGGGCCTATCGCCAGGCGGAGAAGCACCTGCGCACGGAGCTGCAGAACCTCGTCGAGGCCCTCGACGGGTCGGTGCCCTTCTTCAGCTATCGTTACCAGGCGCACATGCTGTGGGACTGCACGCTACCGGCCCTCGTCGGGTATTTCGCGGCGATGCTCTACAATCAGAACAACGTCGCGGCGGAGGCGTCGCCCGTCACGACGCACCTCGAGCGGGTCGTCGGCGAGGACCTGTGTGGGATGATCGGTTATCGGGTCTCCCAGGAAGACACCGGCGACGAGCGTCCCCCGGGCTGGGGCCACATCACCTGCGACGGCTCCGTGGCGAACCTGGAGTCGCTCTGGGCCGCGCGGAACGCGAAGTACTATCCGATCGCCATCGCGGCCGCCCTGGAGAAGGTGCCAGCCCTCGAGCCTGCGCGCGGGATCGGCGTGCGCTACCGGGGGCGAGCGCGCTACGTCCGGGATCTCGACGCCTGGGAGCTCTTGAACTTGTCGCTGGACGAGGTCTTGGCGCTGCCGGAGCGGATCGCGGCGGCCTTCCGCGCGGCGGGCGAGGATCCGCCGGATCTCGCCGAGCTGGTCAAACCCTACAGCTTGCCCGACCTGGGTTTCCCCGAGTTCCTGGCGACGCACGCCCTGCAGGGCATCGGCGCGCCCGTCGTGCTGGCCCCGGCCACGATGCACTACTCCTGGCCGAAGGGGGCGACGTTGCTGGGTATGGGGCGGAGCGGCCTCTTGCCCGTCGCGGTGGATCGGGACGCGCGCATGGACCTCGGCGACCTGCGGCGCAAGCTCGACGATTGTCGAAGGCAGCGGCGTCCCGTGCTCATGGTGGTCGCCGTCGCCGGTAGCACGGTGGAGGGCGCGGTGGATCCCCTCGTGGGGATCTTGGAGCTGCAGCGCGAGCTGCGCGGAGAGGGCTTCGATTTCTGGGTGCACGCGGACGCGGCCTGGGGCGGCTACTTCGCGTCCATGTTGCGGGAGCCGAACCTCGCCGGCCACGAGCTGGACGCGGGGCACGCGGGCGTGGACTACAACGCCGCGGTGCACCACGACGAGGGGGACGCCGGCGCCGCCCTGTTCGGGCCGAGCGTGGCCATGAGCGACTACGTAGAGAAGCAGGTCGCCGCCCTCGGCCTGGCGGACTCGGTGACGATCGATCCGCACAAGTCCGGGTTCGTGCCTTATCCGGCGGGCGGGCTCTGCTACCGGAACTCCGCGGCGCGCAACCTCGTGACCTTCGCGGCGCCCGTGGTGTTCAAGGGGGATCTCGATCCGAGCGTCGGGATCTTTGGGGTGGAGGGCTCGAAGCCCGGCGCCGCGGCGGCGGCGGTGTACCTGAGCCACCGCGTGATCCGAACGGACCGGAGCGGTTATGGGCGCATCCTGGGGCGCTGTATGTTCAACCACAAACGGTTCTATGCGTCGCTGGTGACCATGGCGGAGCCGGGGGACGATTTTTGCGTCGTGCCGGTGCAGCGCCTGCCCGTAGAGCGCCCGTCGAGGGGGGGCGAGGCGCGGCCCACACCCGAAGAGATCGAGGAGTGCCTGCGCTGGCTGCGGGAGGACATCGCCGAGGGCGACAACCGCGCGCTGATCGAGAAGCTGCGCGAGGACCCTTCGTTCAAGAGGGAGTTCCGCGAGCTCGGCTCCGATCAGCTGATCATCACCTGCGCCGTAAACTTCCGCCGGGAGGGCGCGTGGAACACGTGCCTGAGGGCCTTCAACGCGCTCAACGACGAGATCTTCCGCGAGCTCAGCGTGCTCAACCTCTCCTTCGAGCCGCCCACGACGCCGATCTTCGTGACGTCCTCGGAGCTCGACCCGAGCACCCACGGGGAGGATCTCGTCCGGAACTACATGGTCCGCCTGGGGCTGGACGCCGAGCACCTGGGCACCGTGAAGGTCCTGGTGCTCACCACCATGGATCCTTGGTTGACGGACACGGAGGACGGCAACGTGATCCCGAAATTGATCGGTGGGTTGCGCGAGGTGGTCC
>JAEWOQ010000497.1 GCA_023460875.1 Pseudomonadota bacterium
TGTTAACAGCTATGCCCGGCCACCCCCACCTCCTTCGAAAGCGCGTTCGGCGACAACCTCCCGGGTCCCACCATCCGCTGGACCATCCGGGCCTTGAACTCCTCAGAGTATCGCTGCCGCTTCTCCACCGTACCTTTCCCCTTTCCCAGACCGCCCTTGCTGCCACCTTCCCGATCCTCAGGTGCTCAGCCGCTCAGCCGAGGCGACAACTTTCCTCAGACGGGGGGAGTTGCCAGCGATCCCTGCGATGCCGAACGCGCGCCCCCCCGACTAAAGCTCTCTAAGGTAAATCTCGAGCTTCGCGCCATTCCAAGGAGGACGATCACTATACTCGCGACAATCCTCAAACGTCTCATACCCAGACTTCGCCACACAGAGACACGTATGAAAGGAATTGGCGCCCGGATAGAAATGGCCACCAAAGACGACGCTCGCCTCAAAGAACCCCTCCGAATCGGACGAATCTCCGCCCACAAAAGTCCGCGTCTGCCGAATCCACTCCTCCCATCTCTCTTTTTTCGCCGAGAGCGAGGGTAACATCGAGCAATCGATCGGCGCACCCCTCCGCGCGACAAGGATGACAGAAGCCTTCTCAAGCGGACGCTCACCTCCTGGAGGAGCATCGGCGTCCACGATCTCCGACCTTGTCCCCTGTGAAGACTCGTACACTGCACCCCGACACCCGACTGCAGCGTGCCCGCAGCCAATTACCACGCTACCGCAGGTGACAACCACAACAGTAACTAAAGAACTTAGAGCCATGGAATCCTCGGCTTGGCGCCCCCAGGCGGCTTGCCTCCAGCGTCAACTTGGGCAGCGTAACCCTGGACCTCGAAAAAATTAGAATAATACGCACCCATTCCGGCACCATGGACCAGGGCTCCGCCAGCATAGAACCCCCCTTGCCCCGCCCAATAGCCGGGACCCAATATGCGCGACTGCCATATGTGAACATCCTCATGAATCATTAAACTCTCTGGACTATTACCGAAACTGCTAACCGTATTCCCGAGCGTTAGCACATAGCCCTGTTTCGCGGCGACTCCACCCTCGAAAACGAAGCGATTCTGCCTATAACTGTATTTCGAGGAAAACGACCCCGCTCCATCCGTGAAACCCACGTTCGCAAGCGCCAGTGTGCCCCCCAGGGCGGTCCCTCCGAGCCCCCACGTTGCGTCGAGGCCTGCTGCCGCCCAACCTTCCCCAGTTGAGAAATCGTAAATCCCAGCCGCGCCTCCAGCAACCCCATTCGCAGCGCCTATCGCCGCACCAGTAAGCGCAAGGTTGTGCCCGGCACCGGATAGGCGCATGAACCCATACGCAGCACCTCCTTGTCCAGCTCCTACCAGAACTGCTTCGCCGGCCGCCTCGTACAGTGATCTTCCGTCTACCTCTGAGCCAAAACCGTTGCCCACGCCGCCAGCGAAGGCGCCTAAGCCACCCGTGAGCGCTCCAAGACCAGCCGCTACTGCGACGGATCCATCGTACTCACCTGTGAGCCCAGCTCGAGTCAGCCCGCCTGCGAGCCCGCTCATTCCTCCCATGGATATGCCTTGTGCGACAGTCGGACCGACTGTCGCACTGACTCCTAGAGCGGCGCCCGTACCCGCCGCGGCAAGACCGGAGACGCCGCCCACAAGTGCCGAGATGCCTATGTTTCGCCATGTCTCCCTCTGAAGGAAGTTAGCGCCTTGGACCGCCTGGACCCCAGCGCTCATCGTGGCCCCAATGACCGCTCCGATTACAACTCCAAGCGCGATAGCCGTGAACGGCTCCTCCCCACGCGGATCCACCGCAACGAGCGGCCTTCCCATGACGTAGGCGTATGGATTAGAGTCCGAGCGCAGCTCGTGGATCGTTACAGGGTCGGGACTCATCCACCGACCAAGCCCGAGTGATAGGTATCTCGCCCCGAAGTAGGCGAGCCCCACTTCGACATCCCCCTCCTTCCCCGTAAACTTATACGGCTCTCGGAAGCTTCCCCACCGTTCCGGACGGTAATTGCTCTCCGTCGCGCCGTACGCCTCGTATGTCGCGTACTCGACGAGTTCACCCGTCTCGTGATCGATTACGAAGGCATTTGACTCCAGATAGTCGCTGAGCAGAAGAAAAAGGTGACGGCTTCCGCTTGTAAGGGAAGGCCGATCTTCCTGAGAATAGACCAGCCGCGCCCTAACACCACCGCTCAAGAGCACGCTTTCAGTGACGGCGCTGAGCGTGTAGTCCGCCGCGCTGCCCGTTCCTTCGAAGCTCGTGCCTCGCAGCTCGAGACTGTCGAAGACATACACCGTATGCCTTTCGTTGCTTGACGCATCCACCACCGTCTTGAGCACGCGGTCGCCCCCAGCCGTATAGGAGTAGCGAAGCTCGGCGTCGGGAGCCCGGGAAGGCAAAGGGTCCTCTACGCCACTGTGCTGATCGCGCTCGTTGGGAGGATTCGCCGAGAGGTCCCAACGCCGTGCTCGACTGATGCGGTCCTGCTCGTCCCACTCGTATTGGAACCGTTGCCAGCAAGATGCCCCCTGAGGCAGGCAGGGCCCGTCGCGACGGACAATCAGCTCGGTGAGATTGCCCGAGGAATCGTAGCCCGCATCAAGGTCGCCCTTCCGTGCGGAGGTCGGAGCGGTAGCGCGATTCGAGGCAACGTGGAGTTGATGAGGACCGGCATCCACCGCTCCTTGCGTCGTCGCACCCAGGGAGCGGTCGTAGAAGCCATTGGCATTGTCTGTCGTCTTCTTCGTATTCCCGAGATGGTCGTATTCGTAACGCTGCTCGAGCACCCGCTCGTCGAAATCGACGTGGGGGCTTGGTCGCGGCTCGCCTTCGACCGCCGTCCTGTCGTTGTTTTCCGCGCTGAAGGGCGACGTCCACGAATCCGTACCCCCTGCGTATTGGTAGGTCGCCCGCGTCAGCCGGTACAGGTCGTCGTATTCGAAGTTCCGGGTAGCGGGCTTCGCCGCTTCGGGCCATTCGTCGGGCAAGCGCCAATCGGTGATTCTCGTGACGTTGCTTGCCGCGTCGTACTCCAAGTCATAGTCTTCGAGCAAAAGCTGCTGGGTTGGCTCTCCGACGGCAGGCTCCGTGTAACCTTGGGGCCGGTCCTCCCAGAACTCCGGCCTCCCGCGATAGGTTTGCACGCTACGCAGGCGACGCTGGCCATCGTAGTTCAACACCCGCTCCGTTGCGGCAGCGTCGCCGAACGTCTTCTTCCTTGGCATGCCATTGGCGTCAACCGTCTGGGTCTGCACCAGAGTGCCATAGCTACTCACCACTTGCCTCAAGATGCCACGGGCCGAGTACTCTACTCGCACGACACTACGACTCTCGGTCCCCATGAGTTCTGAACTGCTGGCGCCGGTGGAGCCCTCCACCCCACGTCCTGCTGCATCGAACAGGCTCTTCTTAATATACCACCGCGGCGCGTAGCGTTCGGCCAGCGTCGTGTCCGGAGCACCAGGCTTGACGATGCGTTTTCCAAAGCCCTTCACACGACCTCGAGCGTCGTAGCTGACCACGGACTTCCCTCCAAGGTCGGAGACAGATACCGAACGTCCCCACAGCAAGCTCACGTCGACCTCCAGGGTGCGTTCCGCCGCATCTTCAATCGTTCCGGTCTCAGAGTCGGCGACGTCGTAACGACGAAGCACTTCGATGCCCGACTCGCTCGTGAAGTCTGGCGCCGTGTAGGCGGCATGGTGATCCAAGCAGGGCGAGTAGTCCTCGGCGATAGGCCGACCAGCCGCGTCGTAGTGGTAGTTGACGCCGCAGCCGCGAGCACCCGATGTCCCAACCAGATCGCCTGCGTCATTATAGGCATAACGCCAGGCCTTGAGGGTTGCTGGATCCGTGCTGGGATCCGGATCGAATCCGACGGAGGTGTTCGGCTCGACGTTCAGCACCAAGCGGCCGAGCGAATCGTAGCGCATCCACCGCGCTACGTTGGGCGAGCCTGCTCGGATCTGGGTAACGCGCCGGACCTCGCCAGTCGGTAGGTATTCGGTGACCATGCGGCGCTCCTCCAACTCCCCACTAACGCGCGCGCGCTCGATAGCCTCCACCTGTCGGCCATGCCCATCGGCACGCAAAGTTCCGAAGGTACCAGAGTGCGGTCCGGGAATAAGATCGGCCGCGTCCCAACGGTCGACGCTCAAAGCGTGATGCACGGCTACTAGCTTCAGCTGACCGTCGAGTCCGTAAGACTGCGTGGGTCTTCCGAAAGCGTCATAGCTCTGAGACGCGTAGCGACGAGCCCCTACTTCATGCAGCGGATACGCCAGGGGATCGCCGCTCCAGAACCGGTTTTCGTAGGACCGCAGGGGTTGGCCCTTGGTCGTGTAGTCAGTGCGACCTCCCACGACGTAGCCCCCCTCGTCCCCAGCAGATGGATCAGCCTCCGAGAGCACGACCAGTGGTCGACCGAGGCCATCAGCGTACTGGAAGCGTTCATGATAGTCGCTAGCGGCGACCGTCTCACCGTCCTGAGCACGCACGACAACGATGGAATACGGCATCGCCGTCCAGTCACTTGGCAGCACATACTCGTAAGTCTTCGACGGCAAGACCGCGAGCACGCCCGGAGCATCGGGGTCGACGTCAGTCTCGGCCGTCAACCTACCGAAACCGTCGTATTCGTAGAGCGACGGCTGACCCGTAATGCTCGTCGCGCCGAGCACCGCGGCCAATCCTCGGTCGTACAGGGCCCCTGTCACGAACGCTCGCTCACCGCAACCGCCTGCGCCGACGTCGCCGCCGAAAACCGTCTCTTCGACGGGAAGCTCGGCGTACTCGCCGTCGAGCTCCACGGCGCTGCAGCGTCCGTTCGGGCCGCGGCGTTCCACGACATTGCCGAAGGCGTCGTGCTCCAATGACGCCATTTCGACCTCGATCGGAGTCGAGACTCCCCCGGACGCGTTCGGTGGCGCGGGAGCCACCGGCTCGCTCGACTCGTGAAAGCGATCCAACGGCAACGTCCCGCTCAAGGCCGCAAACGACTTCTTCAAGTCACCGTGCTCATCGTACTCGTGGCGAGTCCGACGCCGTTCTTCCGTGTGCACGCTCCCCGTGACGAAGCCCTCCGTCCCGCGCCAGAGCCATCCGGATGTGTCGCCCGGGACGCGCTCCGTCGTAGCGTGCGACGTGATGGCTTCGTCGACGTCGAGACAACCTGCGACACAACCGAAGGCGGTCGAGCTCGTCGCGTTCCCGAAATCGTCATGCTGGGTCGCCGTGCGCAGACGCGCGGTGCCGTTCGTCGCCCGGCGCGTCACCTGGCGCGACTCGGACTGCTCAATTCCCGCGAGGTTCACCTCAAGCGCAGGCAGCGAGATGTTCGACGCGCTGTGGTCGAAGGCTCCGGAGTCATAGACGAAGGACTCCGTCCCGATGGGTAGAGCCACGGTCACGCGCCGTCCGTCTCGCCCTGCGTAAAGCTGCCGGAGCTCGTAGCTGACGTGGTCAGTCGATAGGTAAGCTCCTCGCTCGTCGAAGGTCTCGGTGACGATGGGCAGACCCTTCAGGGGCTCCCGCCAATTGTCGTGCCAGCGGTCGGCAGGTGCACACGCGTCAAAACCATTCTGGGCGACCTCGCACTCGCCGAGGAGATGGGTGGAGCGGACGATGGCTGTGGGACTATAGACGTCACCGAGGGTGCGCGTTTCTGCCGTACGAAACCCCCGGAACTCCCGCTGCCGTCCGTCGAACACCGGATCCCGGTAGCTGTACTCGGTGACGTACCCTCCGGCGGACAAGCCCACCTTCTCCAGATTGTCCTTGACCGTAGCACGTACCACCACCGGCGTCGACAGCGGCATGGTGGAAGCCCACGGTTGGCCATTCTCCGCAGCTTCCACCATCAGTTCCGTCGACGAGCGATACTCGAGCTCAGTGGTCTTCCCGAGCCCGTTGTGAACCTTGCTCAGAAGGTATGAGCGAATCCCGCCTGTCACGTCGATGTACTTGTACTCGTGGCCCTGACCCCAAAGCAGGTCCACCGAGCCCGAGCCGTTGATGTCCGTGAGTCGTACCGGGTTGGACGTGGCCGGGGCAATTGGCACGTCGGTAAGGACCTGGCGATCCGTGAAGCCGAGACCGTTGTCGTTCAGGTAGGTGTCGACGGCATCCCTTCGCATTTCGATGAGGTCTGCGAGCCCGTCCCCATTCACGTCCGCGAGGTGGAGACTCCCCGCCTGCGTCGTGCCGAACCTCGGCGCGTTGTGCATCTGGATGTGCTGGTTCTGGCCGAAGGTCGCCGAAGGACACGCATTGCGCTCCCCCGTGCCCCAATAGCCGTTTCCGCGACCTGGCCAGTACATGATCTGCCCCGAGCGGATCCGCACGATATCCGGTAGGCCATCACCGTTGATGTCGGCTACGCGCACGTCGGGATCGCCGAGTCGTACGGCCGCTGCGCTCCACGGCGTACACGCAGTGACCGGGTCGTTGGAGATGTCCGCAGTATCCGGTCCCGTCCAGCGGGCGCGCCCAAACTGACCATCGCCACGCGGGTAGCGCCCGAGCGCGAAGAACGTCTGGTACTCCGTCGCGCTGGCGAACACCACGTCCGCGAGCCCGTCGCCGTCGACGTCCATGACCGCCGTACGCCGCGCGTCCTGCGCAAAGTTGATTTTCAGGTCCTGCCCCGAGGCCGTGCTGATGGTGCGACCTTGCCAGATCCATTGACTACCCTGCTGCTTCGGCTCGAAGACCGAGTAGCGCCGCACCATGGGCATGTGCACCAGGTCTGCTGTGCCATTCCCATCGTAGTCCAGTCCGGCAACGTTCGAGTTGCTCAGCTTGAGCACGTTTGCATCCACGCCGGACACCCCGGTGACTGCCATCGTCACAGGCGCGGCGAAGCGAACATTGCCGTTAATGTCGTTAATCGCGCCCCGATTGAAATACACTCCATGGTTTCCACCGAACAGCGTCGGATTAGTGACCAGCACATCCGGCAAACCGTCGCTATTCACGTCCATCAGCGACGAAAGGCTGGCGCCGCTCCCGAGCGATTGCTCCGGACTGCCCTCAACCTCATGAAGCGTCGTGGTGAACCGCTCGAATTCGAGACCCTGACTGTCCGTAGGCGGGGCCCCGGTACCGGAAACCCGCTGATACTCCAGGGTCATGGCGGGCAGCCGGGGACAGCTCGTCGGCTCGAGGAGCTCGCTTCCGTCCTCGACCACCGGTTCACTGCATCTCCCTTCCATCGCGACGCTCGTAAGAAGGGATGCGTGCGTGGTGGGTTCGTACTCCAGGTGAAAGCGGCGCACCATCTGCCGCGATGCTTCCTGCGGCGACGAAAACGGTTTGCTCGTCACGTCCACACGCGAGAGGCGAATGCGCTGTTCTAGGAGCCAACCGCTCCGATAACTCACGTTGCGATCGGGCCGCACCTCGTAGCCCAGGGCGACGTGGTGGGCATAGGACGATAGATCCGAGGTGCCGGGTTCGCTCGCCAGCGGCGTGTAGTAGACATCCGAAAGATACGCGACGTTTCCGTCGTGCAAGTAGCGGAACTGGATCAGGTTGACGGGCGCTGGCGGTATAGCGTTCGGTGCGCCATGCGCGTCGTACTGACGCGCCAGGTGCCACCGATAGATCTCGCTCGGATTCGAGGGATTCCGTTCAAGAGCGTCTGCGTACCCGGAGCCATCCAGAGGCATACCGAGTTCCATGTTCATCCCCGCCTTGCTCTGGATACGCCAGGTGAGGTGGTCCGGCGACCAGAAGACCCGCAGGAATGCCCCTTCCACGCGCGATCGGAAGTACTGCCAGCCGTCGCTCCAAGACGGCATGACTTCCTCCTGCAGGGCTCCTGCGCACTCTCCGCTCGTCACCTTGCAGATCGGCACCAGCTCCTGACCGCCGAGAATGAAGCGGTCTTGCTCGGGGTGCCAGTCGTCGCGGTCGTCGTAACCAGGGATCCCGCGGTCGCTCTGGCGTGCGATCGCGATCGGTCCAGCGAGCGACCAGCCCACCCCAGCAAGGCCGTACCCACTGCTCGAGGCATAGACGAGACCAAGACTCGGAGAGAGCCCCACGCGCCCCGCCGGAACGGTGAACGGGACGTTGAAGCCAGCCACTCCCGTCGTCAGCTGAGCGGTGAAGCTCTCCCCCATGCCCGCCATCGTGGCGGCGCCGCTGGGAAGCGAGATTGCCTGAGGCGAGAAGGTGCTGCCAGTAGCCCCCGAGTCGAGGGCCAGTTGGGGAACCGGCGATTCCTCGGTTGCCTGCTGAGCAACCGCGCCTGCCGACGCCCCACCGCTCTGCCGCTCGAGATGCGCCTCCAGGGTTGCCTTCGTGTCTGTGGTGTACTCGCCAGATGCCGACCCCGCGAGGTCCGCCTCGTACATCTCGACGTCCTCGGCGCCCGCAGCCCACGCGCTCCCTATCGGAACGAGACCCATTACGTACGTGGCCAACGTGACCGCCGAGATGTACGGGCCGTTCCTTCGAAACCAGCTATGCATCGGTCGACCTTTTTTCTTTCGTCTACTCGCGCATCATTGCTGACGGACCCAGTAGTCGGTTTCGACTAAGAGCAGCACCTGCTCGATTCGCTCGGGGCGCACATCCGGGGACAGCTCGATGGTGAGCTCGTAGCCGCCATTCACCGGGCGGCCGAACAGCTCGCCTCGGGCGACATTCGCGACGAACGGCACGTTCCAACTGTTCGCCACAGGATCCAACCACTCCTCGGACGCGAGCGCCTTCCCACTCTCGATGAATGCTCCTGGCAACTCGAACGCCCGCCACTGCTGGGAGTGGTTCATCGCCCACGCTGGCCCGGCATGACCCAACTGGAACCGCAAGAAGGATTCCGAGAAGCATTCTTGCGAATTAGCCGCACGGTGGCAATCCCGGATTCCCGTACCCACCAGGTTCACGGCAAGCCGCCTCCACCGCACGTTATGCCGCTGGACGAACGGATCTGCTGCAGTGCTCCGATTCAAGCGCGCCCAAGGGTCCAGGGAGAAACTGTACCGCATGCGCGCGGGCGGCCCGTCGTTGCACATCGTCGCGAGCCGCCCCTCAAGCGGAACTTGCCCTACCCCCGGGTGCGGTAGCCAAGCCGCCACCTCTGGACAGTAGAATATCCAGCCACGCCCCTCCCCCGCAAGCACTTCGGCGCTTCCCTCGTCGTCGCCGACGAGTTCGGTGCGCTCAGGCCCTCGAATTGTGATCACTTCAGAATCCGGAGACGCTGCTGACGTTGGATAGCTCACCATATATCCCTGCATGAAGCGCTCGAGATTCCCCACGTAGTCGAGAACTCGATTGGGGTGGGTGCAGATCCACGGAAAGCGAAGAAATATTTCC
>JAEWOQ010000498.1 GCA_023460875.1 Pseudomonadota bacterium
CGCCGCTGGAGCGGGCGGGGTCGGCGGCTGGGGTGCAGCCGGCGCGGTGGGAGGCGCGGGCGCCTTCGCTGGGGGTGCGGGTGCGGGCGCGGTCTGCGGAGCCGCCGGAGCGTTGCCCTCGTCCTCCGATCCGGCTCCTTCGGGAGCTGCGCCTTCGGGGGCTGCTTCTTCGGGGATCGTGTCGGCCGGCGGGAGCTGTTGCTGTCGGCGCTGGAGCTCCTCGAACTGCCGCTGGAGCTGCTCCAGCTGCTCGGGGGTGATGCCTTCGCCGCCGGGCGCCGGCACGGCGTTGGGGTCGATGGACCGCATCAACTCCTCGACGGACGCCTGGAGAAAGCGCGGGCGCTCCGCTGGGCCCGTGTCCTTCACCAGCGCCTCCCGCACCTTCGTGAGGGTCTCGAGGGCCTTCTGAGACTCGCCCTGGGCGTGCCAGATGCGCGCCTGATGATAGCGGCCGAGATGACCGAAGCCCTCGACCTCGGCGAGGGCGCCGAACCGCTTCAGGGCCTCGTCTCGCTTGCCCTCTGCCTCCAAGCTCAGGGCGCTGCCCTCGAGGGCGAGGCCCCGCGCGTCCGGCAGCGCCGCCGTCTCAGCGAGGCCCACGGCGTCGTCGTAGGCGGCGCGCGCGTCCGCGAACTTGCCGCGATCGAAGAGAACGCCCGCCAACCCGAGGTGCGCGAACAGCTGCGGCCCCTTCTTCGAGGTCTCCGCGATCGCAGCTCGGAAACGCTGCTCCGCCTCGTCGAAGCGCGCCTCGTCGGAGGCGAACTCCGGCCGCGGATCGATGAGGTTCGGATCGGGGCTCCGCCACAGGTCGTTGTCGGCCACGCGCCCCTGCTGCGCGGCGACCGCCTCCATGATGACGTGGCTCTCCTTCTCGGCTCCGAGCCCCGCGCGGTAGTCGACGATGAGGTAAGCGATGCTGCCAGCCGCTCCCGCGAAGAACACCCACTGTAACCAGCCGACGTTCTTCTTGAAGAAACTGGTCACGGCGTCCGCCGAGCGCATCAAGGCGTCGTCGACTCGCTCACCCGTGCCGAGTCCCTCCGTCGCCGCGACAGCGCGGGCGCGTTTCCTGCCGGAAGCGCGCTTGCGGGCGGCCTCGTCGCGGAGTCGTTTGTTACGATCCTTGATCGCTTCGGCTCCGCGCGGCTCCTGCTCGGCGGAGTCGTCCGCCCCGGACTGGGCCGCCTTCGACGTGGGGAGTGCCTGACGACCCTGCTCACGGGTGCGTCGGGCGCGACGCGTTTGTTTCTCCTGCTCGGTCACCGGCGCCTCTATACCACCTGCGACGCGGTTGGCGACAAGCCCCTCTTCACCTCATTTTGGGTGCCACGGCTCCGGTGGTGGCGGGGGGAGCTCATCGGCCAGGGGCACGAGGGCGAGGGCGTCGACCTCGACGTTCTGGTCCGCGAACAGCGCCAGGGGGAACGGGTGCCCGGGCCGGGCCCGCCAGGCGTCGGGCAGGGTGACCGCCACCTCGGAGGCCCCCTCCTCCATAGCGCCGCGCTCCGTAGCGTCGCGCTGCGTAGCCCCGCGCTGCGTAGCCCCGCGCTCCGTAGCCGACGGGATGCGCACCTCAAGTGCTTTCTCACGCTCGATTGTTGGGCGATATCGAAACCTTACCTTCGAATCCTTCGAGTTGTTCGGAGGGGTCTCCGTGCCCCTCTGCAGGTAGATGATGCCGCCTTCCGCGCCCCGCGCTCGGGCCCGCACCACCAGCCGCACCCCCGAGCCGTTGCCCCCGGGCGGCACGTTCAGGTGCGTCACCACCCCGGAGTTGGCGAGGGAGCGGAGGCGGCGGAGCTGGTCCCGCTTGGGCCCGCCGATGTGGTGGAGGATGTCGGCCTTCTGCGCGTGAGCGAGGCCGTCCTCGAGCGGATCGGGGACCCCCAAGAAGCGCACCAACGGGATCACTAGATCCCCCTTCCCGCCGAGGGCCACGATCGACTCCACGAGCGCGCCCCGGGCGCTCTGGTAGCGCTCGTTCATCAGGGCGCGCACGAGAAACCAGCGGGCGTCCTTGTCGCCGATGGCCGCGAGGGTCCGGGCAATATCCGGGCGCAGCCGCACGTCCCCCAAGCTCGCCGCGAGGGGCGCCACCGCCGCCTGGGAGCGGATCTTCGCGAACGCCCGGAGCAGCTGCCGAGAGCGCTCGAAGTCCCGCGCCGTGGCATCACTCCACCAGGCCAGGAGCTCGCGCTCTCCGCGGGCGTCTCCCGTCTCCGCGAGGGCGAGGGCCGCCAGACGTCGGAAGGGGGGCTCTCCGTCCTGCACCAGCTCGTAGACGAGAGGCGCCCCCTCCCCGAGGCGCGTCAAGGCCAAAGCCGCCCAGCGACGCACCATGGGATCTTCGTCCCGGGTGAGTGACAGGCGCAGGGAGCCAGCCGTCTCCGGCCGCTGGAGCTCGAACAGGAGCTCGGCGGATTTCCGGCGAATGGCGGGATCCGCGTCGTCGAGGAGCTCCGACAGATCGGGGGCGGCGTCCCCATCGCCGGAGATCCCTCGCAAGATTGGCGCGGGCCAGCCCCTCCCCTCCGCCCGCAGGCCCCGCGACTCGAACTCCCCGTGGGAGGCGGCCAGCTGGCGGGAGCGCTCACGCATGCGCTGGAGGCGCTCCGGGTGCTTCGCGGACACGTCGTGTCTTTGAGCGGGATCCGTGGCGAGATCGAACAACTGGCAGGCGCCGACCCGGCGCTCGCAGATCAGGCGGAAGGTGCCCTCGGCGAGCAGCGCGTAGTCCTCCGTCTCGGCGACGGCGAGTCCCTCGTCCCCTTCGCTCCCTTCCCCGCCCCCCCCCTCCCCGCTGCTCTGAGGCGCAGCGGGGGTGGAGTCGACGCCGCCTTGGGCCAGGAGCGGGCCGAGATCTCGGCCCCGAATGCGTGGCTGCGGGGGCACCCGGAGGGCGCGCAGCACCGTGGGGAGGAGATCGATGGTCTGGACCGGGCGGGCGACCCGTCCGGGCAGGACGTCTCCCGGCGCGACCACGATGAGAGGCACCCGCACCTGCTCCTCGTAGACGGTGGTGCCGTGATAGCGGCCCCCGTGCTCCCCGAACTCCTCACCGTGATCGGCGGTGACGAGGATCACCGCACGGGGGTTGCGCGCCCGCACCATCCGCAGGAGCTCCCCTACGGTGTGATCGGCGAAGGCCACCTCCGAGTCGTAGCGATCCACGTCCCGGGCCCCGAAATCGTAGCCCGGGTGGGCTTCGTAGGGCTCGTGGGGACCGAAGAGGTGCAGCCAAAGGAAAAGCCGCTGTTCTGCGGGCTGCTGCGCCAGGTAGTCGCGGATCTGCCCGAGGCGCTTCTCGCCTTCTGCGAACTCGATCTTGGTGTACTCGAAGTCGAGGCGGGACTCCTCGAAGCGCCGAAAGCGCGCCGTGTCGATGAAGAAGACCGCCGGAGGATAGAAGGCGGCGGTTCGATAACCGTAGGTGCGGAGCAGCCCCGCCCAGGTGTCCGAGTCCTCCCCCGCCCCTTGGAGCAATAACGGGCGCATGTACTTGCCCGTCATCAGAGAGGTCAGGGAGTAGGAGGTGTGCGGGGTAGCGGCATAGGCCGCTTCGAAGACGACCCCCTCCCGGGCGAGAGCGTCGAGCTGAGGGGTCAGCGAGCGCCCCTTTCGGGTGGCCCCGAGCCGATCCGCGCGCAGGGCGTCCACGGTGATGAGCACGATGTCTCGCCCGGACCAGTCGAGGGTCGGTCCCCCGGGCGTCGCGGCGCTCACGCTCGGGAGCTCGTCACAGGAGGCGTCCTGGCAGCGGTTCGGGGGGGGAGGCGCCACCGCCGCTGCGAGGCGCACACCCCACCGGAGCGTCGGCGCGTGCTCCACCAGGATCCAGCGGAGGTTGTCGAAGCCGCTCACGGATCGGGCCCCGGGCACCAAGGCCAGGGCTGCCACGAGCACGGCTCCGATGGCCGCCGCGACGCGGGGGGAAGGCCGGAGACGCTCCCAGGGCAACCAAACGGCCCAACCCAGGGCCGCGAGCGCCAGAGCCAAGCTCGAGAGACCCACGTGGAACGCCAGGTAGAGGCGTGGTAGTATGTATAGGTTACCCAGCTGCAGGAAGGTCACCAGGGCGATGACCCCGAGGCTCCAG
>JAEWOQ010000499.1 GCA_023460875.1 Pseudomonadota bacterium
GCGACTGACCCCAGCTCTTCGTCCGAAGCACGGAACGTCCTCCCGCGGGAGGACGTTCCGTTATTTTGTGGCGCGCTGCTCGTCTTCGCGCGGCACGTCGGAGCTCGGCACCAGGTCGGCCCGAGCGAAGAGTACGCCCCCGTCGAACCTCTGGAGCTCGGTGTAGCGCTGGGCGAACCGCGCGTCCTCCAGCAGGACTGTCGCGTGGTAGTGATCGGAGAACCAGCTGCCCTGCCCGGAGGGGTGCGCGACGAGGAACACGTAGGCGGGGTCGCGGCGCAGCACGTAGTCGGCGTCAAACTTCGTATGCAGCCTGCCGTGTTGGCGAGCGATGTGGGGGTCCGTCAGCCCGAAGAGATCGAGGACCGGGAACTTCGTGAGGTAGGGGATCACTCCAGCTTCTCCGAGCGCCAGGAGCCCCGGCCGGGGGAGTTCTCGTTGCATCCAGCTGGCGACCTCGAAGTGGAGGCCCGTACCGAGTTGATTCGCTCGGAGCCCGGAGACCGCCTGCATGTGAAGAGCCGAGTGACTGGAGCGGGCACTGACGGCGAGCGCTCCGACGAAGGTGGCGCGCGCGACGAACCGCAGCGTACGCACGAGGTTGGGGCGTGTGCTCACCTGATCGACGGCCCGATTCCACTGGTCGATCCAGTTGGGGGGCGCGACCCAGCTGGGCATGCGCCGCAGAGCCAGGTGGGTTGGGTGAGCCTCTCCGCACGCTCTCCAGACCTCGTGCATCAGCAAGGCAACGAGGGGAAGAGCAGGCACGAGGGTGCGTCGCGCCGGCATCCAGTCCCCGCCTTCCCACCAAACGACCGCGAGCAGAGTCAACAGGAAGGCGGAGGTCGCGAGCACACGGTGAGGCACGCGCCCTCGGACGCCGAGCAGAGCCAAGCCGGCGCAGGCGCCCGGCCATCCCCAGGCGAGGTCACGAAAGGCTCCGGTCAGGTAGCGCCAACCCCGTGCGAGCACCTCCGGGTCGTCGTGCATCTTCGCGTAGTACGTGTTCGGGAGGAGCTCCCCGTAGTACCCGATGCGCCAGAGCAGGAACGCACCATAGGGTAGAGCGAACCATCCGACTCGGACGACTTCACGACGCATCTGGCGCCACTTCGAGTCGCCACGGAAGCGAGCGCTCAGCCGCAGGGCGACCAAGGGGACGAGGAGGACGGCGGGCTCCGGGCGCGTCAAGGCGGCGAGCGCGAGCACAAGGAAGGACCAGGGCAGCTGCTCTCGGCCGTCGCGAAAGGCCAGCTCCTCCCGTATGTGGAGATGCAGGGTCCCGAAGATCAGCAGGGTGACGAGGGAGGTCTCGAGCCCACTGACGGCCCAGATGAGCAGGGGCGCCAAACTTGCCAGATAGAGAGGCGCGAGCGCAGAGGGGCGCTCTTTGGGTCGACCCAAGGCGGTCGTCTTCCAAAGCAAGACCAGCGTGCCCAGGTTCAAGAGCGCGCCAAGCGCCTTCGCCGTGACGAGCATCCCAAGCTCGACGCGATCCACCCCGAGCCAGATGGGGACCGCGAGCAGGAGCGTCCAGAGGAAGTTGGAATAGCCCTCGACCCGCTCCCCCTCGTTGAAGACGAGGCCGTGCCCTCGAACGAGGTTTTCCGCGTAGCGGAAGGAGATGAACGCGTCGTCGATTGTCACATTGGCATAGTGCAGGTGACCGAGCGTGGCGAGCAGCAGGACCAGGATGAGCATCACTGGCCCGCGAATGCGGCTGCTTGTCGGGCGCGCAGCGCGGCGCCGTGTGGGTTTCGTCACCAGGGGAGCCTCAAGGTAGGCAGTGTCCGATCGTACCGCACGGGATCCGGGAAGAAAGCGCGCTCCAGCGCTGCCAGGGCTTCCTACGGCGTGCCCTAGGAAGGCGGGCGAACGATTCAGACGTCCCCGGGGATCGCCGAGTGATGCTGCTGCCGCGCAGCGGTGAGCGCCTGCGTCAATGTCACTACGATTTCTTGCAAACCCGAGGCATCGATGTCTAGGTGCGTCACGACTCGCACTCGCTCGGGGCCGAAGGCGCCGATGAGCACGCCGTGCTCCCGGGCGACGGCCACGACGCGCGCTGCGGGTACGCCGGGCACGTCGATGAGCACGATGTTCGTCTCGACGGGGAGCACGGTCACTCCAGGGAGCTCCGCGAGCGCACCAGCGATGCTCCGGGCCGCATCGTGATCGAGGTGGAGCCGCGCTCGGTGATGCTCGAGGGCATGCAGCGCCCCCGCCGCGATGATGCCCGCCTGACGCATGCCGCCGCCGAGCATCTTTCGCCAACGCCGTGCCTTGCGGACCAGCGGAGCGGGGCCACACAGCGCCGAGCCCACGGGGGCGCCGAGCCCCTTCGAGAAACAGACGCTTACCGTGTCGAAGGGCTCGCTCAGGGCTGCCTCATCGACGCCGCTGGCGACCGCGGCGTTCCACAGCCGAGCGCCGTCGAGGTGGAGCGCGAGCCCGCGGTTGCGGGCCAGCGCGGCGATGGCGAGCACGTCGCGCTGAGGGAACACCCGCCCGCCCGCGCGGTTGTGGGTGTTCTCGACGGTGATCAGCCGTGCCTGCGGGCAGTGATCATCCGTCGGCTTGATCACCGCCTCGGCCTCCTCCGCCGTGAACAGGCCACCCCGCCCGGCGCACGCCAGCTGTACCCCCGCCAGGGCTCCTGCGGCGCCCGACTCGTAGAAGGCGCAGTGGGCACCCTCCCCGACGATCACCTCGTCCCCCCGCGTCGTGTGACACAGCAGGGCGATCTGATTCGCCTGGGTCCCGCTCGGGACGAACAGCGCCGCCTCCTTCCCGACCACCTCGGCGACCCGCTCTTCGAGCTCCCGGACGCTCGGATCTTCCCCATAGACGTCGTCCCCGACGGGCGCCGCGGCCATGGCGGCGCGCATGGCGTCGGTGGGCTGCGTGACGGTGTCGGAGCGGAGGTCGAAGAGCACTGTCGTCGTCATAGGGCGTCGAGCATGAGCTGGCCGCTCGCCAGCGCAAGCTCGATATGCGCGATGGGCGGCGCTGCGGGGTGGGCGCCACCAGCCCGCCGCGCGCTCAGCGAATGACTCCGCGCAGCGCACGGAGATACGGCGGCCCCTCCCGCCGTGGCTGCCAGGCACCCGAGGGCTGGCGGCTACCTCCGAGGAACGAACGCCGGCCTCGTAACTCTCGAAAAATCCAGAATCTTTGAGGCCGGCACGCGCCTTGCGGGAGAGGGGTGCTGCGATGCAGCCCATGCGAGCTACAATGGATATCGTGCAGTATCCGGTCGCGGTCAGCGTGCGTTATCTGACGGAGAGGTATCGCTCGACATGGGTTCTCCCGGAGGGAACCGTGCCAGAGTCCGTGCCTCATAATACCGCCGCCCGCCACCTCGAGCTGGTCCTGGAGGCCTGGAGCCGACGGACTCCTCGGGCCGTACGCGTCGCCCGCAATCTCGCGGTGCGCTGGGTCGAAGAGGCGCCAAACATCGGCATCGATCCCGACGTCTGCCTTCTCGAGCCGCCTCCAGAGAACGCGGACGATCTCGGGAGCCTGTGCACCTGGCGTCCGGGTCAGGTTGCCCCGGCCCTGTGCTTCGAGGTGGTGAGCGCGAACCACCCGCACAAGGACTACACGGAGCTCCAAGATCGCTACGCGGCTCTCGGAACGCAGGAGCTGATCGTGTTCGATCCGCTGCTCGTGGGCCCGAGGTCCCTCGGCGGGCCGGTCGCGCTGCAGGTGTGGAGGCGGGTCCCGGCGGGTCTGTTCGAGCGGGTGCACTTCGGTGACCAGCCGGCCTTCTGCGAGGTCCTCGGCGCTTGGCTCGTGCCCTGTGGACGGCTCCTCGAGATCGCCGACGACCGCGCGGGGCACCAGCGGTGGCGTACGGAGGCGGACTACGAGCGCGCGGAGAAGGAGCGTGAGCGCGCCGAGAAGGAGCGCGAACGTGCCGAGAAAGAACACGAGCGCGCGGAGAAGGAGCGCGAGCGGCAGGTCCGCATCGACTTGGAGCGGCGCCTGGCGGCCCTCGAAGGGCAGCAGCAGGACAGGCGGTGACATGAGCGAGCGTAGGGAGCTTGCGCTCGGCGCCTCGCCGCTTATTGGCACGGGGGGCGGGCTGCGGCGCCCTGAGCGTCGCGTGCCCTCGCGCTCATGACGCCGAGCGGCACGCGCTGCGCTCACCCCTCCCACAGCTGGGAGTCAGCGGGCTTCGAGGCGATCGAGATCCCGTTCCAGGGCGCGCTTCAGCTTGTCCGCAGCTCCGCTGATGGCCTGGTCGACGTGGTCTGCGTGGTGAGTGACGGCGGTCGGGGGGCGCCCTTCGACGCGAGCTTCCATCATGCAGCGCTTGTCGCCGGCGCTGGTCTTCTCGCCGTTCTCGTCGCCGAGGTGCACCTCGACGCGCGTGATGCGGCGAGCGAAATGACTCAGCGTGTGGCTGACGACCTTCTCCACGTGCTCGGCGAGTTTCTCGCGACCTTCGATGTTCTTGTCCGTATTGAGTCGGATTTGCATAACTTTCTTTCCAAGAGGGCCAACACGCGGTCGGCCTCCGTGTAATCTAGGCACAGTTTCCATTCGAAGGAACTGTTCAGAGCGTCGAGGGGAACTTCCCGGCTGCAATCATCAGGTACAGCATGCGCAGGGTCCCCTGATAGTAGGGAGCATCGTCGACGTCCGCGCTCATCCAGGCCGAGAAGTGCTCGTTCGCCTTTGCTTGGCTCACGGCGACGCTGCCGATGGCCAGAGCGCCGTAGAAGGCGCTGTTGGCGTCCCCGCTGATCCCGTCGAACCCCCGGGTGTCCACCTGCGAGCTCGTCCACTCGAGCAGCGCTCGCGCGCGCGTGTCCCCTGTCCAGGCATAGTCGGCGGCCAGGCGCCACGGGACCCGGCAGGCGTCGTAGCCGTTGTACGAGAACCCCGTCGCAGGATCGAACCCCGACCCGTTCCACGTCATGGCGTCGGGCCACAGGAAGAGGTTGTCCGGGTGATGCCCGCGACTCTCCTCGAACAGCGCGTAGCTGTCATCGATGAGGGTGTTCCAGACGTCGGCACCTTCGGGATCGCGCTCCGCGAAGACTCGGTAGTACCCGGGCGCCCAGTAGGAGGGGTTGATGAGCCCGTTGTCGGAGCAGCCGCCCCAGTGGTCTCCCGGGCGCATGATGAGCAGCGCGCCGCACTGCTCGGTGACGCTCGGCTTCCGGAGGTTCCGAATGACGGCGAGAGCGGCGTCGGCGTAGCCGCCCCAGCGCGCGTCCGCTTGCACCAAGGCCATCGCCACGTCGAGATCGGCGTCGGTGGCTGGGCCGCCGCCCCCGCAGCTCCCACAAGCACCGCACTCCCAGTTCATCAGGCCCGAGCTCCCCTTCGCTGCCTGGTCATAGAACTTGTGCAGAGCGTCGAAGTCCGCTTGGGGACCGAGGGTCGCGGTGATCAGCATGCCGTACCCGATGCCCTCCGAGACGACCATGTCGTGGCTCATGCGCACGGAGGCGCTGCCGTCCGGACACTCGTGGAAATGGGCGCCGCGCCACGCTGCGTACTCGGCGTCGAGAAGGTCCGCGGCGCCGTCCATCACGTGGGCGTTCCATTCGCCCGGGGTGAGGCCCCCGCCGCCACCGCTCGCGGCGCCGCCGCTCCCGCCGGTCGGGAGGGGCGCCCCACCACCTGTGCCAGCTTCGTTCCCGTCACCGCCCGTGGCGTGGGCTGGTTGACCTCCCGTCGCAGGTGGGCAGGAGTCGTCGGAGCACTGGCCGCCCGGCGCGGTGTTTCCTCCAGAGGTTCCACAGGCGACGAGGGCGAACAGGAGCGCGAAGGAGCGGAGGGGCATGATGCTTCCGGAGGGGGGAGGAGGGGTGGAGTTTCCGTGAGACTCCCCATCTTCCCGCGATATCGGCCGATGGGCCAGCCTCCGCGAGCTCCCTCCGGTGCGCCACCTTCGGGGAGGAGGGCCATGAAGCGAGCCGTGAGCCCGCTCAGCTCCGCAGGTGCCAGGCTTTGGGGACCGTCAGGGCGCGGATGCCGTCGATGGACAGGGTGCAGCCCAGCCCCGAGTGTCCACGTCCACTCCAAGGCAAGCGCGGGCTCACCCGGTCGCAGCAGTTCTGGTAGGCGCTGCCGACCGGGAGCGTGGACAGCAGGGCGCGCGCGCGATCGGGGTTCGGCGTGTAGACGGCGGCGGTGAGGCCATAGAGGGTGTCGCCCATCAGGGAGAGGGCCTCGTCGTCGCCGTCGACGGCCTGGATGCCGATCACGGGTCCGAAGCTCTCCTCGCGCATCACGTCCATGGAGTGATCCACGTCGACGAGCACGGTGGGCTCGAAGAAGAAGCCGGGGCGCTCCGCGCGCCTGCCGCCCGTGAGGATCCGCGCGCCCCGCGCCGTCGCGTCGCGGACCTGCGCCTCCAGAGCCTCGATCTGCGCGTCGCGTCGCGCCAGCGGGCCCAGGGTGGTCCTCTCGTCCAGAGGGGCGCCCATGCGCAGCCTGCGGGTCGCCTCAACGAAATGCTCCACGAAGTGATCGAAGCGCTCTCGGTGGACGTAGATGCGCTCGACCGCGCAGCAGCTCTGCCCGGCGTTGTAGAAGGCGCCCTCGACCAGGGACTGCGCGCTGGTCTCGACCGGGGCGTCTTCGGTGACGTAGGCGGGATCCTTGCCGCCGAGCTCGAGCTGGAGGGGGATCAAGCGGGGGGCGAGCTGGGTGGCGATGCGCTGTCCGGTCGCGAAGGAGCCCGTGAAGAAGGCGCCGGCGATGGGTTGATCGAGCAGGAGGCGCCCGACGTCACCGGCGCCCACCACCGTCTGGAAGACGCCGTCGGGCAGCCCCGCTTCGCGCCAGAGCTCCTCCATCCGCAGGCCGCTCAGGGTGGCGAGCTCCGAGGGCTTGTAGAGCACCACGTTCCCCGTGAGCAGCGCGGGCAGGTACACGTTCCCACCCACGAAATAGGGATAGTTCCAGGCAGACACACAGGCCACCGTGCCCAGAGGCTCTCGCGCGACGACCTCCCGGAGCCCCGGCCCGTCGTGCACCACGTGCTCTGTCAGCACCTCGGAGGTGTGCTCCAGGAAGAAGTCGATGCGGGTCAGCAGGGCGTTCAGCTCTCCTCGGCTCTGGGTCAGAGGCTTGCCCGTCTCCCGGCTGAGGGTGCGGGCGAGCGCCTCGAGGTGCGTCTGAATACCCGATCGGAAACGTCCTACGATCGCGGCTCGCTCGGCGAAGGACGCCCCTCGCCAGGAGGGCAGCGCCGCCCGCGCCCGCTCCGCCTTTTCGCGGACCCCCTGCTCGTCATCGGCGGTGAGTCGTCCGAGGATCTCGCCGGTTGCTGGATCGATGATGTCCATGGGGCCCTCCCTCCAGGAGGCTACACCAGCTGGGCTCACGTGCACGCGGATCGCGCCGTTGAGCCGGAGGGCCGCACGATGTTCCTGGGCCGTCGCCTCTCCTATCTGTTCACCGAGCAGCACTCTCGCCAGAACCTGCGCGCCCTGCTGAAGTTCGTGGGGCTGCTCGTGGCGGTCGTGCTGGTGTATTCGACCGTGTTCCACGTGCTCATGCTCCTGGAGGGGCAGCGGCACTCGTGGCTGAGCGGCTTGTACTGGACGCTCGTGGTGATGAGCACGCTGGGGTTCGGCGACATCACCTTTCAGAGCGACGCAGGCCGGTTGTTCAGCGTCGTCGTGCTGCTGAGCGGCATCGTCATGCTGCTCATCGTGCTCCCCTTCGCGTTCATTAGGTACCTGTATGCGCCCTGGCTCGAGGCGCAGATCCGCTCGCGGGCGCCGCGGCGCTTGTCGCCGCACGTGCAGGACCACCTCATCATCACCCACTATGACGGGATCGCACAGGGGCTGGTGAAGCGGCTCACGGAGAGCGCGGCCCAGTACGTCGTGATCGAGGCGGATCACGCGAGAGCCGCCAAGCTCCACGACGAAGGGGTGTCCGTGATCGTCGGGGAGCCCGACAGCAAGGAGACCTACGTGGCCGCGAACGCGGCGAAGGCCCGCTTGCTCTATGCCAACCACGACGACGCCACCAACACGAACATCACGTTGACGACCCGCGAGGTCGCGCCATTTCTCGCGGTGGCGGCGCTGGTAGAGAACGCCGCGTCCATCGACGTGTTGGAGCTCGCGGGCGCGACCCACGTGCTGCCCCTCAAACAGCGGCTCGGCGAGCAGCTCGCGGCGCGCGTCGTGGCGGGGGGGCGCAGCGGACAGGTGATCGGCGAGTTCGAGGGCGTGCTCATCGCGGAGTTCCCAGTGCACAACACCGAGCTCGCCGGTCAATCCATCCGCGCGTCGCGGCTGCGGGAGCGGCTCGGGGTGAGCGTCATCGCCTACTGGGAGCGCGGGCACCTGTACGCGGCGCAGGCGGACGCGGTGCTCGACGAGTACGCGGTCGTCGTCGTGGCCGGCGGCGAGGAGCAGATCGCCATCTTGGACCGAGCCCTGCGGGTGCCTGGGACGAACGAGCAGCCGGTGGTCGTGCTCGGCGGAGGGAAGGTGGGGCGGGCGACGACCCGCGCGCTCCATAGGCGGGGCATCGAGGTGCACCTGGTCGAGCGCGCACGTGAGCTGAGCCAGGCGCTCGCCGAGCTCCCGGCGCAGGTGTACTACGGCGAAGCCTCCGAGCTGCGGGTCCTGGAGGAGGCCGGGATCCACCAGGCGCCCGCGGTGGTGCGGACCACGAATGACGACGCCACGAACATCTTCCTGGCGCTGTTCTGCCACCGCCTGAACCCGGAGGCGCGCATCGTCAGCCGCATCACCCATGAGCGGAACCTCGAGGCGATCCACCGGGCCGGCGCCGTCTTCGTCCTGAGCTACGCGCGGCTCGGGGTGCAGAGCGTGTTCGCCCTGTATCAGCAGCGGGATCTCGTGATCCTCGGCGAGGACGTGGAGCTCTTCTGGGTGCCCGTGCCGCACTCGCTCGGCGGCATGAAGGTAGAGGAGAGTGGGATCGGCGAGCGGACGGGCTTGAACGTCATCGGCGTGCGCACCCCGGAGGCGCTCGTCGTGAGCCCCACGGGCGGCGCCGAGCTCGCTCCGGGGGGAGAGCTCATCCTCGCAGGGACGCCCGCGCAGCGGCGCGCCTTCGAGGAGAGCTTCGGCGTGGAGTCGTCCTTTGCTACCGGGGTGGCCCACGTGCG
>JAEWOQ010000500.1 GCA_023460875.1 Pseudomonadota bacterium
CGATGAAGAATTCCCCTGAACTGGTCCGCGACCTCCCCCGGCCGCCGCGACGCACCCCAGTGGCCCACCGACGCACCGCGTCGACGGCTCCCCTGCTGCTCTCCCTCCTGGCGCTGGCCTGCAGCGCCCCCGAGAGGGACTTCGAGGACCTGCAAGGAGCCGCCGGGAGCCCCAGCGGCGGAGCCGCCTCCCACGATCCCCCTCTCAGCGGCTCCGCGGGGGGCGACACCGGAAGCGCGGGAAGCACAGGGAACGCCGCGGGCAGCGACGGCGGCAGCGACACGACGGACACCTGTGATCTCGGCGCGCCGCCCGCATGCTTCTCCTCCGTGGGAGAGCTCTGCGCCGCGGGCGTGCGCCAATGCACGGCGCAGGGGGAGTGGGGAGCCTGCGATCTCCTGGGGCTCTCGAACGATTTCGAGCGCTGCGGCGACGGGTGCAATGCCTGCGACCCCGAGCGGACCGACGCCTGCTCCGAGGGGCTCTGCGTGTGCGGGAGCGGTGCAGCCTGCGGCCCCGACGAGCTGTGCTGCGACGACGGGGACGGCGTCGGCTGCGTCGCGCCCCTGGACGATCCCCACCACTGCGGCGGCTGTGGCAACGTCTGCACGACGGACGACGACGACGAGCGGCCGGCCTGCGTCGACGGCGCGTGCACGACCCTATGCGTCGCCCCCAACGCTCGCTGCGACGGCTCCACGCTGCTCCGCTGCGGCGAGGACGGCGCCTGGCAGCCCGACGAAGAGTGCGCCCTCGGTTGCCGCGACGGGGCCTGCCTGAAGAAGGACGGGCAACCTTGCGGGAAAGCGGCGGAGTGCGCCTCCGGCAGCTGCAACGTGTTCTACGCGGACGCGGACAAGGACGGGCATTACGGCACCGCCACGTCCCTCTGCGGCACCTCGCCGCCCAGCGGCTACGGCACCGAGTCCACGGACTGCTGCGACACGGACGCCAGAGCCTACAAGGGGCAGACCTCCTTTTTCACCACGAAGCGCACCGGGTGCGGCGGCTTCGACTTCGACTGCAGCGGCACCGAGACCCAGCAGTACACGAAAACCGCGACCGAGTGCAGCACCAGTGAGGCATGCAGTCGCGGCACCAACGCTTGGCGGACCTCCGTACCCGCGTGCGGCAACAGCGGCTCCTGGAGCACCAGCTGCTTCCAGAACGGTAGCTCGTGGTGTCCGTCGGGCAACGAGACTCGCGCTCAGGGGTGCCGCTGAGCGGGCTCCCAGCGGACGCGCAGCGCAAGCGCAGCGCAGCGCAGCACGGGCCGATGACGCCACGCGGATGCAGCGGGCACACGGCGCAGCGCGAACACGGCGCAGCGCGAACACGGCGCAGCGCGAACACACAGGCCCCAGAGAGCCTCAGAGCCGGACGCGGTCGCTCTTCGGATCGTAGAGGGGGCGCAGGGACGCGCGGGCGGGGTAGCGCCGCCCGGCGACGTCCACCTCCCAGGCGCCTCCGTCGAGCCAGGCCTGGGTGAGCGGCTCGCCGGCGTCCACTAGGGCGAGCCCCACGGCGCCCCCCAGCGTGAAGCCGTAGGACGCCGCCCGGACGTACCCGACAGGCCGCCCGTCCCGGAGCAGCACCTCCGCGTGGAACAGCATGGGCTCGGGGTCCTCCAAGAGGACCTGCACCAGGCGGCGCCGCAGGGGTCCCGCCGCCCTCTTCGCCAGCACGGCGTCCCTGCCGATGAACCCGGCCGGCTTGTCGAGGTCGACGGTGAAGCCGAGGCCCACCTCGAGGACACAGTCCGTGTTGTCGATGTCGTGGCCGTAGTCGCGGTAGGCCTTCTCCAGGCGCAGGCTGGAGAGCGCCTTCAGGCCAGCGTGCCGCAGCCCGTAGTGAACGCCTGCTTCGACGAGCAGCTCGTAGACGTGCACCGCCTGCTCCGTGGGCACGTAGAGCTCGTAGCCCAGCTCGCCTACGTAGGTGATGCGCAGCGCGAGGACCCGCGCGAAGCCGAGCTCGATCTCCCGCGCGGTGCGGAACGGGAACGCCTCGTTGGACAGGTCCGCGCTGGTCAGTCCCTCGAGCAGCTCCCGGGAGCGCGGTCCCTGCACGTTGATCTGGGCGTAGCCGGAGGTCACGTCCGTCGTGAACACGTGCGCCTCGGAGGGGGCGTGCCGCGCGAGCCACGTCTGCGCGTGCCGATGGGCGGTGTCCGAGGCGACCACCAGGAACCGATCCGCGTCGAGCTTGGTCACCGTGAGATCCGCCTCGAGGGTGCCCCCCTCGTTCAGCCACTGGGTGTAGGTGACCCGCTCGCAGGGGCCGTCGACGTCTGCGGTGGAGAGCCGACTCAACAGGCGCCCCGCGTCGCGTCCCTGCACGAGCAGCTTCGACATGAAGGACATGTCCATCAGGATCACGCCGTCCCGCGCCGCCTCGTGCTCCGCGCGCCACTGGGGGAACCAGCGCGGCTCGCCGAAGGAGAGCGGACCAGGGTCGGGGCGCGTGCCCTCCGGGGCATACCAATCCGCTCCTTCCCAGCCGCTCACGTCCCGGAAGTAGGCGCCGCGCGCCGCGAGGCGGTCGTGCAGCGCCGAACGCTTGGCGCCCCGCGCGCTCAGCATCGGGCGCATCGGATAGTGGCATCGATACACCATGCCCAAGGCCTCGACCGTGCGCTGACGCCGATACTCGCGGGTTGCTTGATGAGGCTGGAGCCGGTCGAGGTGCAGGGCGGTGACGTCCATGTCCGGGCGCCCGTGGAGCATCCAGTGGGCCATCAGGCGCCCCACCCCGCCCCCGGTGAGCACGCCGATGGAGTTGAGCCCCGCCGCCACGAAGAAATTCCGGAGCTCGGGGGCCTCGCCGAGGCACGGCGCGAGATCCGGCGTGAAGGACTCGGGCCCGCAGAAGAGCTTCTTCACCCCCACCTCGAGGGTCACCGGTACGCGCCGCATCGCGTGCTCCAGGTACGGCCCGACGCGCTCCCAGTCGGGAGGGATCTCACCGAACGCGAACTCCGCGGGCATCCCCTCGAGCTGCCACGGCGCGCACTCGGGCTCGAAGAGCCCGACCATCAAGCCACCGCCCTCCTCCCGGTAGTAGCCGTAGGAGCTCGGATCCTCGAGCACCGGCCAGGACTTCGACACCCCCGGGATCTCGTCGGTGATGAGGTAGTAGTGCTCCGCGGCCTGGAGCGGCACGGTCACGCCCGCGAGGGCGCCGAGCTCGCGCCCCCAAGCGCCGCCGCAGTTGATGACCATCTCCGCCTCGACGTCGCCGTGGGAGGTCGTCACACCGGCGACCGCGCCGCCGCGCTGCCGGATGCCGGTGACCTTCACGCCCTCGAGGATCGTCACCCCCTGCAGCCGCGCGCCCTTCGCCAGGGCCATGGTGACGTCGACGGGATCGACGCGCCCGTCGTCCTTCACGTAAAAGCCCGCGAGCACGTCGTCGATCCGCGCCAGGGGGAAGAGCTCCCTCACCTCCTCCGGCGAGATCTCCTCCACGTCCACGCCGCAGTAGCGGTTGAAGGCCGCGACCCGGCGGTACTCCTCCAGCCGGTCCCCGTCGGTCGCCACCTCGATGAACCCGATGGGCCGAAACCCCGTGCTCTGCCCGGTCTCCGCCTCCAACCGTCCATACAAGTCGCGGGTGTACTTGCGGAGCTCGGTCGACGTCTCCGAGAGCGACCCGAACGTCACCATCAGCCCGGCGGAGTGCCAGGTGGTGCCCGCCGTCAGGCGGTGTTGCTCGAGGAGCACGACCTCCGGACACCCCATCTTCGCCAGGTGGTAAGCGACGGAGCAGCCGATCACCCCGCCGCCGATGACGACGACGCGCGCGTGCGTAGGGAGCGTCACTCCGCCCGCCTCGGGCCGACAGCGCGCTCCGCCTCGCTCTCGAGAGCCAACACCACGAAACCAGTCTATCGTCGGGATGAGCGCTGGGCCACCGGTGACCTCGGTCGCGCTCGAGCGCTCGCGGCCCAAAGACGTCACTTACAGCTGGGATGCGTGCCCGCGCGGAGGTCGTCGACGCGGAAGCCTTGGGGCTCGATGACGTCGTTGCAGGTGCCTTCGCCCGCGGGCACGTTCACCCTGAAGCTCAACGTGTCTCTCAGCCCACCCCCGAGCGCCAGTGGATCTAGGCAGAGCACGTGCTCCGACCAACCATCGGTGCTCTCCAGCACCTCGCAGCCCAGCGCCGAACACACCTGGCCAACGGTGCCCTCCTTGGTCCCGGGGAAATCGTAGTGGAAGGTGATAGCCGCCTTGCCGCTATCGCTCGCCTCGGGCGTGACGAAGGGAACTCCGATGATCGGGGTTGGGCAGCGCGCCTCCACTCCGAACTGCAAGAACGATTCGCCTTGGAACGCCGCCTCTGAATCGACCACCTTGTGGAAGACGGAGCCGGCGCCCGTGGAGGACCACGGCACCGTCGCGGGCGTCTCGCTCTCCGCGTCGCCGTCCAAGATGCCGTTCACCGCCGCGCAGCCTGGCTCGTCGATGAGCTCGATGCTGTCGAGGCGGCTGTCGAATCCGTAGACGGCTGCGCAGCCACCACGACCGACCTCCGCCCGAAGTACGACGTTACTCCCTCGCCACCCGGGAGGGAGACAAACCACGTCCGTCTTGGTCTCCAACGAGCGCCGCGCGCCGAGCTGGACGAGTTCGGCTCCCGCCTGGTCGCGCAGCTGCAGGAACAGGGTATCGGCACAGGAAGACCCGCCGCTGCAGCTGCTGGAGCCATCGCCGTTCCCGGTCTGATAGGTCACGCGGATCGCCGCCCCCGGTACCTGATCGGCGGTCGGCACGATGAAGGGCTGCGAAATGCTCAGATCGCCAGCGCTACACTGACCAGGGGCAGTAAAGTAAACACTCCCCCCGCTGATGTTGACCCCCGTCGCATGCCGCGTCCACTCGGAGTCGTCCTCGAAATCCCCGTTGCGGATGCCCTCGACGGTGGCGCATTGGCCCTCTTCGGCGAGCACGATCTCCACGTCGTCCACCTGGAAGCTGTCGAACACGCAGAAGTCGTCAGGGAAAGCTCCGGGTTGGAACCGCAGGGTCTGCGCGCCCCCCAGCGCCGCGGGGCCGACGCAGATCGAGTTGTTCGCCTCGGCGGGCTTCGAGCTAGCGGTCAGCACGTCGTGAGTGACGCCCCCCAGACGGACCGCGATCTTCCCGAGGTGCTCCGAGCCCGTTTGCCACGCCTTGAAGCGCAGCACCATCGGCTCCGCGGCGTCGCGGGGCGGCATCTCGAGCTCCTGACCGATGCGGCCGCCGTAGCAGAGCGCGTCGGGGGGGAGCTGACCGAAGAAGCCGTTCAGGTTGATCGATGCGGCGCCCGTGACGGTCCACGCGGAGTCGTCGTCGAAGGTCCCGTTCTGCACGAGGCCACCCACCCACTGGCAGGTGTCGCCGTTCAGCTCGTAGCCGGCGGTGCAACGCTCACACTCATCTCCCGCCCGGAGCCCGTCACAGCTGCACACCGCGGCTCCCGAGGCGTCGTCGCAGGTCCCCGCTCCTGAGCAATCGTTCCCCGCGCAGCTCTCTTGGCAGGTGCCATCCTCATCGTTGTCCTGATACCCGTCGTCGCATTCGCCACACTCCATGCCTGCGTACCCCTCGTCGCAGACACAGGCGGGCTCCTCCCCGTCGACGGAACACTTCCCGTGGTCGCCGCAGTCGAGCCCGACCGCGTCGCAGGCCGCAGCGTGAGGGTCGTCACCGCCACTGCCTCCTTCCCCACCCGGCCCCTGCCCTGCGCCGCCGATGTCCCGGGGGGCTCCGAAGTGTTCGTCAGTGTACTCGCTGGTGCACGCAGAGTATGCGACGAGCGCCATACAGGGGACGAGAATGAACGAGAAGCGCATGCCCGCGCAGCATAACCGATCTCCCACGGATCCTCGCCAGCGAATCCGCATCGTTCGAGGCCCGTGAACGACTCACATTGTGCGCAGGAGCCGACACCGCTCGCCCCTACCTTCGGCTCTTATCTCGCGCAGCTGCGCATGGTAAATGCGCTGCAATGAGTGGCTTATTGCTCCGCGCCAGCAGGTCCGGCGGCGCCCGGTCCCGCGCCGTCTCCTGGGTGTCGCGCCTCGCCCTCCAAGCCGCCCTCGCTGGGGGGCTCGTCGCGGCGCTCCCCGACGACGCGATCGCCCAGAGCGCGGAGGAGGTAGCCGGCGCGCGCGACCTGGCCCGGCAAGGCGCCGCCGCGTTCGCCGTAGAGGATTGGCAACGGGCCTACGACTTCTTCGCACGCGCTGAGAGCCTGTTCCACGCGCCGCCGCATTTGCTGTACATGGCGCGCAGCAAGGGGAAGCTCGGGGAGCTCGTCGAGGCGCTGGAGCTCTACAACAAGGTCGTACGCGAGCAGCTGGACGCCAACGCCCCGCAAGCCTTCGCGGACGCTCAGGGGAGCGCAGCCGCTGAGATGAAGGAGCTCGAGCCCCGGCTCGCGCGGGTCACCGTGAGCGTCGAGGGGCCCGGCGCCGAGGACGCGGAGGTCCTGGCGAACGGCAGACCCGTGCCCGCGGCCCTCTTGGGTGTCCCCCGCCCGATGGATCCGGGGACCTACGAGTTCACCGTCACGGCGCAGGGCGCCCAGGCGGAGCCCGTCGTGGTGACCATCGACGCTGGTGCCCAGCGGTCCGTCACGCTCCAGCTCTCCGCCGTCGAGGCAGCGACGCCCTTGCCGCCGCCGCCCGCGACGACGCCGGCGGATTCGGGGACGGGCTCTTCTCCGGTGCCCGCTTACGTCGCGCTGGGCGCGGGCGCGGTCGCCCTGGGCGTGGGGACGTTCTTCCTCATCGACCACCTGGGCAAGAAGGGCGACGCGGACGGCCTCTTCAACGACCGCGGCTGCGCGCTCGACGGGGCGTGCACCGTCGCGGAGCAGAACGAGATCAAGGATCTGTCGTCCAACGCGGCCACCTCCGGGACCTTGTCCATCGTGGGGTTCGGGGTGGGCGCCGCCGCCGTCGGAGCGGGGCTGTTCCTCCTCCTGACCAACGACTCCTCGAAGGCTGAGACGGCACGCCAGCAGAACGAGCCCCATGTACGCCCTGTCCTAGGTTGGCGTAGCGTCGGCCTGACCGGGCGGTTCTGAACCGTCGGCGGCTCCTTCGTTAGCTCTTCAGTAGCCGAAGTCCGGCACCGCTGGCTTCGGTGCAGGGGACGCCGGGGCGCTGGGCCTGGGCCGCGCGGGCGCCGGGCGGGACGGTCTGGCGGCAGCCTGAGTGGCCGTGGAGGGCTGCGTCGTAGCCGCGGAGTCGGCCGCTGGTCGGGCGTCCTTCTTCGGCTCCTCCGCGGGCTCGGTGGGGCCCTGCGCAGCGGCGGGTGGCTCCTTCTCGGTGGCGGGCTCCGCGGTCTTCGCGGCGGTCTTCGCCGCGGTCTCCTTGGCCGCGGCGGGCTCGGCGGGAGGCTCTGCTGCCGGCAACTCCTCTGCTTCTGGCCCCCCCTCCGCCGTCAGGCTGGCCGCCACGGGCGAGTCGTCGGCCCCGTCCTCCCCGCCGCTCGCGCTCCACCACGCCAGGCCGCCCCCTGCGAGGAGGAGCATGGCTCCGGCGGCCATCAGAACGGGGAACAGCGGCGCCTTCTTCGGCGCGCCCGTGACCGTCTGGGACGCGGCCCAGTCGAGGTTGGTCGGAGAAGTAGCCTTCTGCGCGGCCTCCACGTTCGTCGCCGCGAGGAGCTCCGCGGGCGCCGGCGTGCCATCGGGCACGGTCCGCCCCCGCGGACGCCAGCTGTCGAGCGCCGCGATGAACTGCTCAGCGCTCTCGAAGCGCTCGGGGAGAGCGCGCTTCATGGCTCGCTCGACGATGGCGACGAAGGCTGGATCGATCCCGGGGACGAGCGCCCGCAGGTCGGGGGTCTCGCCGAGCACGATCTTGAACATGAGATCGTTGAACGACGCCCCGTCGAAGGGCACTTGCCCCGTCACGGCCTCGAAGGCGATGACCCCCATCGAGTACAGATCCGACTGGGCGGTGACCCCGCCGGCGCCCTTCGCCTGCTCGGGCGACATGTAATAGGGCGTCCCCATCACCGTCCCCGTGCGAGTCATGCTCATGTCGCTGCCGAGCGCGTTGAACTTCGAGATCCCGAAATCGATGATCTTCACGAAGTCCGGGCGCCCCGCCTTCTCCTTGAGCACGAAGATGTTGTCGGGCTTCAGATCCCGATGGACGATCCCCGCCCGGTGCGCGGCATCCAGCCCCACGAGCGCCTGGCGCAGCAACGGCCCCGCCTCCTCGGGCGTGAGCCGCCCCCGCCGTCGGATCCGATCGGCCAGGGACTCGCCGTCCAGGTACTCCATCACCATGTAGCGGTCGCCGCTGGGCAGGGTGCCCAGATCGAGGACCTCCAGGATGTGGTCGTTCCCGATGCAGCCCGCCGCCTGCGCCTCCCGCTCGAAGCGCTCCAGCACTCCGCCCGCCTCGCGCGCCGCCGCCAGGAGGACCTTGATGGCCACCCGACGCCGGATGAGCACGTTCGTGCCCTCGTAGACCGCGCCCATGCCGCCCTCACCGATGAGGCGCGTGATGGAGTATTTCCCGTCGATGACGAGACCGGGGGTGATTGTCATGGGCGTTGCACCATATCGAGTGGGGAGGCCGCCGACTCGGATGGGCCGGCGTGGGCCCAGGGATCCTTGCCAGTATGCCTGAGTCCGCGTCCGGCCGCGACGAAGCCCCTCGTCCCACCCACAACCACCGTCGTAAACCCCGGAAATCCCGTCGCCGAGCCCGCTCCTGCCGCGCCGTACCGCCGCGCCATACCGCCGCGCCATACCGCCGCGCCATACCGCCCCGCCGTACCGCCGCGCCGGGCCCCTGTGAGCGGGCGCCGCCACTCGTGCATCCTGAAGCGTTCTCGGACATCATGAGCCCCATGTTGCGCACCAAGAGCATGCGCTCGCCGGTGGAGGCAACGGACGGGCTGCGCGTGCTGGTGGCGCGCTTCCGTGGCCACGGCGTACCCCGAGGCGCCTACGACGTCTGGATGCCCAACTTGGCGCCCTCCGAGCGGCTACTCAAAGCGTTCTTGGCGGGCACCATCGGGTGGCCCGCCTTCCGCACCTCCTACCGCGCCCAGATGGCCGAGCCCGCGCCCGTCGACGCCGAGAACGCCACCATCAAGAACCACGGACAGCGGCACACTCTACGGCTCCTGCGCCACCTGGCAGAGCGCGAAGACATCACCCTCCTGTGTCATTGCCCGGAGGACGAACCGCACTGTCACCGTCACGTGCTCCGCGCGCTGGTCGAGAAAGCCTGACCGCGCGCGCCGCGGGGCCTGCCGCGCATCGCACGCGCCGTCCCACGTCTCAGCGCACCGCGGCGTCTCAGCGCACCGCGGCGTGCAGGCTGTCGTCCACGTCCTCCCCCGAGGGAGGCGCCACGTAACCGGGACCATCGGTGTCGCCCTCCTCCCAGCGCGCCCCTGCATCGGGGACGAGCACCTCGCCGGTCCTCGGATCCTCGAACAGCTCCACCCCTGCGATGCGGTTGAGCAGCGCCGCCGCGACCGAGCTCCCCGGTAAGCCCATCACCCGGACCTCCACGCCCATCTCTCGCCACAGATCCGCCAGCGCCACCAGCTCTTCTGGATCCTCCCCACAGGTCGGCTCCCCGTCGGTGATGACCACCACCCGGAAACGCTGCTCGAGCAAGCCAAGCTCCTCCGCCTGCAGGATCGCCGCGTGCGCTTGCCGAAACGCCTCGCCGAGGGGTGTGGCTCCTTCGGGGAAGGAGACCGCGCTGTCTGCCCACGCCTCCTGGAAGGAGCCGCCTCGCTGAAAGTCGAGCTGCGCCGGATCGTGCAGTGGGACGACGTCACAGCCGCTCTCCATCGGAAACAGGAGGGCGCCGATGGTCAGCTCGTCCTCGACGCCAACGATCGCTTGGTCGATGGCGTTGCGCGCTATCTGCCACTTCGGCGTCCCCTCCCAATAGCTCAACATGCTCCCGGACCGATCCACGACCATCAACACCGTGAGATCTCCGGTCCCCAGGCGGCTCTTGTCCCGCTCCACGCCGGTCGCTCCCGTGGGTCGCGCCTCCTCTGAGCCGTCGTGGGGGATCTCCAGGGTGCAAGCGCTGAGGGACAGGGAGAACGCGGTGAGCGCGCTCGCCACGTTGCGGAGCGTAAAGGTGGTGTGCGTCATGGGTATCAACCCTGTGCAACAGCCGTGCCCGGCCTCATCCCCTTCCCCCGATGCGACAGACGCGGTCCGCCCGCTCTATCGCACGCCGTTCCCACGCCGCCCCCCGCAGCCCCTGGTCACAGAAAGAGCCACTCCGGTGAGTCGAGGCTCCAATGGATCCGCGCTCGAGCCGCCACAGCGCTCGAGGCGTGGCAGCGCGACCGTCGCCGGAGCCGGCCCTCGCGGTCCGGCGGACGGCAGACGGCGGCCCGATGGCCGGTCCCCAATAAGAAAGCGGCGCTCGAGCTCTCGCCCGGGCGCCGCTTCACGAACTGACGGAGAGAGTCTTACTCGCCCGTCACGACGGTGCAGTTCGTCGCGTAGATGCCGAGGACGCTGAAGTTCTCGCTGTCCACGGCCGCCACCTTCGTGATGCCGCCGGCCTTGGCCGCCGACGCGATCGAGGCGTCGCCCAGACCCACGACGCCCAGGATCGAGCTCGCGCAGGACTTGCCCGACTTGCCGCTGAGCGCGTTGGACGTCGCAGCGGTGGCGCCGTTGGCGCCCGTGTAGATGGTGCCGGTCACGGGGGAGTTGGCAGACATGGCGCAACCGCCGGTGAGGGTTGCGAGCAGCAGTGCAGCACTGAGATGTCGAATCATGTTCTTCCTCCTTGAACCGGAGGCAAGGGGGTAGGGGCCTCCGGTGTTCCACTCACGCTCGACTCGCGTCAGGTCATGAGTCGCGGGCAGGTTATCGACGAGCGGTCGATAAAGAAAGAGCTTTCTCACGCTCCACGAACAGTCTCGCCCCGATTGCACCAAACCGCCGCGAGAGAGCGCGCTCGCGAGGCCGCGTCCTCTATAAGTTGAGCCAGGATAAGTTGAGCCAGGATGGGCCGAGATGAGCCGGGATGGGCCGGGAACCGACGGCGTGAGGTCCGCCAGCGCCGACGATCGTGGCGGATCGTGAGGTCCATGATTTCGATCATGGGGAGATCGCCTCGCACGAATGACGCACGACTACGGGCGAATCACAGATGTCCAACCTGTCCAACGACGATGGAAAGCCCGCCCACGTACTGCGTGGTGAAGGTCGGGCTCCCCTCGTCCACGGCGCTGCGAAGCTCCGTGCGCCCCTGAAGCACGCGAAAATCCGCGCAAATCGCCCACCCAGGAGGCGCCGGCGGGCGGCCGATGTCGCGCTGTCGCTCGGCCTTCGTCTTCATGCCCCCCCAGCGGTCCCGGGAGAGCCCGCAGAAGTGCGCTCTGCCGTGGAGGAGCGCGCCGAGGGCGTCATGGGCGTCGACCCAGCTTACATCCGCGTCCAAACGCGCACGTCCCCACCCAATCGAGAGGGAAGATCCATAGCTCATCCCACGTAGATCTCTTGTTTGTCCTTCGGGGTTGAATCGTCCCGCCAATGTCCAGCCCGCGTGCCCGAGGATCTCGAGCTGACGGTTGCCGCGGTTCCAGAAGTACCCGAGCTCTCCGCCGGGCAGCCGCGCCTCCGACGAGAACACCCCGCCCTCCCGCCGCAGCTCCCCTCGCAGCGCCACCCGCGCCACAGGACCCTGGGTCCCATCGAGGAGCCACATCCCCCCGAACC
>JAEWOQ010000501.1 GCA_023460875.1 Pseudomonadota bacterium
CTCTTGGGCAGGGAGCTCTTGGGCGGGGGCATCGGGTGCTGCGGTGGGGTCGGGCTCCGAGGCCTTCGCGGGGACGGGCGGAGCCGGTCCCTTCTGCTCGTGGCCCACGACGAGCCTCGCGCCTGCGTTCAGCCGCTGCACCCGGTCGGGGACGGTGCTGCCACGGACGAGCACGGCGCCCCGCTCCACGTGCACGAACACCTGGTCTGCGGAGCGCTCCACGGTGAAGCGAGTGCCGACGACCTCTACCTCCACCGGGCCCGCTTCGATGCGCCAGCGCCGCGAGCCCCCCGGCTTCACGTCGAAGGTGCCGCGGCCCTGGCGCAGCACGGTCACGAACGACTCACGATCGTTGCTGAGCACCTCCAAGGACGACTGCTCGGCGAGCTCGATGGCGGAGCCGTCCGAGAGCACGATCCGCTCCGGCCGATGCCCGCCGAGGCTCCGGGGCGGGGCGCCGTCCTGGGTAGCCAAGGGCCCCGAAGCCCCCTGGACGTTCATCCACACCACGCTGAGGACGACGAGGGCCGCGGCCAGGCCGATCCAGGCGAAGCGCGGCAGACTGGGCCGGGCGCGGCGCATTCTGCGCTGCCGGATCCCCTGCCAGACCTCGTGCAAGGACGCCTCGGGCACCTCGTCGGTCAGGTACCTCCTCAGAGGGGGACGCAACTTACTCATGAGGCACCTCCAAGTGGACCAAGGCGCCCACGGCCGCCTGGGCGGCGGCGATGCGGCGCTTTGCCGTCGCCAGGGAGCAGGAGCACTCGAAGGCCACCTCGTCCAGGGACATCCCCTCGACGTTGCGGAGCATCCACGCGATGCGCTGAGCGGACGCCACCCCTTGAAGGGCCTTGTCCACCAGGGCCAGCTCGGCGCGGACCTCGGTGCTCGCCATGGGGTGAGCCATGTGCTCGAGGGTGTCGGGGTTCTCGGCGCTGTGGATGCCCAGCACCCGGAGCAGCCGTCGGCGCCGGAAGACCCGGTGCACCTTGCGCACCGCGATCTGGAGCAGCCATTGCTTGAGGCGGAGAGGATCGCGGAGCTGCCCCCAAATCTCGAAGGCGGTGACGAAGGTGTCCTGCGCCACATCCTCTGCCTCCGCCTGGTTCGCCAGAAGCCGCCTGGCCACCCCGATCACCGCGGGGGCGTAGCGCCGATAGATGACCTCTTCGGCCCAGCCGTCCCCCCGGGCGACACGTGCCACGAGCTCCGCGTCGGGGATGTCAGGCAGCAGCACCTGTGACCCTGTTGGACGGGGCATGACCTCCGCGCGAGGCAGAGTGGGCCGGGGGAGCAGCTCGAGCCGCATGTCTTCAGGCTATAGGGCCACGAGACCCGGAGATCAGCTCAAACATTCGGACGTCCCCCTGCCGGTTGGCGTCAGGCCAGCTCCCAGATCGCTCCTTGAGCTGTCTTGGATTCGCCGAGGCCCTGAGGGAACATGGCGGTTCCTGCGCTTCCACCCCTCCCACCGCCCCTCGTGGAACCACTCCTCTCCCGCGCTGCCCCCTTCACGTCGTGGCTCGTCGAGCGGGTCCGATGGGGTCGGGCGGCCGGTCAAAGTCTCTGCCTGGGCCTGTGCGTGGGGCTCTGGCTTTCGAGCGGCGTCGGGTGCGTGGGCCACGAGCAGGTGTTGGAGGCGCAGGACAGCGGTCACACGGGAGGCACTGGGGGTGCGACAGGTGGAGCGGCGGTCGGGGGCTCCATCGGGACCGGCGGGACGCCGAGCATGGCGGGGGGCGGGAATGTGGGCGGAATGGGGGGCATGCTCGATCCCGGCGAGGGCTGCTCCTCGGATCTCCACTGCGGGGCGGGCGCATGGTGCACCGGAGGCCACTGCGTCCCCTGCGGCACGACGCTGTGCCCGGTGGACTGGGTGAAGCTGCCGCGCAACGGCTGCGAGTGGTGTGTTCCGCCGAGCGACTGCGTGGAGGACGCAGACTGTGGGGAGGGAGTCCTCTGCTCCGCGGGTCAGGCGTGTCTCCCTGAGTGTGATCCTGGAGATCCGGCGTGCTGCCACGGCAACCTCTGCGATGTGACGGGCTGCGGCACCACGTGGGGTCTGGACTGTGTCGTCGTGGGGTGCCCCGATGGTCAGCAGTGCGTGAGCGGGGGCGGCGCGGACGCGTGCGCCTGTGATCCGGAGCTCGGAGCCTGGCTCTGTGCAGAGGGCGCTGGCACCTGCGAGTGAGATGGCTCCTTCTGCGCGGGCGTCCTCCTCGGTGCGCGGGCGCGGGGCGTCGTCAGCTGGCGGTGAAGCCCCCGTCGGCGACGAAGACGGAGCCCGTGCAGAAGGAGCTGTCGTCACTGGCGAGGAAGAGGGCGACGCGCGCGATCTCTTCGTTGGTGCCGTAGCGCCCCAGCGCGATCATGTCTCTGAACCCTGTCTTGACGACGTCTGGAGCGTCCGGGTTCGCGTGCTCTTCGATGGAGCGCATCATGCGGTTCTCGATGGGGCCTGGGTTAACAGTGTTAACTCGGACGCTCGCGGGGGCGAGCTCCAGGGCGGCGGTCTTTGCCAGCCCGATGAGAGCGTGTTTGCTCGAGACGTACGGGCCGAGCCCCCGGGAGCCGACGAGCCCGGCGACGGAAGAGGCGATCACGATGCTGCCGCCCCCCCGCTTCGCCATCTCTGGGGCAGCGTGCTTGATCCCGAGCCAGGCGCCCCGCACGTTGACGGCGAACACGCGATCGAACTCGTCGACGCTGCATTCTGTCAGCGGTTTGACAGAGCCTTCGATGCCGGCGTTGGCGAAGAGCACGTCGACTCCCCCGAAGCGCCGGACCGCCTCTGCCACGTACTCCCCCGTGTCCGCGGGGTTCGAGACGTCGGCGGCGCAGGGCGCCGCGTTCTCGCCGAGCCGTCGAGCGAGGTCTCGGAGAGGCTCGGGGTGCAGGTCCACGAGGAGCACGCGGGCACCTTCTCGGAGGAAGAGCTCGACGGCGGCTGCTCCGATACCGCCCGTGGCCCCGGTGACGATGACGACTTTGCCGTTGAGTTTTTTGGTCATGCGGACCTCCGACGTGGACGACAGCAACGGGCGCTCGCGGTCTACGTTGAGCCCCAAGCGCCGCACGGTTCGCCAGAGGCGAGGTCTTTCAGCGATTCCCAGTCGCGTTGGCCGAGCGGCTCCGGAGACGTCAGCGTCTGCACTTTGCCAACCCGCGGCTGCCCCGCGATGAGCGCGCGTGGTAGCGCTTTCGCTGAGGCGCAAGGAATGCGGTGTTGTTGGAATCTAGAGCGGTGCTCGTCGCTGAACCTCCGAGGGGCGGGGACGCGATCGCCGGATCGAGGGATGGAATCCTCCGACCGGCAGTTTCAAGGCGCCCGTCTTCGCCTAGGATGTCTGACCGGGTGCACCGCGCCGACCGTGGGCTGAACCAGCGGAGACCCACCTCGAAGATCGACTCGAAGATCGAGGAGTATAGGAATGACATACGTTTCAAAGCTCGATGGGTCGGGCGACCGCTTCTTGTCGCGTTGCTTGCAGCACATCTTGGGTGAGTCGTGGGTGACCCCTGCGGACTTCGTGGCCAGCTTCGGCCCCGCCGACATCATTGAGGCCCTCGAGGGCGCCACCGAGCTGCGCGCGAGGATCTTGATTGAGGCGGCTGGAGTCCACGAGAAGATCGCGCCGAAGAAGTCCACCCAGGCGGCGGCGGAGGATCTGCAGATCTCCTTGGACGAAGGGATCTGCGATGCGCCGCGTTTGCTCGAGTTGTTCAGCGCCGACGACCGGGTGCGCTACCTCGATCGCCAGCGCCTGTGGGACTTCGTGACGCGGGACCAGTTCTGGACGAAGCCCTCCGAGAAGGCGCGCGCGCGCATGGTGTTCGTCATCGCGACGGCCCTGGAAGAGAAGCTGATCGATCTCGGAGCCGTCATCGACGGAGTCGGCAGTGAGCGGTTGGCCAAGGATCTGCCGAAGGGGCTCCTCGAGCAGGTGCTCGTGCGGGCGGTGAGCGAGGGACGCGGGGGCAAGCCGCTCGATCCCGCGATGCTCTTCGAGGTAGTCAAGCTGCCCGACTGGGTCGCTCACGTGTCCCTCGAGCACTTGTGGCAGAACGTCGTGCAGAGCCGGGTCGAGTCGGTAGCTGGATTCGACGACGAGGACGGGATCGCCCTGGTCAGCGACAGCGACATCGCCCCCGCGGACGGCGACGAGCCTCCCCCCGGGTCGGGACCGAACCGTTCCCAAGGGAAGGGCAAGGGGAGCGGAAAGGCTCCTCCCGCGAAGGGGAAGGGTGGGGCGGGTTCCTCCGCCAAGGCCGCGGGGGGGGCGCCCGAGGCCTCTGCCGTGTCTCCCGTCGACGGAGAGCGGGACGCGGCGGAGCTCGCCGCGCGTCAGCGTGCGGTGGACACTCTGACCAAGATCGGTCGGCTGCCGCCGCGGCACGAAGCCCTGGACACCCCGACGCTGTTGGCCATCGACAGCCTGTACGTCGATCTGGCGCCCCTCACGACGGACGAAGCCCGTGAGGAGTGTATCCGCGAGGCGTTCCCCAACGACGCGATGCTCCGAGGGGCGCTCCTCGCTTTGGCCGAGGTGCTCGACCCCAACATCGACATCGCCGCCTTGGAGAAGGAGGCGGACGCGGACTCCCTGATCAAGCTCGTGCTCTTCGAAGAGCGCCGCAAGGCCGATCGCAGCCGCCGCTCCTTGACGCCACCTCCCCCCGCAGGGGCAGCGCCTGCGTCGGGGCGGGGCTCCTCGGCGCCGCCGCCCCTGCCGCCGCTCCCCCCGCCGACCTCGGGCCAGCGGCCCAGCTCCCCTC
>JAEWOQ010000502.1 GCA_023460875.1 Pseudomonadota bacterium
GTCGATTACTACTTGTTGCTGCCGGAGATCGGCAATCCGCGCGTCGCCCCCGAGCGCACGGTGCAAGGCAGCGTGGGCTTCGAAGCCGACCCGGATCCGCGCCTGCACATCGACGTCGACGTCTTCGTCAAGGACTGGCGCAACCGCATCGTCTCGACGCCAGGGGGCGCGCCGCCGCGCTTCGAGAACGCGGGGCTCGGACGCGCCCACGGCTTCGAGATCCTGGTGCGCGCCCGACCGCTGCCCGATCTCAGGACCCTCGCCGCGTACACCCTCTCACGCAGCCGCCGGAACGACGGCGCAGGCTGGCGCATCTACGAAGGCGACCAGACCCACAACCTGTCGCTCGTCGCCACCTACGATCTCGGCGCAGGCTGGCAGCTCGGCGGCCGCTTCCGCTACGTCACCGGCAACCCGAACACCCCCATCGTCGGCTCCGTGTACGCCGCGGAGCTCGATCAGCACCGCCCGATCCACGGCGCCTTCGGGTCCCGCCGGCTGCCCGCCTTCCATCAGCTCGACGTGCGCGTCGACAAACGGTGGGAGCTCGGCCCGGTCGCGCTGACGACGTACCTGGAGGTGCTCAACGCCTACAACGCCCAGAACGAAGAGGGCGTGGCCTACTCCTACGACTACGCCACTTCGGAGCCGGTCACGGGCCTCCCCCTGTTCCCGAATCTCGGATTGCGAGGTGAACTGTGATGAAGAACGTGAAGCTCGTGGCCCCCCTCCTCGTGCTGGCCTCGAGCGGTTGCGGCGATCCCTTGGTGGAGCGCCAGACGATCACCGGGCTGCGCGTGCTGGGGGCTCGCTACGAAGCCGACGCCGATCCGGACCGGGCCACACCGCTCGCGGGTGAATCCGGCACGATCCGCTGGCTCGTCGCCTCCCCGGAGGGTCCCACGGAGGTGGGCTTCGGGCTCTTCGCCTGCGCCGCGTTGGAGAGCGCCCGAGGCGTGCCCCAGTGCGCGGCCCCACCTGTCGCCGAGGCCTCCGGATCGTCGGCGGAGCCCACGCTGAAGCTCGAGGTCCCCGAGGGCGCGCGCTTGCTCACCGCGGGCGCCTTCTGCAGCGCGGGGGACGTCGAGCTCGGGCCCGACGCGGAGACGAGCCGCTGCGTCGCCTCCGACGCCGCCCAGGTGCTGGCGAGCTACGAAATCTCCTTGGCGGGGCCGACGAACGAACCCCACCGTCACCCCGATCTCCGGGACGCCACCCTGCGGCTGGAGGGCGCCCCTTGGGCGGAAGACGACGTCCCCTGCGTCCCACGGGGATCGCGCGTGGCGGTCGACCTCGCGCTGCGTCCGGAGGCCCGTGACGCGCGGCCTCCCGAAGATCCCGCCGGCGCCTGGGAGACGCTCCAGGTGTCCCACCTCGCGACGGACGGGAAGTTCGAGCGCCCCTTCTCGGTGCTCGGCGGCGACGCCGAGGACCTCGACGTCTTCGTCGAGTGGGACGCCCCGGACACGGCCACGACGGCCCACGTCTATCTGGTCGTGCGGGATCTGCGCGGTGGCGTCAGCTGGCTCCACCGGCGCGTGTGCGTCGAGTGACGCCGGGGCGCCCCACCGAACTGGATTGGACTGCACCGACTCGCACTGACCTGCACGGCACTGACCTGCACGGCTTCGACCTGGACGGCACTGACCTGGAGGGTCCCGAGAAGGGCCCGCCGCGCCACGGACGGCGCTTGAAGAAACACGAACGAACGGGAGATCACACATATGGACATCACGACGACTCTATCGGCCTTCGTGGAGCTGGGCGCCCGCTGGGTGCTCTGGATGCTCGTGGGCCTGAGCGTGGCGGCGCTGTCCGTCATCATCGAGCGCATCGCCTTCCTCGCCGCGACGCGAGAGGACGTGGGCTCCTTGAAGATGGAGATCCAACAGCTGCTCGATCGCCACGGGGTGAACCGCGCCCTGCAACGGCTGGACGAGCGCCCCTCGAGCGAGGCTCGGCTGGCAGCCGCCACCCTCCGGGACGCGAGGGCGGCGGTGCGGGACCAGGGGTTCTCTCGCCGCGCCCTCGAGCGACTCGGCGCGGCCCGGGCGGCTGAGCGCCTGCGCCTCGAGCGAGGTGTCCCCTTCTTGGGGACGCTCGCGGCGGCGGCTCCCTTCGTGGGGTTGCTGGGGACGGTCATCGGCATCGTGGCGGCCTTTCATCAGCTCGCCCTCTCCCAGGGGCGGCTCACGGGCGCCCTCATGAGCGAAATCGGAGAGGCGTTGGTGGCGACCGCCGTCGGTCTCCTCGTCGCGCTGCCCGCCCTCGCTGCGTTCAACGGCTTGCAGCGGGTCATCCAGGTGCGCATCACGCGGGGTGAGGCGTTCGCTCGGGAGACCTTGGCCCACTGGGTGAGCCGCTTCGACGCCGTCGCGGAGGCTAGCTCCCCAGGAGCCTCGCAAAGGGGTGCCGAGCGACCGCTGGCCGAGCAGGGAGGGGCGAGCTGATATGGCCTTCGACGCTGGACCTGGGGACGAGCTCGTCACGAGCATCAACGTGACCCCGCTCGTCGACGTGGTGTTGGTGCTCCTGGTCGTCTTGATGGTCGCCGCCAGCGGCGCGATCAGCGAGGCGTTGCCCCTCGATCTCCCGTCGGCCAGCACGGGCGGCGCCGAGTCGTCGCTGCTGCGCATCGGCATCGCGGCAGACGGCGCGCTCTCCGTGGACGGGCAGGTCGCCGACATCGCCGCCGTGCGCCGCGCCGCCGAGCGAGCCACGGCCCAGGGC
>JAEWOQ010000503.1 GCA_023460875.1 Pseudomonadota bacterium
GTCTTGGTGAGTGCTGCGCTGTTCATGATTAAGGTATAGGCTAATGCGCAGTCCTAGTCAACAGTCGACGCCCACTAATCAACAGTCGCCTAGAGGATAGTTCCGTGGGCCGGATCGCGAAAGCCCCCGGACCCATGAGGGCCCGAGGGCAGGGGGGAACGAGGTGAGGGGGCGGGCTCGTCAGGCTTCCGGCGGCCACGACGACCTGCACTCCTCCCCCCTCAGGATGAGCCGAAGAACGTCCCCGTCGCACTTGGGGCAGACCCACCCCTCGGATGGCGGCAGTCTGAGGGCGCCGTGAGTCGGCGGAGGCAGGGACACGAGGGGACCACGCCGCGCGCCGCAGACGTAGCAGGAACCTCTGGTTTCGCGTTTCCCGCACATGGGCAATCGTCAATGCTCCGCCCATACGCCGGGCCGAGTCAATAGGACGCAACCGAGCCCCTCCCCCGTCCGACACCTCCGCATGCACCACGTCATCATCCCCTTCGACATCGACCGGAACCTCTGGCTCCTCCTGACCGTCACCCCGGCCCCGAAGAGCCGCTCGAGCCTCCGGGCGTGGTCCTGGTCGCTCAGGGCTCCCGTCAGAAGTGCGAGGTCGTCCGGACCCGGTTCCTGGACGAGACGCCGACGCTCTGCTGACAGGCGGAGGCCGGTCGGGATACCGGGCTCCGCCTGATAGGCCGGCGGGCCGCTTTTTCTGGAGCGATTGACCACCGCTCGCGCATGTGCAATTGGGGCGCATGCTCTGGATCGATAGAACGGAAAAACTGGGCCGTTTCCTGCTTTGGATTGTCATCTCGTCCGTACTCATCATCGGTTTTGCCGTCGCGCCGCTCATGTACGTGAAACAGAGCAGCAAGGAGACGGAGTTGCGCAAGGCCCTCGATGAGTCGGCCTCCAAGCTCGCTGCCGCCGTGAAAGAACAGGCGGAACCCCCTAACCAGAGGATTTCCATCGAATCGATGGGACCGCTGATGAGCGGCTTGAACCACAAGACCTCGCAAGGGCTCTTGTGGTTCACGAACGTGTCGCCGCGGAGCGGCATCGTCTGCGTGAAGGGTCGAGCCCACAACTCGGAGAGTGGGCAAACAGCCGGCTCGTTGGCCTCCTGCCGCAAGGTAGACCCGTACACGTCAATCGATATGGAGGTCGCGTTTGCTGGCGCGGAGCTGGCTCGCGTCTGCCCCAACGGGGGAGGGTGCTCGTTCTCCGTCGAGGACGTGCCCGACATGGAGCCGGCTGTACTGGCGGCGAAGCACACTGCGGACCCAGCCGCCAAGGCTCCGTAGGGCACGACGGTGCCGGACGAGACGCCGACGCTCTGCTGAGAGGCCCATGCAGCAACTCTGGCCGGCTGGTGGCCCTTGCGGCTTGACCAGGCGGCGGGAAGTGTGGGACTGATTGGGGTCGTGGCCCTGACTCTCTATGCGATTGGTAGGCTGGAGGACGACGAGGGCCGGATCATCGGACTTCGCCTCGCCACCACGAAGTCTGCCCCGGACGGGTGGGACATCCACCGTTCCGCAGTCGTGAGCAGGATCGAAGGAAAGACGCCGTCGTGGATCGTTGAGACCGCGTACTTCGACCCTCGCTCCCGAGACTGGGCCGGGTCGAGAATTCGCGTTTGCGCCGGGAAGTGGCTCCGGACCGACGCTGTCGAGAGGTCGTCCGACAAGCTGGAGGAGATCCCCGTCGCGTGGTTCTCGGGTGCCTTCGACTCCCCTGAGGAGTTGGCGTAGGGCGAGCTGGGGCCGGGACTTCGGTCAGCCGTTCACGTGCAGAAACGTCGCGAGTGGGTTTCCTCTGCGGGTGCTGGGACGTCTTATGATGCTGAGGCGGAAAGGGCCGGGAGGAGAATGCAGCACTTCGTGGTGGTTCCCGTCGACTTCGAGGAAGACCGGTGGATTCTCCTCGCCGTGACGCCAGGCGACGCGCCCGTCGAGTCTCCGGCCATCGTTGTCCTCACGGAAGGGCATCGCAAGGACTGCGAGGTGGCCCAAGCGATGGCGGAGCAGGGAGACGGACCTTATCCGCCAGTGATGGCCTCCAAGCCGCCGTCCGAGCAAGTCCACTAGCGGGCAGGCCCTTCGGGGCGGGCGCCATCTCTACGAAGGCACCGCCAGGGATCTGCGGGCACCGACGAGCCACCTGTGCTCGATGCCTACTGAGTCGAGCGCCCGTGAGATTGCGGCGCGAACCGCGCACCCGTCGGTACTCCCCGTGACGACTACCGCTCGAGAGCCATCGACGACCTGAGCACCGCCGAACGTCCCGCGAAGCTCGTCGCGAACCGACGCAACTGCGCCGCGGTGCCGAACGAGCCGGACGGGCTCTACATGTACCTGGTCGTCGCCCTCGGTGACGGCGACCAGGGTCCCGGCGGACATTCGCTGCCGCCCTACCTTCCGACGTGGAGCTCCTCGGTGATCCCGGACCGGAGCGAGCACGGGGAACTTCTTCACCCACGCACGCAGGGTCCCGGGTCTCAGATGGAGCTCTGCGGCGGCCTTCACTGCGTTCCCCCCGTGGCGCTCCAGCACTCCGTTGATGTGCTTGATGGTTTCCTGGTGCCCGGCTCGCACCTTGGCTCGGAGCTCGTGCGTCTGCCTCTGAGGGCCTACATGTGGTTCGGCGGGCGAACGCGCGGCATCCATTCGGATCCTTGATAGCGCGAATCGGCGCCCTTGCGGATTGACGATCGTTAGCGCCTTGACGGTTGTCAATCGAGCGCGGCTCTTTGCTTGCGGCCGCGGTGCTCCCGTGTGAATGGCGACCACATGCGCGCCTTCGCGATCGTCGTCGCCGCCACGGCCTTCGGGTGCACTCTTCCGGATGCGCCGCAGAACGCTGAGCACCTGGAGCAGGCGGCGCCGAAGCCCGCACCGGACAACCCGATCGGCGAAGCCGTGGTGCCTGCTCCCGCTCGGGCCGCTGCGGAGGCGCGAACCGCGCCCGCTCCTGCCGAGGAACCCCGCGCGATGGCGCCGACGACGGGCAAGCAGGTCAAGGTCGAGGTCGCGAGGCCCGTGGCGCCAGCGACATCGACGGCGAAGGCGCTCGCTCCCGAGCCGGCGAAGAAGGAAGCGGCCACCGCGACACGAGCCGCGGCCAAGACGCCCGCTGCCGCGCCGGAGCCCTCCGAGACGCGGATGTACCTGTGCCGCGATGGCACGGCGTCGCCCACCTGTGTCTGCGGAGGCCCGAAGCGGGGCTGCTGCTCGCGCCACGGAGGCGTCGCGGGCTGTGAGTAGGGACGATGCCCGTCACGATGTTCGGGTCGAGACAGTGATCAGGTTCCAAGCGGAGAGCGTGCAGCGGGTCATCGAGGTTGCTCGTCGCGAGAGTGACGGCGTGCGCTCCCTCTGGTGGGAGGTCTCCTACGACGGCGGCGCGATGTCGGCCGGAGCATGCGTGGGAGAAGGCGAGCGCTGCGAAGATCCGCGGTTGAGCAGGAGGGTCCGGCGAGCGGTGAACGAACTGCTCGGCCGTGAATGGGCCGCTTGGGACGCCGAGCTCGACGCGTAGGGGAGGGCGCGAGGCACCGGAGCGGAGGCGGCTCGTCAAGTCGCCGGATGGAAGCGCGATGGCCTCGCCTCATGCATGGGCGGCTCGACGGCAACGGCTCGTGCCGATCAGGATCCGCCCATGCGCAGCACACCTGCCGGTTTCGACATGCGCGACCAGGAGTACATCGGGGCTCCGGCAGCGCTGGCCTTGAGCGCCGCCCCGGAGCCCATCTACGGCGCCCGCGCCCGGCTCGACCACGATCGCCGCGTGCTGTGGGTCGCGGTCTCGTGGCGGGACCCGGGACTCAGTCCGGTCTTGAGGGAGCACGCCCTCGCGGCGGCCCAGGCGGGGGTGGAACAGTGGCGGCACCTGCCCGAGGGCTACCGGGTGCGGGTCGTCCCCTCGCGACGGAAGATCGAGCAGGCCGCGCGGCGGTGGAGGCGGTACTAGGCGGTCGGTCGCGCTAGCACTTGACGCCTGACCATCGCGGGGGTCGGATGGCCGGCCATGTCGCTACATGTCGAGGGAGAGGTGCGGTCCGCCAAGCGCGACTATCAGAGCCTGCAGATGAAGCAGGAGGTACTGAACAACACCATCGGACGCATTTTCAACACTCCAGGGCTCCCCCCTGAACAGCTTGACCAAGCGGTAGCGCTCCGGCACCAGGCGCAGGTTCTCAGCGAGCAGATCGGGACCGAGTGGAACGCGTTGAACGAACCCATCAAAGTGGCGCGGCGAAGGCGTGACGAACTGAAGAATCAGCGATCGAAGGCGAGGGATGTCGCGGAGCAAGGGAGGATTGCCAGCGAGGTGTCGAAGGCAGAGGGCGACATGAATTCCGCGGAAGCCGTGCTTGAGAAGCCGAGTGCTGCGATCGCGGCGCTGCACGACGTCGCGGATGCTCTGATCGAAGCGGTTCGCCGCTTGTACCTGGAGGTCACCTCCGAAAGCACCATCGAGGACGAAGGGCGGGCGGCTTTCGAGGTGAACAAGGCAGAGTTCGAGGCGGGGCGAGATCACCATCGAACGGAAGCCCGGATCCTGCTCGCGACAATGGGCATCCTCCTGGCCGGCGGGCTCGGGGCGCTGTACCTCCTCCTCATCCACAACAACGC
>JAEWOQ010000504.1 GCA_023460875.1 Pseudomonadota bacterium
TGCTCGATGGGGGGAGCGCTGCCGACGGCGGCGCGGTGGACCGGGGTGCCGCGCACAAGGAGCTCGATGGATCCCGGAGGGAGCCGCCCGTCGATCCGGAAGGTGGGGCGCTGTTCGAGGACGGCGCGAGGCAAACCCAGAGGGCGCAGGGTGTTCTCCGCCAGGTCTCGAGCCACGCGCTCCAGGAGCGCGGGACCGAGGCGTAGACGAGGGACCGGACCCCGGGGCAACCACGGAGCGAGGTCGGGGGCCACCGCGAAGCCCCAGGGGGCTTCCTCTTCTCTTTCTGTTTCGGGCGCGGAGCGCAGCAGCGACGCCAGCGCGCACGCCGCCCCTGCGATGACGAAGGGCCAGGCGGGCATCCCGGGGGCCAGCGCCACGAGGAGACACGCCAGGCTCACCCAGCGCAGCACCTGGGGCTGACGGAGGACCTGGCCGACGAGCTCTGTCCCGATGCCCGCGCGGGTCTCCCCGGCGACGCGCGTCACGAGCACTCCCGCGGCCGTGGCGACCAGCAGCGAGGGTACCGCCGCGGCGAGACCGTCGCCGATGGTGAGCAACCCGTAGCGGTGCAAGGCAGTGAGGGCGTCGAGCCCGTGTTCGGCCATGCCGACGCCGAAGCCGCCGATGAAGTTTACGGCGATGACCAGCAGGGACGCGATGACGTCGCCTCGGACGAACTTCATCGCTCCGTCCATCGCGCCGAAGAACTGGCTCTCTTGCGCGAGGCGCGCCCGGCGCGACTCTGCGCCGCGAGCGTCGAGGGTGCCGGCGCGGAGCTCCGCGTCGATGGCCATTTGCTTGCCGGGCAGACCGTCCAGCACGAAGCGCGCCCCCACCTCTGCGACCCGCTCGGCGCCCCGGGTGATGACCACGAACTGCACGATGATGAGCAGGGCGAAGAGCACCCCACCGACGATGACGCTGGCTCCCGCGACGAGCTCACCGTAGGCGTGAATGACGCGGCCCGCGTCCGCCTGGGAGAGGATGAGCCGCGTCGAGGAGACGTTGAGGGCCAGCCGCAGCAGGGTGTTGAGCACGACCCAGGTCGGGAACGCGGCGATCCGCAGGGGGTTGTCGACCTGCAGCGCGACGAGGAGGAGCACCAGCGACGCGGCGAGGTTGCCGGCCAAGAGCACATCGAGGAGCGGCGTCGGGAGAGGGACGAGCAGCAGCGCCACGACGCCGATGGTGCAGCCGACCACGGCCACGTCCGCCCAGGAGCCCGGCTGCCGCCGGGCTCGCCCAAGGAACCCCTCCTCGCCCATGGGGCGACGGTAGAAAGGGGAGGAAGCCCTCACAAGGGGGCGGGGCGCGTCTCCCCGTCGCGGTCGTGTTAAGCTCGGAGCGCAGAAGAGCGCGAACACGCCGGTGTAGAGCTGGAGCGCCGTTGCGTCGCCGAAGGGGGCGAACTCGAAGGCCGTCTGCAGGCCCACGAGCGGGAGCTCACCGAAGCGAGCGCGGATGAGCTTCGTGTCGACGTCGGCGGTCCCATAGAGGCCCGCGCCCCGGCCGGCGCAGTTCACGTAGACGCCAAAGCGCGGCGCGGAGCCCGCCACGGCGCGGGATAGGGCCGCCAAACGATCGCCGAGGGTCTCCCGGGCCGTCGATCGGTCGCGCACCGCGAAGGTGACCCGAGCGCCGGGCGGCAGCTCTCCCACGAGCACCCCGCCGCGGCTCGGATCGACCCCCTGGATCGCCCGGAGCAGGATCGCGGGGGCGGCTACGCGTGGGAGCTTTCCGTCGAGGATCGGTGTCCCCCACGCACCCCGCTCTTGCGCCTCGCCCTCGCTGACGTCCTCTGGGGTGCCCTCGACCGCCAGCAGGAGCAGGGGCTGATCGGGCAGCCCCTCGGCCGAGGCGCTCAGCACGTCGAGGGCTCGCTCCCCCTCGATCTCGAGGAGCATCGAGCCCCTCGTACGCGTGGCGGCGCGCCACGGCCCCAAGAGGCGACCAGCGGGCGCAGCGGCGACCCGCGCAGGACCCAAACCCGACAACAAAAGGGCAACGCCCGGTCCCGCGTGGACCTGCCCGGAGTGGAGCAGGATCACGTCGCGCTCGGGCAGAGTCCCCCCTCCGAACACGCGACCCTTCGCCGTGGCTCGCCCGGAGCCGGCGTCGATCGCGCCGAGGAGATCCTCCTCGAAGGCATCGGCCCGCATCAAGACGAACGCCGAAGCAGAGGGCTCCGCCCGGAGGGCGGCACCGAGGGACTGAGCGAAGGTCTCGAGACGCATCCCCCCGCCCACGGCGGTGGCTCGCACTCCCTCGAGGACCAGCCCCACCGCGGCGGACTGGCGCTCCAGCTCGCCCCGCTCCGTGAGCACTCCCACCCCCGCGCCGATGAGCCACGTGGGACCGCCCGCTGTCCCTCTCGAGCCCGGGCCCTCTGAGGACGCCTCGGCCAGACCGCCGGTCGCCGTGTCCCGGTTCAGCTCCTTCGCTAACCCCTTCGCCAGGTCGGCAGCGATGTCGGAGAGATGCCCGGCCAGCCGCCCGCTCAGGAAGAGCAGGCCCACGGACGGTCTCCCGAGGCGGCGCCACCGATCCAGGGCAGCTCTCACGACCCGGTCTGGCCGCTCCGTGCGCACCTCGAAGGTCGCCGCTCCGTTCCCCATGGTCCTCCGTAGGGGGCCCCGGCCCCGGTCTCACGTGTGTCTACCCCATTTCGACTGGCTCCCGTAGGAGCTCCGCGAAAAAGGCCGCCAGCACTCTCTACCGTGGCCGGCTCGTTTGACCTAGTGTGCGGGAACATGGCGGCCTTTCCCGTCACGTTGACCTCCTACGCCGCTACGGACGTCGGTCGCCGTCGTAAACACAACGAGGACGCTTTCCTGTGTGACGACGAGCTCGGCTTGTGGGTCGTCGCCGATGGCATGGGCGGCCAGGCGGCTGGCGAGGTCGCCAGCCAACAGGCCGTCGAGACCGTGCTGGAGATGGTCCGGCGCGCTCTGCGGAGCCCTCTCAAAGACGGGCACGCGCTGAACCATCCGCGCATCCTCGAGTCCGCGGTGCAGGCGGCGACGTACATGGTCTTCGGGATGGCCGAGCTCGACCGGGACAAGGCGGGGATGGGGACCACCCTGTCCGCGCTGCTGACGTCTCCGCGAGGCGCGGTGCTCGCGCAGGTGGGGGACAGCCGCATCTACCGCATCAGGGGCGCCCGAGCCGAGCAGCTGACGGAGGATCACACGCTGGTCAATTGGCAGCTGCGGCAAGGCCTGATCTCTGAGGAGGAGGCGCGCAGGAGCCGGCAGCGCAACGTCATCACCCGCGCCGTCGGCAACCGGGAGTACGTCCAGGTCGATCTGATCGAGACGGACGTCGCCCTCGGAGATCAGTTCCTGCTCTGCAGCGACGGCCTCCACGGCTATCTGCACCCGGCCGAGATCCCCGAGCACGTGAGGCCCGGCGGACAGGCCGCCGTCGACAACCTCGTGCAGCTGGCCAACGAGCGCGGGGGCAAGGACAACATCACCGCCGTCCTCGTCGAAGTCGTCTGAGGTCCGCAGGCGCGGACGACACCTCGAGAGAGCCCGCAACGCCAAGAAAAATACCAGTTGATTCGCGCGGTTGCGACTTCACAGGAGAGGTGATGCTCGAGCGTTGGAGAGGCGCCGATGCAGCCACTTATTTGTGTCGAGCGCGCAGACCCTGGTAGCGGTCGCTTGCAGGAGGTTCGCCGGAGCGGCGGACCCCACGGCAGCGTGGGCATCCACGAGGAGCCGGCCCAGGTCGGGGCGAGCTCCATCCAGAAAAAGCAACCGCGCCAGAAGGTCGGGGTAGAGATGCAAGCAGTTCGAGTCGGTGTCGTGATGGGTGGGGTTTCGAGCGAGCGAGAGATCTCGCTGAGGTCTGGCGCGGCGGTCACGGAGACCCTCGGGCAGCTGGGCTACGACGTGGTGCCCATCGACCTCGGCTCGGGCGCGAGCGCTCTGGCGGACCTGGCGGCGGCGTCCATGGATGTGGCCTTCCTGGCTCTCCACGGTCGACAGGGGGAGGACGGCGTGGTGCAGGGCATCCTCGAGATGCTCGGGATCCCCTACACGGGATCAGGGGTCCTCGGCAGCGCCTTGGCGATGGACAAGCTGAAGAGCAAGGAGCTGTTCCGCTTACACAACGTGCCGACGCCCCCGTACTACGAGCTGCGGCGCGCCCAGACGGACGCGCTCGCCGAGATCCACGGGTCGTTTGGGTACCCGGCGATCGTGAAGCCGCGCCGTGAGGGCTCGAGCCTGGGTGTGGTCAAGGTCGACAGCCTGGCCGAGCTCAGCGCAGCGGTGGAGAACGCGCTGCAGTACGACGACTCGGTGCTGGTGGAGCGCTTCGTGAGCGGGCGAGAGATCGCCGTAGGGCTCCTCGACGGGCGCGTGCTCGGCGCCATCGAGATCGCGCCTCGCGGTGACGTCTACGACTTCGAGGCGAAGTACACGCCCGGCATGAGCGATTACTTCATCCCCGCGCGGCTGGAGGCCACGCGCATCTGCGGCGTTCTCAAGCTCGCCGAGCGCGCGGTCGAGGCGCTCGAGGTGCGCGGGGCTGCCCGGGTCGATTTGCTCGTGACCGAGGGCGCCAACGAGTATGTGCTCGAGGTGAACACGCTGCCCGGCATGACCGAGACGAGCCTCTTCCCGCGCATCGCCGCGGCAGCCGGCTACGACTTCGCCGGCTTGTGCGAGGCGATGCTCCAGACGGCGCGCCTCGACAGCTCCTGCGTGCGTCCCCATGTCGTCCCGCGTCATGCTGCCCCCGGGGAGCTCTCGACATGGGAGGCGGACGGATCGTTCGAGGACGCCGGCTACGCCGTCGTGGCAGCTCGTGGGCGCCGCGGCCGCTCGGTGCAGCGGACCGCCTGAACGCCGGACGTCGCCGCTCGGAGCTCCTTCGGTCGCTGCCGGCGACCGAAGGAGGCTTCGATGTGGTGGTGAGCCGAGCGGTGCTCTACAAAGGCGGCATGGTTTCGAAGGGCTGGTTGAAAGCCGGCAACGTGCTCCCCACGGTGTCCGCGGAGAGCTTGGAGCAGCTCATCGCCATCGTCGCGCAGAACATGGCGGCGGCCGGCGGGATCGATCCCGAGGAGGTGAGCCAAGCGTTTCGCCGCGCCACGGCGGGCGAGAACTTCTCCCTTGGGAGCGGGGTGGCCATCCCCCACACCGAGCACCCGGGTCTCGAGCAGACCCTGGTCTGCCTCGTGACGACGACGGCCCCGCTGCCGCTGCGCACCCTCGACGGGCGCGCCCCGGACATTTTCCTGTTCATCCTGTCCAAGCCGGATCCCCACGCGCACCTCGTGCTCTTGGCCCACTGGGCCCGCCTGGCGCAGAGCCGCACGTTCCTCGAGGGGCTGCGGCGCTCGACCACCTCCGACGAGGTGCTGGCCCTGGTCGACGCCGCCGAGCTACGGCACCGCGCGCGCTCGGGCGCCGCGAGCTCTCGAGCCTCCCACGACCTCGTGCTGATCTCCGTCAGCGGTGAGAAGCTGGTGGACGCGCTCTTGATCGGGCTGGTGGACGACGGCTTCGACGACGCTTGCGTGCTCGAGGCCCAGAGCTTGCGAGAGGCCGCCGCCCGGGAGGTGCCTCTCTTCGCGGGCTTCCGGGACATCTTCGGTGATCCTGGGGGACGTCGCGTCCTGCTGCTGGAGGCGCCGGCGGAGCGGACGGAGGGGCTGGTGGACGCAGTGCGACGCATCTGCGAGGAGCACGAAGCTCGCGATGCCCGCGTCTCCGTGCTGCCCCTGCAGCTGCACTGGGTGAGCCCAGCCGCCCCGGTGAGCGGCCGTGGCAGCGGCGAGGGACACGGGTGAGCAGAGGCCTGGTCGCCGTCGTGCTGCTCGTGGTGATCGCCGTCACCTACTGGCGGCCGCTACGGCGCGTGCGCAGCGCGCTGGGCTTCGACTACCTGCTGTCTACAGGACACGCGTTCCTGTTGGCGGGCTTTCTGCTGGGCTCGATGTTCGAGCGCACCGCCACCCTGGCCGAAGATCTCGCCCCCGCGGTCACCTTCGCGGTGGGTTGGGTCGGGTTCGCCGCGGGGATGCGCTTCGACCTCCGAGTGCTCCGGGCGGTCCCCGTGCGAGTGCTCGCGGTCGCCCTCACTCCGGCGGTCGCTGCGGCCCTGGCGGTGGGAGGGGCCGGCGCAGGGGTCTTGTACTGGTTCCACTCGGAGGGCACGGAGGCTCGGGCCGCCGCGCTGGTGCTCGGGGCGGCGGCGTGCACGAGCGGGCCCACCCTCGTGGCCATCGCGCGGACGCGCAGGGCAGGGCAGGCGCCCCGGGCGAAGCCCGTGCTGCGCATGCTCGAGCTGTCGGCGGGGTTCGACGACCTCCTGGTGGTCGTCTTCACGATCGTGGGATTTTCCCTCTTCCGCAGCGCCCCGGAGCCGATCGCGCTCGCCTGGCTCGTCGGGATCGCCCTGGCGGCCGGCGCCCTGCTCGGCGGGGTGATCTGGCTGTTCTTGGGGGGGAGGGCGGCGGAAGATGAGCGGCTCCTGCTCGGTCTGGCCATGCTCGCGTTCATCGCGGGGTTCGGCGGGTGGCTCCACGTCTCGCCCGCGGGGGTCGCGGCGATCGCGGCGATGACCCTGGTCAACTTGCCCGGTGATCGGATGGCGCAGCTGCTGCTCGCGGTCCGTCGCATGGAGCGGCCGGCGGTGGTCATCCTGATGACGGTGATCGGCTTCCACGTAGCAGGCACGACGACGTGGCTGTTCTTGCCCCTCGCCGGGCTGCTGACGGTCCTACGCGGGCTCGCGAAGAGGTACGCGGGAGACGCGGTGGTCGGCGTGAACCCCCGCGCTCCCGGGCTCGAGGCGAGCCCGGATTGGGGGCTGGGCCTCGTCTCCCAGGGCACCCTCGGGCTCGTGATCGCCCTCAGCTTCTTCTACGTGTGGCAGGACGAGGTGGCGCGCTCCGTGCTCGCGGCCGTGGCCCTGGCCAGCGTGCTCAACGAGCTTGCGGCGCCGCCGCTCCTGGTGCGGCTCCTCAAGGGGATCTCGGTCCGATCCAGCGCGGCGAGCTCTCCGTGACGCTGGGGTGAGTCCGTCATGAACACGAGCCCTCTCCTCGATCGGCTGATCCACCGAGCCTTACCCTTCCTGCTGCTGTTCGGGGTGCTGGTGCTCCTGCGCCTGAGCGGCATGGGGGTGGACGCGACTGGCCCCCAGAGCACGACCATCGCCCTGGGCTTCATGCTCATCGCCGCGTTCGTGGGGGGCAAGGTCGCGGTGCGCGCCCGCTTGCCGCGCATCTCGGGCTACCTGCTCGTCGGCATGGTGCTCGGACCCCACGCGTCGAACCTGTTGACGCAGGACATGCTCCAGGGGACCTCGACCATCGAGGGGGTCGCCGTCACGCTGATCGCGCTCACCGCAGGGGGTGAGATCCGCACCGCCTGGCTCCGTCAGCAGGCACGGACCCTGGCGACCCTCACGAGCCTGCAGCTCGTCCTCGTGGGCGCGAGCATCACGGCGCTCGTCTACTTCGGGAGGGCCCTCTTCCCCTTCATCCCCGACGACGATCGCGTCCTCGCCGGCATCATCGCGATCTGCCTCGCCGCCATCGCGATCTCCAACTCACCGACCGTGACGATCGCGGTCATCGCAGAGAACCGGGCGTCGGGTCCGCTCAGTCGCACCGTGCTCGGCATCACGGTGCTCGTCGATGTCTGCGTGATCGTGCTGTTCGCGATCACCTTGGGGTTTGCCCGAGAGACCCTCGGCGCCGGCGCGGGGCCCCCGCTGGCGCTCACCTTGCTCCGAGACATCGGCGGCTCCATCGTCGCTGGGGTCCTGTGCGGGGTAGGGATCGGCTTCTTCTTGAAGTACGTGAACCGAGACATCCCCGTCTTCGTGCTCGCGCTCTGCTTCGGGATCGCGCAGGTCGCGGAGATGGCGCACCTGGAAGCGCTCCTGGTGGCGCTCACCGCTGGGTTCTGGGTGGAGAACTTCTCTAGCGCCCGCGGGGAGCAGCTCATCCGGGCGATCGAGCGGGTGTCGCTGCCAGTCTTTGCGCTGTTCTTCGCGGCGGCGGGGGCGAAGGTCAACCTCGGCGCCCTCGTGGCCATGGGCCCATTGGCCCTCCTGCTCTCCTCCGTGCGCGGCGCGGGGATCTGGCTGGCCGCGCGCGTGGGCAGCGCCATCAGCCCGGCGGAGCCGGTCGTGGCGCGCTACGCTTGGATGGGGCTCATCAGCCAAGCAGGTGTCACCCTCGCTCTGGCTGCCATCCTGGGACGAGCCTTCCCCGAGTGGGGCGATGACATTCAAGTGCTGATCATCGCCATGATCGCGCTCCACGAGCTGATCGGGCCGATCGGGTTTCAGTACGCGCTGCGCCGCGCGGGAGAGATCGGACAGGCGCCGCGCTCGAGCCAGACGCCCCCTCCGCCAGCGCCGCCCGCGGACGTCCCGGCGTCGTCGAGCGGACCGTGAGCGGACCGTGAGCGGGCGCGCTGGGAGGCTGGACGAGCGGCCGTGACGCTCCGCTCAGTCCTTCGCTCAGTCCTTCGCGGCGCGCACGGTCAGGACGGGGCAGGGCGCTTGGCGCACGACGCGCTCGGCGACGGAGCCGAGGAACGTGTGCCCGAGGCCCGTGCGACCGTGGGTCCCCATGACGATCAGGTCGAACTGCTCCTCCTCGGCGACCCGGAGGATCTCTGAGAAGGGAGCGCCCATCAGGGTCTTCGTGTCGACGGAGGTGGCACCGGCCTGCTCGGCGACGACCTTGGACTGCTGCACCTGCTTGTCGATCGCCTGAGTGAGCTCCACCAGCTGCTCGGGGGAGTAGAAGACGTAGCCTTCCGGGAGCGCGTAGTTCAGCGTCTGGTAGGCGTGGAGGAGCGTGACGGGGGCGCCGTACGTCTTCGACAGCTCCGCCGCGTAGTGGATGGCGCGGATGGAGTGGTTGGAGAAATCGATGGGAACGAGGATCTTGGTGAAACGGCTCACGGAATCGGACCTCCCTGGAAGAGAGCCTCCTGCCATGGTCGGCCCACGAATTCCAGAGCCATCGGCCCAGAAGGGCTAGGGGTGGGCGAAGGCTGAGCGCCGCCGGGACCTGCCTCGGCCACGCGGTGCGCGACGAGCGTGGGGGTTGACGTAGCGTCAACCGTCCATCAAGGTATGAGGACAGATGACGCCAGTGGAGGCGCTCCGGGAAGCGGCCCTTGCGGGGCGTGCTCAGCAGTTCGAGGTGAGCCGGCACGCCTTGCAACGCATGGGAGAACGGAACGTGACTCGTCTGGACATCTGCTCAGCGCTCAAGACGGCCACGTCCGCAACCTGTGAGAACGAGACGAAGTGGCGGCTTGCCGGTGGCCACGACCTGGATGGAGATGCGATCGAACTGGTCGTCGTCCTCACCGGACGATGCCTCGTCGTCACGGTGCTGTGAAAGGAGAGTCGCGGTGATCCTGCGACGGAAAAGTGATGTATTGCCACGCTTGCAACGGAGAGAGGCTCGAACGGCAGACGGTGAAGCTCGTCACGAAGGTGGGCCCGCACGCAGTGCTTGACCGTACGCTGACCCGTCCCGTCTGCCTCGACTGCGGCGAGTTCACGATTTCGGCGGACGAACTCGAGATGGTCGAACTGCGTGCAGCGCTGGTGGCGTTCACCGATGCCCCCCGCGTGACTGGCGAGATGGTGCGTTTCGCTCGCAAGGCCCTGGGCTTGACCCAGGCCGAGCTCGCAGACCGCATCGGCTCCACCAAGGAAAGTGTTTCTCGCTGGGAACGTGAGGAGCGCCCCATGGAGCCGTGGGTGCCGCTGACCGTGCTCGGGCTGGTCCGGGAGAAGCTCATGCCGCCGCCGACGGGCGTCGAGCTGAAGCGAGCCGGCTAAAGCAGGAGGTCCACCACCGTCGCGACGCCGGGCGCGCTCATCCGCCAGGCCGAAGCACACCCGCCCACGCGTGAGGCTTAGATGACCTTGCAGCGTGCGCGCGATCGGCACGGCTCGACGTGCTCGAAGCCGCGCCGGCGGCCGGGGGAGGAGAGGACTCGAGCGCGGGCCTACTCGGCCGAAATCGCTGCGTGGTTCGGGGGCTTGTACGGGTCTCGTCGGCGCTGCAAGTCCTCGCGCCACTGCGGGTAGCCCTTCTCGAAAAAGGGATCCCCCAGTACCCCCCCCCGGTATCCTCGGAGCCGGAGGGGGTGGAGCACGGGGTGGAACAGAAAGCTATGGAAGCGGAGAAAACAATGGCGTCCCCAGCGGGATTCGAACCCGCGTCGTTGCCTTGAAAGGGCAATGTCCTGGGCCTGACTAGACGATGGGGACAGGCGGCCCGTCCTATAGCGACAGTGGGTGGGTCCTGCAACGGGCTCGGCGGGAAAAACGGGGCAAGCCTCCTACGAGCTCGCCCAGGCGCACGTGACCTCCGCCGTGAAGCTGCTCGCGGGGGAGCCGCGGTAGGTCACGACGGTCTCCGTGCGCCCGGGGGCGACCTGGATCTGGAGACCGCTGGGGTTCACGTCCGTGCGCACGTGACAGGAGACGGGCCGCTCGCAGGCGTTGGTGACGTAGACGAGGTGGTCGTAGCCGACGCTGAAGCGCGCCTGGGTGCGGTACGAGACGCAGCTCGCGGGATCGGTCTCCTCGGCGCGCTCGGTGGGCGACGCTTCCGCCGCCCGTGCCGGTGCCCAGGAGATCAGGCTCGCCACGGCCAGCGCCGCCGCGCCGAGGCCCCAAAGAAGGCGGCGGCGCGGAGCCGTGTTCCGTGCAGCCGTGTTCTCGTCGCCGCTCATCGTCCGATCGATGCCATGGACGACCTCTGCGGGCCACCTCGGGCCGTTGCTCGGTCGGTCCTTCGGCGTCCGGGCTCTCGCCGGTGGTGCCGTGGTGGCTCCGCCGCTCCGCCGCGTGGGGCTGGCTCGCTGCGCGGCTGGCTCGCTGCGTGGTGCCCCGCGGTCGCGCCGGACGGGTTGGCGGTATGGGGTCCCGCTCGGCGGGCCGCTGAGGGGAGCCAAAGGGGAGCCTGTGCTCCCCGTCCGGGCAGGTGCTCAGCGGCGGGGGAGGTGGACCACGCGTCCGCCCCGCGGCGGTGGCTCGACGGGCGGCAGCGCCAGGACGTGACGCTCGATGACGGGGAGCGCGTGCAGCGCCGCGCCCTCCACGTGCAGCTCCGAGAACTCGCCGTCGAAGCACAGCACGAGCACGTAGATGGACGCGAAGGAGCGCGCGAAATACCCGAACCCCGGCCGGCGCACGAGCCTCCGGAACGAGGGCGGACCCTCCGTCTGCTCCGCTTCGCCGCGCAGCTCGCCGAGGATGACGGCCTCGAGCAGCTGGGCTTTTCGTGCCCGGAGCGGGCGGCCCACGAGGCGCTCGATGAGACGCAGCGCTCGCCGGTGCTCTTCTCCCCCCAGGGCGAGCTCTCCCAGGGCGTGGTCGATCTCTTCACGGTTCAGCCCAGCCACCATCGCCAGGTCGACGTGGTGTTTCCGGGCGACGCGGTGCAGGCGCGCCAGGGCGCGGGCCTCGTTCAGGTCGTAGTCGTCCCCCCGGGGCTCGGAGGTCCCCCAGAGCATGGGCGAGGTGACGTCGATCACGACCGCGCTCGAGGCGCCCGTGCGCCCTGCGAGGGCGCAAAGCTCGTCCTCGAGTCGGCGGCGCGCCAGGTGTTGCTCCGCGTCGGGGCGCGCGCTCGGCGCCGTCGGCATGCCGAGGTCGAAGAACGACGCCGCCATGTGGCGCAGGCGCACGGCGACCTCGTGAGGCGCTTCGGGCGGCGTCTCGAAGAGGGCGACGAGCCGCCAGCCCGTGGCCATGTCGGCGTACACGGCCCGCGGCCCGTCAGGGGGGCGCCCGCCCAGCTCGAGGCGCGCGTCGTCACACCCGAGCTCGCGGCGCACGAGCTCTAGCACTCTGTTGAGGGTCTCCCGGCTCACCCGGTTCATTACAGCACAAGTTGGGCAGTCCCGTGTGCCTCAGGCTGGGAAAATACCGAGTGCCCGGGGG
>JAEWOQ010000505.1 GCA_023460875.1 Pseudomonadota bacterium
CCGTTGCCGCCGCTGCCGGCGCCGCTCCCGCGTCGCCCGCCGCTCGCGCCAGGCTCCTTGCCGTCCTCTGCGCTCCCGTTGGACGGGTCGCAGCCGATTGCGAGGAGGCCGCAGACAAGCGCGCCGCCGAGCAGATGAACAGGCCAGAAGTTGCGGCGGGCGTCGGGGGAGGTGCGGTGCCGGAGGGGTGCCATGGTGCACGAGAATAGAGCCGCCGCGACGAGTGAGTCCATGAGCGGATGCGTTGCGCCGAAAGCCTGGGCGTAACCGGACCGGCCCGAGCGCCAGTATGGTGGCGGCGTTGCGCTGGCGGCGTTGCGCTGGCGGCGGTGGCTGGCGCGTGTGCTGCCAGGGCGTCGTTTGTTGCTGGCGTCACGGGGCGGGGCGATCGTGCTCGTCGGGGGAGGGCGGGGAGGGAGCCTCCGATGCGCGGGGCTGGTCGAGGACCTCCCGGACTTTGTCGAGCAGCGCGTCGGTCGTGAAGGGCTTGGCCAGGAAGAGACCTTCGTTCTGGGTCATGGTGTCGCGTACGAGGGAGTTCTCCGTGTAGCCCGATACGTACAGGACCCGCAGATCTCGTCCCGTGGCGGCCAATCTCTCCGCGAGCTCGACGCCGCTGATGCGCGGCATCACCACGTCCGTCAACAGGAGGTGGAGCTCGCCCTCGTGTTGCTCGGCGATGAGGAACGCCTCCCCCGCGTTCTGCGTTTCGAGCACCGTGTAGCCGTTCCGGCGCAGCACCGTGCCGACGAGGGTGCGCACCTGATCTTCGTTCTCGACGAGGAGGATGGTCTCGTTGCCCCCTTGGTGAGCCTGTCGATCGGATCGCGCCACGCGGGGCTCGCGCTCCTGCTCTGCTCGGGGGAAGTAGATCTCGATGCGGGCGCCTTCGTTCGGATGGCTGGTGATCTCGATGTGCCCGCCGCTCTGCATCACGCTCCCCCAGACCATCGATAGGCCCAACCCGGTCCCCTTGGCGGGGCCCTTCGTGGTGAAGAATGGCTCGAACACCCGCGCCCGAGTGGCGGCGTCCATGCCCACGCCCGTGTCGGTGATGGTCAGCCGCACGTAGGAGCCGGGTCTGCACCTACCGCGCGCGCTGGCGGCGTCGATGAAGACGTTGCTCGTCTCCAACGTCAAGGTCCCGCCGAGGGGCATCGCGTCGCGGGCGTTGATGACCAGGTTTATGAGCATCTGCTCGATTTGGCCCGGATCCGCGCGGATGACGTCGAGATCCGGCGCCTGGTGGAGGATGACGCTGATGTCGTCGCCCACGACCCGCCGCAACATGCGCTGGGTCGAGGTCAGGATCTCGTTCAGCTCGAGGTGGCGCGGGCGGAGCACCTGCCTGCGGCTGAAGGCGAGGAGCTGGTGGGTGAGCTCCCGTGCGCGCCGTGCGGCCTGGGCGATCTGTGCGAGATCCGGGCGGAGCGGGCTGTCCGCGGCGAGGCTACCGCTGACGAGCTCCGTGTAGCTCAGGATCACCGAGAGCATGTTGTTGAAGTCGTGGGCGACGCCCCCCGCCAGCTGCCCCACGGCTTCCATCTTCTGGGATTGGCGGAGCTGCTCCTCGAGGGCGCGGCGTTCGTCGATATCCTGGAGCGCTCCTGAGATGCACACGATCCGTTCTTGAGCATCCCGCTCGGCTTGCCCGATGATCCGAGTCCAGATGCGCTTGCCCGTAGCGGTTACGAGGGGCACCTCGAGGTCGAAGGGGTAGCCCTCTCGGAGGCAGCGGTGCACTTCGGCCGCCAAAAACTCCCGGTAGGCAGAATCGCAGTACTCGAGCCCCTGCTGCAGATCGAGGGCGGCGTTCGCGGGGAGGCCGATGATGTCGAAGGTCTGCTTCGAGCCGGTCAATCGGAAGGAAGGGAACTCGATGCGCCAGGCGCCGAGCCGGGCGGCGCGACCGGCCATCCTCAGGAGGGCCTCGTTCGAGCGGAGCTTGCGTTCGGCCTCGGCCTGCTCGAAGGAGCGGGCGAGCATCTCCCCGATCGAGCGCAAGAGCTCGAGCTCCTCCGGGAGAAAGGCGCCGTGGGGCTCCGAGGGAGCCCGCATGTAGACGACCTCGATGAGCCCCCGGGGAGCGCCGCTCTCGCCGGCCGATCCAAAGGCGTGGCTCAGCTTCCAGGGACTCTCCACGAAGCCGGGCGTCTCCGCCGTGAGCTCGTCCCAACGAAGCCGGGCCCGGCACAGATCCGGGAACTGCCAGCCGCCGGGCAGGAGCGCGACGAGCTCCGACAGCAGCTCGGGGTGAGGGAGCGGGTGGCCTCGGAGAGCGCGTGAGACGGCGTGCAGGGTGCCCAGCTCTTTGACGCGCTCCTGGAGGGCGCCGAGCAGACGCTGCCGCTCCTGCTCCGCTTCGACGGAGTCGACGGCAAAGGCGATGTCGTCGGCGAGGGCGGCGAGCACCCGCTCCGCCTCTCCGCGAAAGTATCCGATCTTCGAGGAATAGATGACGAGCACGTCGCAGGTGGGCCCTTGCCGGCGCATCGGGAACGCACCGCAGGATCGGAACCCGCGCGTCAGGGCCTCAGCCTTGGAGGAGAAATCCGGATCGGTGGCGATGTCGTCGGAGATGGCGGGCTCGTTGGAGCGCAAGGCTCTCCCCGCTGGGCCCCAGCCGAGCTGTGGATCTTGCAGCCGCAGGTGCAGCGCTTCGAGGTAGCCGTTGTCGGCTCCGAAGCGGGCCAGCACGTCGATGTGATCGCGGGAAGGATCGTGGCGCCCCACCCACGCGAGCTTCGCGAGCCCCTGTTCGACCGCGATTCGGCACGCGATCAGGTGAAGGTCCTCCGAGTGGCGCACTCGGGCGATCGCCTCGTTGATCGCGCTGGAAACGGCATACAGGTGCGCGGTCTCTCGGGCGCGCTCCTCGCTCCTGCGCAAAGACTCCTGGGCGCGGTCGCGCAGGATGGCCAGGGCCGCCAGATGCGTCGCCGACTGGACCGCGGCTTCTTCGTCGGGGCGCGGCGAGCGAGGTTTGGCGTAGTAGATCGCGAAGGTCCCCAGCAGAGAGCCGGCCGAGGACAGGATCGGGCTCGACCAACAAGCGCGGAGGCCATGAGCTTCTGCCAGCGCTCTATAGGGATCCCAGAAGGGGTGCGTGCGGATGTCCTCCACGACGACGCGGGTTCTGTGGAAGGCGGCGGCTCCGCAAGAGCCCTCCAGAGGACCGACGCGGGAGCCGTCGAGGGCCCTCACGTAGGGCTCCGGCAGGTTCGGCGCGCTCCCGTGATGGAGCGTCTGATCGCGCTCGTCATAGAGCAGGATCGAGCACAGTGCGCCCCGCGCCCGGGACTCGATGACCTGCACGATGGCGTCCAGGATCGTGCCGAGGGGCACACCGTCCGCCAGCTGCTCGAGGATGCGCCACTCGGCCGCTTCGAATGACTCCGTGTCCCTCTCGTCCACCCGCCCCCGCCCCACTCCCGCACGACCTCGTGCTCCAGATGTCGGAATGGCAGGAACGCCCCTGCGCAGCAAGTTGCCCCGTCGGCCGGGGGCGGCAGGGTGCCGGGCTCGGGGCGGGCCCCGGAGGAGCGGCCTCCCCGCCGTGGGTCACCCTGAGCGCTGCGCGTGCCGGTAGCGTCGCCACGCCTGCACGTGCGCGGCGGTGATGGCGCCGCAGGCGATCCACACGGAGTTCAGATAAAATCTCGCGAGCCCCCGAGCGCTCCAGCCGAAGTCCCGGACCAGGCGGTTCATATCTCCGTCGGACGCGCTCCCGATGGCGGATCCCCAGGGCATATGGCTGACGTCGTCGATCGCTTGGAGCCACGTCAGGGCTGCCTGGACGAAGCAGAGCGCAGCGGGGAGGAGCAGAGGCCAGCGCCAAAAATCCCAGCGGAGACGGTCGGGGAGCGGGAAATGAAACGCAGCCAGGATCAGCGCCCCCAAGCCGATCTCCCCCCAGGCCCCCGCCAGGATCTGGATCATCTCGCTGGAGCGGGTCGGCAGGATCCAGGAGACGAGCAGCTGGGAGGCGAGGAGCGTGGCTGCCACTCCGACGCCGAACAGGCGCCGTTCCCGCCAGGAGTGAACCCCGAACCAACTTAGCAGGGACGCCACGAGCAGGCCGAACCACCACGACTGATCTTGGAGCCAGATCGTGAAGAACGGGAGCGGGATGGCGAGGCGCGACCCGAGCCAGGAGGCGAGGGCGTGTCCCAACTCGTGGAAGGGCATGCCGACCAACGCCGCGAGGACCCGCCCCAGGGAGCCGGAGCAGACGATCAGGCTCAGGAGGAGCACGGCAGGCACGCCGAGCACGTTCGCCAGGCCGCGATCGAAGGGGACCCGATCGAAGGGCTGCTGGGTCGTGGTCGGCAGGGGTGAAGAGGAGGGGAGCGTGGGCGGCTGGCCCGGCGTCGGATCTGTCGGGGGGACTCGTGGATTCTCCTGCGGGTGGAGCAGAGTCGGGGGGCGGCGCGCGAGGCGCGCTTGCTCCTGGAGGCGGGACAACTCACCCGCCAGGAGCCAGACGCTGCCACAGCAGCCGCAGACCCCCAGCCCCGCTTGGTGGCTCCCCAGCACCCTGCGACACGACCAAGCGCGGGTCCCGCAGGATGGGCAACGACCGAAGCCACCGAGCTCGCCCCGCCCTTCGCTCAGGGACTCGAGCTCTTGAGCGCCGGTCAAGTGCGCCAGGGTGGCGGGCGCCACGAGCAGGCCGCGACAGCTCGTACACAGCTGCACTGGAGCGCCGTGCTCCGGCTCGAAGTCCACGAGGGCACCTTGGCAGGCGGGGCAGGGAAGCATCGTCTGCCGGCAGGGTACCGCGCCGACCGGCCACCCGGGAGTCGGGGATGGTCGGGGTGGTCGGGGCCGCGCCGCGTCTCCGTCGACGGATTCGCGTCAGGCATGGCCGCGGCCGGTCACGATGGGCGAAAGTGACGGACCAGCGAGGTCGAGCTCGTTCCGGGTGCGGTGCCCCGCGTGGGCGGCGACGGCTTGCCCCAGCGTGGCGAGCAGCTCCGAGAGCGCCTGGGGACACAGGCGCAGGGTGAGCACCCCGAGCTGCAGGTGCATGACGCCGCAATCACATCGATCGACGGCTGCCACGGAGCTCTGGGCGAGGCGTACCTTGCGGCAGTAGTGGTCACCGCGCGCTGGGGCGTGGGGACGGTTCATGGTCGATCATCCCCAGGGCGCGCACGGCCCGTGTTCGACACGATGACGCGGGAGAGGGTGATGCCGCTGTTGCTCGTCTTCACGTAGTTCGATTTGTCGGCGGCTGGCAGGGTGTCCCACTCCTGCAGGATCAAGGCGTTGTCCGCTCCGAGGGTGCTGGGATCCGTGCAGTCGGCGTCGCCGGATCCAGTCGCCCAATACGCCATGCGGGCGCCCTCATCGACGCTGTGGAGCTCGGCGCACACCGTCGTCGGGGCGGCCGTGTACAGGGCGCCGGCCGTGTTCGAGTAGGCGAACTGCTCCGTCGACTCCCCGTCGAACCGAAACCAGGTCCACGACGCGCCCTGGTGGTTCTGCCCTCCCGAGACGATGAGCTTGCCGTCGCCAGCGGCGCTCGCGGGCGTACCGCTGGGCGCCTCGTCCTCTCCGAACACGAGGTAGAAGTACCGGCTGTTGGCCGTCGCGTGGAGATCCTCGAGACGGAAGTGCGTGGCGCCTCCCAGGGGCTCGCAGAGCCGCTGCCACTCGCTGTTCTCCTCCCACTCCACGACGCAGGAGGACGCGGGGCGCGGCCACAGGGCCACCGCGGGATCCGCGTCGATGGAGGCAGCTTGGTAGAGATACGCGCCCTGGTCCTTGGCGATGGCCCCGACCGCGCCTCCCCAGTGCTCTTCACTGCCGTAGGCGGTGACCTCCGTCAGCGTCGTGAAGTCGGAGCAGCTGGCGCCGTTCACACCATCCACCCACAGGACGAGCCGCGGGGCGCGATCCACGGCGCCGTCGGTGAGGTCGAAACACAGGGTGGACGGGGCGCCCGTGAAGGAGTGGGGGCCAGACAAGGTGGCGGAGGCCTCACCGAAGGACACGTGCACGTCGTTGGGTGTCCCCGAGTAGAGCATGACCTTGAACTGATCCGCGGCGAGCGCACCCTGGGTGCTCGTGGGCGGCTCGCCGAAGCCCAAGAAGAGCTGCACCGACGTGTGCCCCGAGCCCGCGTCCACGTTCTCGAGGCGCACGTGCTGCGCGACGCCGTCCGCGGGGCGGCACACCTCGAGGGTTTGTGCGCTCCCGTTCGCTTCGAGCGCGGTCCGGCAGCCTCCTTCGGGCTGAGGTGTCTGCTCCCCCAGATCGGCGCCCGGCCGGCCCCCGGGGTCCGCGGCGCCCGCCGCCCCTCCGAGGCCGTCCTGAGCGCCGCCACCCGTCGCG
>JAEWOQ010000506.1 GCA_023460875.1 Pseudomonadota bacterium
CCCGCGCCCCTATCATGGCCGTCTCCCCCATGGCGCGCCTCCTCGCCTGCCCCTTCTGCCGAGAGCTCTTCGACGACCGCGAAGCGAGCCGCTGCCCCCAGTGCGACCTCCCGCTGGTGCCCATGGAGCGCCTCCCCCTCTCCGCAGAGGCCCTCGAGGAGGAAGGCACCCCTCACCTCCCTCCCGAGCACCGCCCCCTCGGCACCTGGTTCCTCGGCCGCGGTCGGGGCGCCCTGTTGGCCCTCGCCGTCGCGGGAGCGGCGCTGTTCTTCATGCCCTGGGTCGAGCTGACCCACGCCCACGAGGTCACCCTGCGGGGCTACGACCTGGCCCGGGGCAACGCTCCTTGGCTCTGGGGAGGCGCCATCGGCTGGTTCTTGCTGGTCCCCCTGCTCCTCTCCCGGCGCACCGTGGCGGATCTGCGCGGCGTGCGGGTGATCGCCGCGACCTTCTCCGCCATGACCCTCGGCGAGGCGGCGATGTTGCTCCTCCGGCCCCCCGCCGAGCACGGCTATGTCAGCTACGGTCTCGAGTACACCTGGGGACTCTACGCGAGCGCCGTCGTGAGCGCCGCCGCGATCGCCGTCGCGGTGCGGCTCGGGGGACGCCTCGAGGACCTCCGGGATCTGCCGCCCGAGGACGCCGTGTCCAGCGGCCCCAAGAAGCGCCTGCTCCATTGAGCAGCGCGCGGCGACCCGGTACGGCGACCCGGTACGGCGACCCAGGTCGACGCTCGGCGAGCCTGGGCCCTCGCGGCGCGCGGCGGGCCCCCGGCGCCCGTCAGAAACGCAACCCGGCGTCGAGGGCGAAGCCCCACTGACGTGCCTCGCCCCGCAGGGCGCCCCGGGTGGCCTCGCTGCTCTGCCCCCAGTGCGGCTCCGCCAGATCGACCAAGATCTGCGCAGAGAAGCTCAGGAGGTCGTACTGCACGCTGCCCCCGACGGAGACCCGCGGTCGCCGCACCCGCACGGAGCCGAAGTGGACGTCATTGGCGAAATCCGCCGGCGATCCCCCCGCGCAGATCGGCGCCCCGTCCCGGGGCTCTCCGGGCACCGCCGCCGGATCTCCCGGCAGCGAGACCCCCTGTTGGTTGCATTCGCTGGCCGCGTCCGTGGCCGGGGTCATGTCCACGATCCCCGATTCACCGAAGATCCACAGGTACTGCAGCCCCGCCCAAGGGGTCACCACCACCTCGTCCCGCAGAGGAATGGGCTTGGACAGCTTCAAGTCTGCCGCCGCCACGGTCAGCTGCATCTGGGCAGAGCCCGTCGTGGTCCGCACCCCTCCGCCGAGGGACACGTCGGGTACGTACCCGAGCGCGCCCCCACGAAACCCCTCGAGGATCGCCCAGCGCCCGTCCACCCCCCCGCTGAGGAAGCTCGTCCGAGGCATGAAGCCGAACTGCCCCGAGAGCTCGATCCCAGCGCCGAACCCCTTCCGGAGGCGCAACGAGTACAGCTGGAGCACCCCCGCCGGGTCGTCGTTGCGTGAGCGCCCCGCGGCGCCCCGCGTCCCCGCCCTCCAATGGTCGGCGTCCGAGTCGATGCTGGTGAACGAGCCCTCCAAGGACACGTGGAAGCCAGCGATTCCGGTGGTGCGAGCCGGGTTTAGGGCCGTGGGAGCGAAGGCCGTCCCGAACTGGTTCACCACGCGCGTGAAGGCCGCGCGATCCGGGCGACAGGGCCCGCCGGAAGGATCCATGGCGCCGAGCGCGGTGTGGCACTCAGGGTTCGCCGCGAGGCGCTCGAGCGCCGGATCCATGGAACCCGCGCTGGCGTCGGCGGCCGTCAGTGTCGCCCAACCGAAGAAGCACAGGGCGAACCAGGGAGCGAAGCGGGTGCCCATGAGTCGACGAACCGGCGCGCCAGGCTACGTGCCCCGCCGTGAGCGCGTCAAGAATCGCCGGGGGCGGCGCCGGACGCGTCGGCTGCTATGAGCTCCCCGTGACGGACACGCCGCGCCCGACCGAAACCCCGCCCTCTGCAAGAGCCGAGGCACCACCCTCACGCCTGCGGGCACCTGCTCGGCGCAACCCCTTCCACGTGGCGCTCGTGGAGCCGGAGATCCCCCCCAACACGGGCAACATCGCCCGGCTCTGCGCCGCCACCTGCTGCCCGCTCCACCTGATCGGGCCCCTCGGGTTCCAGATCGACGACAAGGCCGTGCGCCGGGCGGGGCTCGACTACTGGCACCTGGTCACGGTCGAACAGCACGCCACCCTCGAGGCCCTGGAAGCTCGACGGGGGCCCGAAGCCCGCAGCTGGCTCTTCACGGGCAAGGCGTCGCGCAGCTACCTGGACGTCGAGTTCACGCTCGGGGACCTGCTGATCTTCGGCAAGGAGAGCGTCGGCCTGCCCGAGGCGCTCCTCCAGGCGCACCCCGAGCGCTGCGTCGGCATCCCGACCCTGGGCGCCGTCCGCTCACTGAACCTCGCCAACTCCGTCGCCATCGTCCTGTTCGAGGCCCTCCGCCAGACCGGCAGCCTCGATCTCGCGCCGGGCGAGCTCGACGCTCTGCCGCGTCCCGCCGACGAGCGGCTCAACCAGGCCGCCGACGAGGGGATGTCGCGCTCGCGCTGACCCCCGTGGGGCTCCGTGGATCCTGCTCGAGCCTGGAGCGCTCACCTCGTTCGGGGGCCGAATCCTCCAGGGCGCTGGGCAACCAGAACACGAAGCGCGCGCCCTGCTCGTAGGTGGTGTCCAGGGACACATCGCCCCCGTGATTCCGGGCGATCTCCCGGGCGATGGTCAAGCCGAGCCCCGCCCCGGAGGCAGCCTCTCCCTGATCCTTGGAGCCCCGGAAGAAGGGCTCGAAGATGCTGGCGCGCTCCCCCGGCGGGACCCCCCGACCCTCGTCTTCGACCTCGAGCAGCACGCGCGCCCCCTCATGCACCACCCACAGGTCGACCCTGCCGTTCTCTCGGGTGCGGGTCACCGCGTTGTCCACGAGGTTGCGCAGCGCCCGGGCCAGCTCGCTGGGCGATCCGGAGAGGCACCGCTCCTCCGTCCCCTCCCCGAGGTGCAGCTGAACGCTGACGCCGCGGTCCGTCGCCGCGCCTTGGACGAGGTGTAGGGTCTCGCGGGCCACCTCCGCCGGCGCCACGAGCTCATCGGGGCGCGCGCGCTCGGGTTTGGCCTGAGTCCGAGCCAACACCAGGAGCTCCTCCGCCAAGGCGGCCAGCGCCTCCACGTCCCCCAAGGCTTGCTCGATGGCGACGCGATACTCCTCGGCGGAGCGCTCGCGGCGGAGCGCCAGCTGAAGCTCTCCGCGGATCGTCGCGAGGGGGGAGCGGAGCTCGTGGGCAGCGTGAGAGACGAAGGTGCGCTGAGACAGGACCAGCGCGCCCAGCTGATCGATCATGTGGTCGATGTCCGTCGCCAGCATTCGGGTCTCGGTCGCGCCGCCCGTCGGCCCCACCCGCGCCCCGAGGTCGCCCTCCGCCACGGCGCGGGCCACGGAGGCGACGGACTGGACGTCCCGGGACATCCGCTTGGCGATCCAGCTGGCCACGACGCTGGCGAGCAGGGTGGCGGCCAGGAAGACCACGCTCGCCGCGCGGTTCAAGAAGCGCCACTCCGAATCGATGGTGGCCCGGGAAATGGCGTAGAGCACGAGCCGCCCGTCGGAGCCCACGGGCAGCAGCACGGCCCGCATGTCCCCCTGCCCCAGCGAGAAATCGACGAACGTCTCCTCCGAGGAGGGCGCGCGAGCGTCCGGCCAGTCGTCCAGGGAGGGGGGCGCTGGGTGGAACCCGGAGAACTCCAGCACGCTCCCGTCCGCCGCGTAGAGCGCGACGAAGCGGGGCGTCGGCTCCGCCGGCTCCGGCGTCACTTCGAGCGGCTCCTCGATGGAGTTCAGGCCCCCGGTGCTCGCGCGTTGGACGATCGACTGGCCGCGGATCAGCAGGATCCGATCCAGCTCGCGCCGCTCGGATCGGTAGACGCTCAGGGACACGGCAAAGAAGGACGTGGCCAAGGTCACGGCCGTGATGGTCGTGACGGCGAGGGTGACCCGGGTCGCGAGCTTCATGGCGCCTCGAGGCGGTATCCGATACCTCTCACGGTCACGATCATCGAGCCGTGGTCGCCGAGCTTCTCGCGAAGGTTCCTGACGTGCACCTCGACCACGTTCGATTTCGTGTCGTAGCTCACCTCCCACACCTTGGAGAGCAGCTCCGTCCGCGACACCACGCGCCCGGCTTCCCCGGCGAGGTAGGCGATGAGCGCGAACTCACGGGGCGTCACCGACAGGCTCTTCCCGTCGAGGAGCACCCGACGCTCCCGGCGATCGACCACCAGCGGCCCGACGCGCACCATCCCATCGACGCCCTTCCCGCGGCGCGCCAAGGCCCGGACCCGAGCGAGGAACTCGCCGAGATCGAAGGGCTTCGTGAGGTAATCGTCGGCACCGCGTTTCAGCCCCAACACTTTATCGGCCGAAGTGCTTTTGGCGCTTAAGATGAGGATGGGCACTTCGTTGTTGGTGAGCCTTATGTTTTGCGT
>JAEWOQ010000507.1 GCA_023460875.1 Pseudomonadota bacterium
GCCGGGGCCTGGGCGTACGGCGGCGGCTGGGGCCACTGCTGTCCGGGCTGGGCAGGGGGCGCGCCGGGGGCTGGCTGGCCATGCGGTTGCTGGGCGGGATAGCCCGGGGGCGCTTGCGGTCCGTAGTGGGGCTGCCCATACGGGGGTTGCCCGTGCTGTGGGTGACCGTACTGCGGTTGCCCGTGCTGTGGGTGACCGTACTGCGGCTGACCAGTGGAGCTGCCGGAGTTGCTGGAGCTGCAGCCGACCAAGGCGAGCGCGACGGCGACGTGACAGCACTTGAGGAGCGTGCCCTGCATGGCGGCCCAGTTTAGTCGATCGCGCCCCAGATCCACGGCATCGATGGCGGATGGCCCATTTCGCTCGCTGGGGTCGGTGGTCGCGCCCGCCTTCCGAGAACGGTCCGAGGCGCCGCTGGGCGAAGGCGTGAGCCGGGGCGAGACCAGGGCGAGACCAGGCCGAGCGGCGTGCTCCTTCCGCCCTCAGTGGGACGTGAGGCCGAGCACGAGGAGGAACGCGGCGTAAGACGCCAGGAGGAGGACACCCTCGGCGCGGGTCACCACCCGCGGCTTGCGCAGCATGACCATGGCCAGGACCGTCATCCACGCGAGGGCGAGGAGGTCGACTCGCATCACGGTGAGATCCCCGGCCACTGGCTGCACGAGGGCCGCGACGCCGAGGATCAGCAGCCCGTTGAAGATGCTCGATCCGATCACGTTGCCGATCGCCAGCTCCGAGTGCCCGCGAACGGCGGCCACCACGGAGGCGGCGAGCTCCGGGAGGGAGGTGCCGACAGCGACCACCGTCAGCCCGACGAGCCGCTCACTCACCCCGAAGGCCGCCGCCAGGTTCACCGCTCCCCGGACGAAGAGCTCACCGCCGCCGATGAGCAGGAGCAGCCCGCCGACGCTGAGCCCCACCAGACGCGCAGAGGGACGGCCCCGCGCCGCCTCTGCGAGAGCGTCGCTCATCGGGTCATGACCTGCTGGGGTTCGCCGTGACCAGCGCACCGTGAGCCAGGTGAAGGCGACGGCGCCGAGCACGAGGGCGGCGCCTTCCGCGCGCCCGACCGTGCCATCGAGGAGGATCAGCGGCAGCAGCGCCGTGCCGAGGGCGAGCACCCAGAGCTCACGCCTCGCCATGCTGCCGTCGCTCCTCGGCGGCGCGATGAGCGCGGTCAGCCCCAGGATGAACCCGATGTTGGCGATGTTGGAGCCGACGACGTTCCCTAGGGCGATGTCGGAGCTCCCTCGCCACGCGGCCGCCGTGCTCACGACCAGCTCAGGCGTGGACGTCGCGTAGGCCACGACGGTGAGCCCGATGAGCAGGGGGCGCACTCCGAGGCGGAGCGCCAACCCCGCGGCGCCCCGGACGAGCCCCTCGGCGCCGACGTAGAGCAAGAGGGCGCCCAAGAGCGACGCACCGGCAGACGTCCAGAGACTCATCGCCATCGAGCGGGAGAGCGTTTCAGAGCTCTCCGGCGACCACAAGCCCGTCGAGTGGGTGCGCCCGCGCGGCTCTCCTGCCTACTATGGCCTGCGGATGGCTGACGCGAACGAGCACCGAACCCATCCTCTGCACAGGCGCGTCCTGGCCGCGCTCCTTTTGCGGGGGATGCCCCTACATTGGCAGATCGTCGTGGCGCTGGCGGTGGCGCTGCTCCTCGGGTGGCTCCTGGACGCGGACAGCCAGGTGCTGGGTGTCCAGGTGCTGGCGATGCTGACCTTCGTTGGCGACCTGTTCCTGCGCGCGCTGCGCATGCTCGTCATCCCGCTGATCGCCTCGTCCATCATCACGGGGCTCTCCTCGATCGGTGACACCCGGGATCTGGGGCGCATGGGCGCGCGCACCGCGGGTTACTACGTGATCAGCTCGTTGGTGGCGATCTTGATCGGGTTGTTCTGGGTGCGGGTGATGCGTCCGGGGGTGGTGGACGGAGCTCCCGCGAAGGATCTGATCGGCCTCTCAGCGGACACGGCGGACGTCGCCGCCCAGGTAGGTGCCCGTGACGCGGGAGACGTGGTGGACGTGTTCCTCCGCATGATCCCCGCCAACGTGCTCCTCGACGCCGTGGAGGATCAGATGCTCGGGGTGATCACCTTCTCGCTCCTGTTCGGCTTCACCATGACCCGGATCTCCGATGGCCCCCGGCGGGTCCTCACGGATTTCTGGCAAGGGGTCTACGAGGTGATGATCCGCATCACGGATCTGGTGCTCGCCTTCGCCCCGCTCGGGGTCCTTGCCCTCGTCGGGAAGGTAGCCATCACGACGGGGGTCGGGGCGCTCATGCCCCTGCTCACGTTCGCCGCCTGTGTGCTGGTGGCCCTCGCCTGCCACGCGCTGCTGGTGCTGCCAGCGGTCCTGCGCGTGATGGGGCGCGTGAGCCCGCTCGCGTTCTTCCGGGTGATGGCCCCGGCCTTGCTCATGGCGTTCTCGACGGCGTCCTCGTCCGGCACCCTCCCGCTCACCCTCGAGCGCGTGCAGGCGGCCGGCGTCTCGCGCCGCGTGAGCAGTTTCACGCTGCCCTTGGGGGCGACGGTGAACATGGACGGCACCGCGCTCTACGAGTGCGTCGCCGCCGTCTTCATCGCTCAGGCCTACGGGGTCGAACTCAGCGTCGCTCAGCAGCTGCTCATCGTGACGGTGGCGCTGCTGACCTCCATCGGCGTCGCAGGCATCCCCGCGGCGAGCCTGGTGGCGATCACCTTGATCCTGACGACGATTGGCCTGCCGATCGAGGGGATCGGGCTCATCCTGGCCGTGGATCGCGTGCTTGACATGTGCCGCACGGCGGTGAACGTCTTCAGCGACGCCTGCGCGGCGATCCTGGTGGCGCGCTGGGAGGGCGAGGAGGACCTCTTGCTCGCCGATTCGGTCGCGTCAAAGTGAGCGCCGATGGCCGGATCTGCCGTCTCGTACGAGCTCGTGACCCATGGGTCGGTGCGTGAAATCGGTGAAGAGGCCTATCGCGGCCTCGTGTCCGACACCACGCCGCCCTTCCTGCACTTCGAGTGGCTCGACGCCCTGGAGCAGGCGGGGTGCGTGACGCCCGATAAGGGCTGGCTGCCGCTGTTTCTCGCCCTGCACTCTATCGAGGAGCCGCCTATCGAGGAGCCGCCTATCGAGGAGCCGCCTATCGAGGAACCGCCTATCGCGGAGCCGCGTTCTGCCGAGGCCCTGCCCGCGCGGGCAGGGCGCCGTCGCCTCGTCGCGGTCGCCCCCGCCTACGTGAAGTGGCATAGCGACGGAGAGTTCGTGTTCGATCACGCCTGGGCGCAGTTCGCCGAGCAGCGCCTGGGCATCGAGTATTACCCCAAGCTGGTGCTGGCCTGCCCGTTCACGCCAGCGACGGGGCCGAAGGTGCTCGTGCACGCGGACGCGGACGTGGCGCAGGTGCACGCCGCGCTGAGCGACGGCATCGAGCGCTTGTTGGGCCAGGTCCAGCTGTCGTCGGCGCACGCTCTTTTCTCGCCGAGCGAGGACGCCGAGATCTGGGGCGAGCTCGGCTGGGCGCGCCGCTTCGGGGTCCAGTTCCACTGGGAGAACGCAGGGTACGCGAGCTACGACGACTTCCTCGCGCGCTTCTCCGCCAAGCGTCGCGCGGCGCTGCGCCGCGAGGAACGACAGCTCGCTGACCAGGGGATCCGTCTCGAGGTCCACACCGGCGCGGACCTCGACGAGGAGCTGCTCGACGCCGCGTACCGCTTCTACTTGTCGACGGTCGACAAGCACGTCTGGGGGCGCCGCTACCTGAACCGTGAGTTCTTCATGATCGTCGGTCGGACCATGCCCGACCGCCTGCACCTGGTGACGGCGCTGGACCGAGCCTCGGGGCGGCGGCTCGGAGGGGCCTTCAACCTCCTGGGCAACGACGCGCTCTACGGGCGCTACTGGGGGGCGATCGAAGAGCGGCCGTTCATGCACTTCAACGTCTGCTTCTACGCGGGCATCCGGGAGTGCGTCGCCCGAGGTTTGCGGCGCTTCGAGCCGGGCGCTGGGGGAGAGCACAAGCTCTCGCGGGGCTTCGAGGCCACCGTCACCCACAGCGCGCACCGGATCGTCCACCCCCAGCTCGACGGGGCCGTGCGTGAGTTCTTGAGCCGAGAGCGCGCGGGGATCCTCGCGGCTGTGGCGCGCGCGCGCGCAGAGTCTCCGCTGCGGCCGTCGCCCTCAGCGCCGCCGACCGTGGATGTCCGATAGCCCGCTCTCGAAGAACGTACGCCACTCCAGGGTCACCCACAGCACCGGGTCGACGGCGCCGTCTTCGATCCAGCGGAGCTGCCCTTGGGTCCGCAGCCAGGGGCCTTCTGCCCAGGCCAGCAGCGGGACCCCCGCCCCGAGGCCCAGCTCGAAGCCTCCCGAGGAGGCGAAGCTGCCGCCCGCGGGTTGGTCGACGTGCACCCCGAGGGACAAGCCGAGGGAGTCGAGGGTGAGATCCCAAAAAGGCGAGTTGGTGGTGGCCGCCCGGGTCCAGCGCAGCAGAAATAGCGGCTCGAGCAGGACCCCCACGGAGAGGCCTCGCGCTTGCGGATCTGCGTCGCGGAGGCTCTCTCGATAGCCGGCATAGACCCCCAACACCGAGTAGTAGCGGAGGGTGAGGGTCCCCAGGAGGCGCGGGCTCGCCGGATCGAAGCCGAGCTCTCCGCCCAAGCCGACCGCGAGGGAGAGGTCTCCGTCGAACCGGCCGTAGACGCCGTCGACGGTCGCCTGATCGAAGGGGTCGGCGTGCTCGGCGCCCTGAGGCGCGGGCGCCGCGGGCCGCGGGCGTCCCCCGAAGGGGTCCTCGGCAATGACAGGGTCGCCAGCAGAGCCGCGGGCAGGGTCGCCAGCAGAGCCGCGGGTGGAGGCATCGGCAGAGCTCGAGGGCGAGGCCGCGAAGAGGGAGGCGCCGAGCAGGGCAGCGGAGGCGAACCGATGCGCCTTCTGCGCGATCCGACCGCCACCAGGCCACACGCTGACCCCCGTCGATGTCCGGGCGCACCCAAACGGGAGCGGTCCTCTGGCGCTCACTCCGACCCTCTCGCGCCGCTCGAGGCTGCCGTGTCCGCGGTCACGGCGGCTACGATGGCCTCCCGGAGCTCCTCGGGGAAGAGGAGGCGAGGGCGCAGCAGGGTCTGCCCGCGCAGCCGCCCGAGCAGGAAGGACACATCACCCGGCTTCCGCTCGGTCCCGTCGGGGAAAATGACGGTCAGGGGATCGTGCTCGTCGTCGAACGCCACGAGCGCGGGGGCGTCGATGCCGACGTAGACGTCCGGCTCGAAGCCGGCGTTTCGGGCGATGTCTCGGGCCACCGCGAGGCAGCGCGCCCGGCCCTCTGGGCTCGCGTGCTCGCCATAGAGCTCGAAGCCCTTGAACAGGCGGCGCGAGTGCAGGCGCTGCGCGAGGTCGGACAGGATGGGATCCCGCGCGCTGCGCCAGGTGCTCAGGGCGCTCGACATCACCGCGTCGTCGAGGTCGAGGTACTCGCCGAGGGGGACCTCCTCGCCGAGGGCCTGCAGCACGAGCGCGGGGGGAACCGCGGGGACCGCGGTGCCGTCCCGGAGCAGCGCGGAGACGCGCTCGAGGATCTTGCCGACGAGCCTCTCGCTCGCGCGGCTCGCCTTGTGAAAGTAGACCTGCTGGAACATGAAGAGCCGCGCGAGCACGAAGGACTCGATGGCCGGCAGCCCCTTGGCCCCGTCGATGGCGAGGCTCGGCGCGAGCTCCCCGCCGGAGGCGCTGCCCCCCTTCGGAGAGCCCTTCGGAGAGCCCTTCGGAGAGCCGAGCCGCAGGGATCGAAGCAGCCAATCGAGGTCGAAGCGACCGTAACTCACCCCGGTGAAATGAGCGTCGCGGAGCAGGTAATCACACCGATCCACGTCGAAGGTGCCGCTCACCGCCCTGGCCAGATAGGGGAGCTCGTGGCGACCGTGCACGAGGGCTGCGACGCGGCCCGGCAGCGTGGGATCGAAGCCGTGGAGGATGCGGTGAACGTCCGTGCCCGGATCCAGCACGATGCGCTCAGTCCACGTCTCGTGGCGTGGGCTATTGGGGAGAGCCTCTTCGAAGAGGTGAGAGTAGGGGCCGTGTCCGAGATCGTGCAGGAGCGCGGCGGCCAGGCCGTCCCGCGCGCGCTCCGTGGTCAAGCGCTGCCAGAACGGTAGCTCTCCGTGAATGGCCCGCAGCCGCTCGATGAAGCGGACCATGACGTGGGTGGCGCCGACCGCGTGGGCGAAGCGCGTGTGATCCGCGCCCGGGTAGGCCAGGGAGGCCAAGCCGAGTTGGCGGATGCGACGGAGGCGTTGCACCTCGCGGGCGGAGAGGAGCTCGACGACGATGCGTTGTTCGTCCGTCTCGAAGGAGACCAAGCCGTGCACCGGGTCACGCAGGATCATGGGGCGCCCTCATAACATGGAGCTCTTGGAGGTGGCGCGACTCCTTCCCGAGACGGCCCGCTGGGCGGCGGACCGCTCGAGTCGACGTCGCGGCGGGGGACCGTCGAGGCCGAGAGAGAGCGGCGGGCCGCCCGCCGACCTCGCCGCCAGAACGAGCGCGCAGAAAATGCAAGAGCAGCAGCAGCAGGGAGCGATCGCGTGCGGTGTGGAACGGCAGCGTTCGAACGGCAGGGACAGCAACAGGGAGCGATCGCGTGCGGCGTAGAACGGCATGGCGTGGCAACCTGGAAGGGCGACGCCAGCGTGGGGGAGACGGCCGTGCGGCCGAGCGCAAACCGCTTCCCGGAACTCTGGCTCGCATGCCGTCGTGGGCGCGGGCAACCCAGTCGTGCAAGAATGAAAGGTTACGCGCCACGTCTGGAGCGAGTTCGCGAAGTCGACCACTTAGGTGGCCTCCTAGACACTCCGGGGATTTCGCGCTTTCGTGGTGAGACCCGGAGAGTTCCCGTCCGCGTATCTACGCGACGGGCAGGAGATTCACCCTTCCGATTCATCTATGGCTACCGACGACCTGCCGATCAGTACGCCCCCCCTGCCTCAGCCTCGCCGCCTGGTGGACGTGCTGCGTGGACTCTCCGATAAGGAGCTGAAGACGCTGATCCAGCGTGTCTACGCGAAAATCGACCCCGCCAAGCGCATCGACGTGCCGTCCCAGCTCGCCAGGACGTTGCTGGTGCTGCCCGAGGTGCGGGATCCGTCCTTGCTGCCGCGCCCCACCTTCGAGCTTCTCCATCGGATCGCCGAGGAGAAGGGCGTCTTATTGGTCGACGCCATGCCCCCGGCTGTTGAACCCCTGGTGCAGCGCGGCATCGTGTTCAGCCAGACGAGCGAGCACGGCGTGGAGTTGATCCTCCCCATCGCCTTCATGCTCCAGCTACGCGCCTGGCCCGGCGAGGATCCCCGGGGCGTGCGGGCGTTGCTCGCGCAGGTGCACCCCGACGTGGCCGCCGCCATCGCGGGCCACTACCTGGGGCGCACGGCGACCCCGCCCTTGGCCCTCGCCCTCGAGCCCGCCAGGGAGGTGCTCAGCGACTCCGCCCGACTCTCGGTGGAGCTCGAGCAGCTCGCGCCCTTGGAACGCAAGCTCCTGCACGCCATCGAGGAGGTCGGGGGAGAAGTGGAGACCGAGGAGCTCCTCGAGCTCGAGCGGGAGCCCATGCGCCTGCGCGGCGCCACGGGCGCGACCCCCTCTCGACGCGGCGTCGGCTTTGCCCTGGAGCGCCGCGGCTTCTTGATCCCCGTTCATCCCAACCGCCACGTGATCCCCACGGAGATCGCTCGGCTGGTGGGCGCGGAGCGCCGCAAGGACCGGGAGCAGCAGCGCAAGCGGATCCGCGAGCGCATCGAGCGGGAGGACTACGTCCCCCGGCGCGCGCGCTTCGCCCAGGATCCGGTGCCCCTCGCGCTCGCCATGGCCTTCGCCGTGCGAGAGTCGGGAGCGGACGTGCGGGACGGCGTCGGTACGCCGAAGTCTCTCCTCTCCAAGCTGTCCACTCGCCTCGGGCGATCCGCGGAGGACGTGGCCCTGGTGGCTTCCTTGAGCCGGGTCGTGGGGCTCTGGGATCCGTCCAGCCTCAGCGCGACCAGCCCGCCCGGAGCCTACCGCGTCTGCGAGCTCGGCCGCGTGCTGTTCGAGGCCTGGCGCCGCGGCGGCGCCTGGGACGAGTCCCGGGAGGACGGGGAGCTCATGCGAGCAAGCGGCGAAGCTCGTGAGGCGGGGGCCGTCGGGGTCGTGCGCGCCATCGTGCTCGAGGCCCTCCAGGAGCTCGGCGACGGCCGCTGGGCTCCCTGGGGCGCGGTCGCGGAGTACCTGGAGGCGGACACCCGCACGCCGGGCGTGGCCCGTCTGATCGAGCGCTGGGCCCAACGCGCGGGGCTGGAGGTCCGACACCCTCTCCAGATCGCCAAGCGCATGGCCACCGAGACCTTGCACGTGCTCGGGGTCGTGGATCTGGCGGTCCCCGACGAGCAGGCCATGGCCGAGGGGCCCATGCTGCGGATCACCCCGCGGGGGCGGAGCTGGCTGAGCGAGATGCCCACCAGCGCGGAGTTCGACTCGAGCCAGTTCCTCGACAATCAGCTGCTCCGAGTGGGTTCGGCGGCCGTGGTCGCCCACGTGCTGGCGCTCTCCACCTTCATGGAGGTGGGGAGCATCGACGGGGCCTTCGACATCGTCCTGTCCCCTCGGACCCTCTCGGCAGCCATCGGCACGGGGCTCGAGCCGGATGCCATCCGCGAGTGCCTCGAGGCCGTCGTCCAGGTCCCCGATCCCATCGCCCGGCAGCTGGCGCAGGCGAGCGCCGTGCTCGGCCGAGGCGAGTTCGTGGAGGCGGCCGGCTTCCTCTGGGTGGAAGATCCGGAGATCCGCCAGATGCTCGGCACTCGTCGGCAAACGGCGGATCTCTTCGTCGATCCCTCTCCGCCGGCAGGGCTGCTCGTCGCCTCGGGCGTCGACCTCGACAAACTCGCGCGGCGCTGCCGGGGCCTGGGTGTGGAGATCGTCGTCGAAGGGGGCGTCTACTACACGCGCACGGTGACGCCCCCGAGCCGCGGGCGGCGTAGCTCCGAGGTTCCTCCGAGTGTCCGCGGAGAGCCCCCGTCCGTGGGACGGCGCCCGGCGTCCCGCAGGGGCGGCCGGCGCTCTGCGGCTTCGTGAGGGCGCCCCGCTGAGGTTTCCTGGGGCGGGGTCGGTCGGTCGGTTGGTCGGCCTGGGGGTGGTTTTTGCCTCGGCGACCAGGGGTGGTCTCCCGGCTTCGGGGGCCCGACCCTCGTCAGTCGACTTCCGAGTGCGTTGGGATAGGGTGACCGTCGCCGGGCGTCCTCCTCGCGCTCAGGCATCCGGCTTCGGCTGTAGGGTCATGTGGTTCGCGGTTCACGCAGGTCACCGGAGACGCGGCGGGCGTTCCTCGTCCCGGCGTCGAGGTCCAGAGGAGAGGCTGCCCAAGGGCTGGACGTCGGGGTATCCTGCTGGGTCGAGTCGTCTTCGATCATGAGTGCCCTCGCATCTCTCCAGCGCGCCTTCGAGAAGTACGAGCTCTGCGAGGAGATCGGGCACGGCGGTATGGCGACGGTCTATCG
>JAEWOQ010000508.1 GCA_023460875.1 Pseudomonadota bacterium
GTGTAACCCAAGGCCTCGGCGACGCGTCGGGTCACGGTGCTCTTGCCAGCTCCGGCGGGCCCATCGATGGCCACGACCGGGCGCACACGCCCGCTCTTCATGCTCGCACCTCCACGCGGGCACCCAAGGCCCGCAACGTCCCGACCCAGCGGGGGAAGAATTGCCTCACGCAGTCGACGTCATCCACGGTGCTCGGTCCATCCGCCCGCAGCGCCAGCACCGTCGCGGCCAGCGCGAGCCGCGGGTCGCCCCCGGTGGTGAAGGACGTGGCGCGCAGCGGGCCCCGCACAGGGTCCCGCAGCGCGAGCCCCGTCGCGCTCCCTCCGCTCTCCGCGCTCAGCGGCTGCGCATCGAGGCCGAACGTGCGGAGCAGGCCCACGACCCGCGCCACGTCCCGTTCACCGCGGCCGAACACGGTGCTCCCCGGGAGGAGATCCCCCAACTCCAGAGGATCGGTGGCGGCGGCCCCGAGGAGCGCGAGGGACACGAAGTCGTCCCCGAGACGCGCGCCCACCTCGCCCGCCACGGCGCCGCCTCGCACCCCCTGCCCGAAGACCGTGAGCTCACCCATGGGCTCGGCCAGGGCGTCGCCGCGCGGGGTGATGCCAGCCTGTACTCCCAGGCTCCGTAGGGCCTCGAAGTGCGCAGTGCGGCTCGGATTCAAGCCGACGCCCCGCAGGGTGACGTGGCTGCCCGGGACGATCGCCGCCGCAGCGGCCAGGTACGCGCCCGCGGAGAGGTCTCCCACCTCCGGGAGCTCGAAGGCCTGGATGGCGTCCGCGTCGCGGGGAGGATGTAGGGTCAGCGCCACACCAGATGTCTCGACGGGGAGCCGCACGTGCTGGAGCAAACGCTCACAGTGATCCGGCGACACGAGCCCTTCCTCGAGGAAGGTCGACCGAGACGCGCGCAGCCCCGCCAGGAGCAGCGCTACCTTCGCCCAACACCGCACCCCCGCGAGCCGCAGCTGCACCCCCGGAGCACGCTGCGACGAGGGGGCGAAACGAACGGCGCTCCCGCCCCCGGGAGCGTCCTCCACCTCCACTGCGTGAGCGCGCATGAGGAGGGGGACCACCTCTTCGACCCAGACATCGTCCGCCCACAGCACGCTCTCGAAGGGCCGCGATGCCAGCAGCCCAGCGAGCACCGAGGCAGCGAGGGGCGCTCCCCGCGCGTCCAAGACACGATCCGGCCCGCTGAGCCCGAACAGACCACGCCCCTGCACCACGAGCCCGCCCTCTGCGGGATCACAGGCGACGCCGAGCTGACGCAGGGCGTCCGCCAGGGCGGCCACGGGCTCGGGGACGCGAAGCAGCGCCAGCCGCGACGTGCCCTCGGCGCACGCCCCCACGCCGAGGGCGATCATGGCTACGATGGGATCCGCGGGGACGGGTACACTGCCCCGCAGAGGCGCCTCCGCCGGATGAACGATCAGCTGACTGGTCATAGCTCAACCCGCGATCATGGCGATGAGCCGCTCGGCGTTCCCGAGGAGGCTCCCCACCGCCGTGCCATCCACCTCGGCCACGACCTGCGCCTCGCTGCCCTGGACCTCAGCGTCGAGGCGGCGCACGGGTTGCATGATCCCGATCAGCGCCATGAGCCACTCGTAGCTGCGCAGCGCCTCGGCGCTGGCGCGCAGTGTGGTGGCGCCCCGCTGCGCCGCCTCCTCCGCGTCGTAGGTCAGGGTGCCCGCCAGGTTGACGCCCGGTTCCTGAAAATTGCCGAGCAACCTCGCCGCCCGCAGCCCATCGAGGAACTGCACCTGGCGCCGCGCCGCGTCCGGCAGCGGGTGAGCGCCGAGATCGACCCCCCACGCCAAGGGCGCGCCGGCGCTCAACAGGTCTTCGAACCACGCCGGGGTCGCGCGGGCCACCCTCCCCTCTTCGATGCGATCGAGGACGCGCCGGATGCCCACCTCGTTGCCGAAGGCCATCGTGCGTGAGGTGAGCACGGTGAGGCCCACCCCGTCGCTGAGGAACAAGGAGCGCCCCGCGTAGGTGGTCCGCGTCACCGGGCGTCCGGTCACCGTCGGCGCCCCTCGGGCCGCCGCCTGCTCGAAGCCGTGAGCGTCGAAGCGGCCCGTGGCGATGCCCGCCACATCCACGCCGCTGAACGTGTAGAGGCCCAGGGCGACCGCGTCGACGTCCCTGCTGGGCTCGTACCCTGAGCCCGTGGGCACGGGCAGTGTCCGCTGCAGGAGCGCGACCACCTGAGGCCCGAACCTCGCCGCGAAGAGCTCCCGCGCGCCGAGGCTCCACCAGGAGACGGCCCCGCTCGGCAGCAGCGCCCACGGGTCCTCGTCGATGCGCGCGTCGTCCACTCGGAGGCCCGCCGCCGTCTCCACGATGACCTCCTGACCTCTGGAGCAGGCCACCCCCAAGGCCGCGGCCCCGAGCCCACCCAGCAGGCTCCGCCGACCGAGCGCGCGTCGCTCGCTCATCGCGTCACCCGATCGAGCGCCTCGATGAAGCGTGCGTTCTGCTGCGCGGTGCCGACGGTCACCCGCAAGCTCGTCGGCAGCGGTCCGATGGGTCGCAGGATGACCCCCTCCGTGAGCAAGCGGTCGTACAGCTCGCCGCCTGGGACGCGGAAATCCACCAGCAAGAAGTTCGCCTGGCTCGGGGTCACCGAGAAGCCGCGCTCCTCCAACCGCTCGGTGAGCCAGCGGCGCTGCTCGGTGTTCAGCCGCACGCTCGCGTCGAGGTGCCCCTTGTCCGCCAGGGCCGCGATGCCCGCCTCCTGGCTCGGCACGCCGACGTTGAAGGGGGCGCGCAGGCGGTTGACGTAGTCGAGCAGCCGAGCGGGTCCGATCCCGTAGCCCACGCGCAAGCCCGCCAACCCATAGGCCTTGGAGAAGGTGCGCAGGGTGACGAGGCGTTCGCGCAGGTGACGCATGCGCAAGGAGTCCGGGTAATCCTCGGCGGTAGCGTACTCGAAGTACGCCTCGTCCAGGACCACGATGACGTGCTCGGGCACCGCGCGCAGGAGCTCCTCGAGGCTCGCGCGGGGCACATAGGTGCCCGTGGGGTTGTTTGGGTTGTCGAGCAGCACGAGACGGGTGTTGGGCCGAATCGCGGCGACCATCGCCTCCAGGTCGTGGACCAGATCGGCGCGGGTGGGCACCGCCGTGAAGTCGACGTTGTGCGCCATCACCGCGACCCGGTACATGCTGAAGGCGGGCTCACCGAACACGATGTGGTGCTCGGGGGTGGTGAACGTGCGGATCAGCAGCTCGATGAGCTCGTTGGAGCCGTTGCCGTGCAACACCTCCTCCAGCGGCACGCCGTGGAACTCCGCGATGGCGCCCCGGAGACGGAACGCGGAGCCGTCCGGATAACGGTGCACCTCGGCCAGCGCGCGCGCCGCCGCTTCGACGGCGCGGGGGCTCGGCCCGAGGGGGTTCTCGTTCGAGGCGAGCTTCACCGCGTCGGCGACGCCTCGCTCTCGAAACAACTCTTCGATGGGTTTGCCCCCCTGATAGGGCCGCAGTGCCTCGATGCTGGAGGTGACGAGCCGATCCATGGCGGCGGCAAGCCTAGATCCAAGGAGCGAGGCGCTTCCAGGACAATCGGGCCGCAAGGCTTTCCAGCTGCTCCCCGCGCTCACGGCGCGGGCTGACGACGACGGCTGACGACAAAAGCTCGCGATGGGCGTTCGTGGGACGGGCGCTCACGGGAGCTTCAGCAGCCTGCTGAGATAGAGCGGCCCACATCCATCCCGGTGCGGCAACATCTGCCAGCCATACCGGGTGGGCGCGCCGACGGGGAGCGCGACGGGCAGAGGCTCCGCCCGGTGACGCCCCCGCTCGAGCAGGCGCTCGATCACCCCGTCGTTCTCGGCAGGCGCCAGCGCACAGGTGCAGTACAGGACGCGGCCCCCCGAACGAACCGCGAGCAAGGCGGACGTGAGCAGCGCGTACTGATCCTGGACGAGCCGCGCCACCCGTCCCGCAGACCACTTAGCCAGCTCTGCGGGGGCCGCCACCACATGGCGCTCCGACGAGCAGGGCGCGTCGAGCAACACGGCGTCGAAGCCTCCCGGCTGGCTCACCCCCCAGCGTCGGCCGTCGCGTTGCGTGACGGTCACCCGAGCCCGCAGCGATGGCGGCAGGTAATCCTCGAGCACGCGGCGGAGCCGCTGAGCTCGCGACGGCGAGCGATCGTTGGCGACGAGCTCTCCCGCGGCGCCCAGAGACTCGGCCAGGATCAGCGCCTTGCCCCCAGGGGCAGCGCACAGATCGAGCACCCGCTCGCCCGCCTCGACGTCGAGGCTGAGCGCCGCCCACACAGACGCCGCGTCGAGGACGTAGTACCGAACCAGCCCCGCCTCATCCCGATCCGGGTTGCCCCCGTCGTAGCGGCGGCACCCTGGGACTCCCACTACCTCCGCGTTCGGCTCCGGGGCGAGCGCTGTCGCGAAGCCGTTCAGCCGCGCGACGGGAGCGGGGCGATCGAGCAAAGCCGTCCGCAAGCGCGCCCACTCCTCGCCGAAGGCGGCGCCGTAGTACGCATCGAAGCCCTGGGGCCCACGCAGAGCCACGCGCCGGTTCTTCGTCAGAGGACCCGCTTCTCCTGGCTCCGCCGCCGACGAGCGCCGCGCTTCCCTCTTGGCGAGCGCCCCTGCTCAGCGCATGCCGAGCAGGAACTGCGCGACCTCGAACCGCCGGCTCACGTCCAGCTTGTGGAAGATCGAAGCCACCTGGTTGGCCACGGTGCGCTCGGCGCTGCCCCGCTGGAACGCGATCTCGCGGTTGCTCAAGCCATCGCACACCAGCCAAGCCACGTCGGTCTCGGCCACGGACAGGCGCGTCTCGATCTCGGAGCGCGGCGGGATGCCACAGCGCAAGCTGATCAGACGGGCGTTGCCGTACTCCACCTCCGCCATGGTGGCGCGCCCACCGCGGCCGAGCTCCACCTCCGCGAGCACCCGCCACAGCTGTAGAGCAGGGAACCGCGACTCGAGACCGAGCTTCGTGAGGCCATTGCCGAGGTGCCCGCACACACACTGGCGCGTGATGCCGAGGCTCTTGGCGAGATCCCGATCCGTCTGCCCAGCCATCAGCTGCTGGACGACCTGCCGCTCACGGGTGGTCAGGACAGCTGAACTCTCCTCGATGAGGACTCGCAGCTCGGTGCCCCGGCGCTCGACGTCGACGGCACGCCAATAGCCATCGAGCAGGCTGAGGCGGTTGAGGCGCCCTGCCTGGTGCACCGCGTGGTGCTCCGCGGCCGCTGCTGCGCCCCGCGGCGAAACCCGCGAATGCGAGCCGGCCGCGACGTCAGGGGTCCGCTGAGGCGCGATGGGAACGAGAGATAGCTTTTCGAGAGGTTTACCAGCCATAGAGCTACCAATTGGCCATTAAACGCGATCCGCCCGTGGAACGCTAGGACTTCCTACCGAATCCAGCCGAAATGTCACATGTGGGCCGCCGCGAACGTCACGTCTACTATCGCGCGCCACAAGCACGCACCTGCGCTGCAAAATTTCAACAAGGACGCACCCGACGCTCCGGGCCTCCCTGGCCTGAGTTCGGCCGGTCGCGCTGGTCGACCGGCCCAGCCACCGGCCCAGCCTGACGGCCCAGCCTGACAATGGCGCTGCCGGGCGATGGCCTCTAGGGCCCCTCACCGCGAAGAGGACTTGTAGGCGGGACAGGGCTCGAACCTGCGACCCGCGGCTTGTAAAGCCGCTGCTCTACCAACTGAGCTACCCGCCTGAGCGTCGTGCCCCCGAAGCGCCGAGCCGCCGAGCACCGGAATGACGCGGCGGGGACGGGCTAGGTGCAGCCAGAGCCGTCGCTCTCTATCCCGCTTTCGTCCGCTCAGCAACCAGGACGAGCGAGGACGAAAGCGGGACGGACAACTTTCCCGGGCACGTCGAAGGAGCGCCGGGATCGCCCCCACCTCTCACACGGCGGGCTGCTCGGCGGGGGCGGCGGGCGTCACTGGCGCCGAGTGGCCAGGGGGTTCCTCGCCGTCGTCCGGATGCCCTGGGTTGCGCAGCCGGGCGTCGACGTACTCGAGCACGTTGTCCGGCCGGGGACCGAAGAGCGACTCGGGGGCGTCGAGGGCGAGCGCCTCCCGCAGCACGTCGTCCATGTGCTCCACGAGCACGAGCCGCATCGCGCGCAGCACGCCCCGCGGGACCTCCTTCAGGTCTTTTCGGTTCTCCTTGGGGAGCAACACCGTGCCGATGTTGTTGCGATGCGCCGCGAGGAGCTTCTCCTTGAGGCCTCCGATGGGCATGACGCGGCCGCGCAGGGTGATCTCGCCCGTCATCGCAACGTCGTGGCGGACCGGGATCCGCGTGAGCGCGCTGGCGATGCTCGTGGCCATCGTCACGCCCGCGCTCGGCCCGTCCTTGCGCACGAAGTCGGGGAAGTGCACGTGCACGTCGATGGTCTGGTAGAATTGATCCTCGAGGCCGAGCACCTTCGAGCGCGACCGGATGTAGCTCATCGCGGCCTGGGCGCTCTCCTCCATCCCCTTCTCGAGCAGGCCCGTGATCGCGAGCTTGCCCTTGCCGGGCACGACGCTCACCTCGCAGTCGAGGATGTCCCCACCGTAGTCCGACACGCTGAGGCCGTGCGTGAGCCCGATCTGAGCGGGCTCGTCCTGCCGCCCCAGTCGGTACTTCGGCACGCCGAGGTATTTCGGCACGTCGGGGGCGTCGATGGTGATCTCGTCCTCCGTGCCTTCCTTGACCACCCGCAGCGCGACCTTGCGACACAAAGAGGCGACCTCCCGGTCCAGGGAGCGGACCCCGGCCTCCTTGGTGTAGTGGTGGATCACCGCGCGCAGGGCCGGCTCGGTGATCTGCAGGCTGACCTCCTCGAGGCCGCACTCCTTCTTGTTGCGCGGCAGAAGGTACTGCTTGGCGATCTGCAGCTTCTCGAGCTCGGTGTAGCTCGTGAGCTGGATGATCTCCATGCGGTCCTGGAGGGGTAGCGGGATGCCTCCGAGGGTGTTCGCCGTCGTGATGAACATCACGTCCGACAGATCGTAGTCGAGATCCAGGTAGTGATCGTTGAAGGTCTTGTTCTGCTCCGGGTCGAGCACCTCGAGCAACGCCGAGGCCGGGTCACCGCGGAAGTCGGTGCTCATCTTGTCGATCTCGTCGAGCAAGAACACCGGATTGTTCGTGCCCACCTTCTTCAGGTTCTGCACGATCTTGCCGGGCAGCGCGCCGATGTACGTGCGCCGGTGGCCCCGGATCTCCGCCTCGTCTCGGACGCCGCCCAGCGACAGACGCACGAACTTGCGCCCCGTGGCGCGCGCGATGCTGCGCGCGATGCTCGTCTTGCCGACGCCAGGCGGGCCCACCAGACACAAGATCGGCCCCTTGAGCTGCTTCGTGAGCGCCTGCACCGCCAGGTACTCGACGATGCGCTCCTTGCACTTCTTCAGCCCGTAGTGGTCCTCGTCCAGGATGCCCTCCGCCTCCTCGAGGTCGAAGCGCTCGTCGCTCTTCTCCTCCCAGGGGAGGCTGATCACCCAGTCGATGTAGTTGCGCACGACGGTCGCCTCTGCGCTCGTCGGGTGCATCATCTTGAGCTTCTTGATCTCCTTCTGGACCTTGCTCCGAGCCTCCTCCGTCAGCTTCTTCTGCTTGAGCTTGTCTTCGATCTCCTGCAGCTCGTTCTTGAGCTCGTCGCGCTCTCCGCCACCCAGCTCCTTCTGGATGGCCTGCATCTGCTCGTTGAGGTAGTACTCCTTCTGAGTCCGCTCCATCTGCTTCTTCACGCGGGAGCGGATCTTCTTCTCTACCTGCAGGATCTCGATCTCCGCCTGCATCAGCTCGTAGAGCCGCTCGAGGCGCTGCTTCGCGTCCGCCATGGAGAGCAGCCCCTGCCGGTCGACGAGCTTGATGGTCGGCAGGTGGGCCGCGATGGTGTCGGCGAGCTTCGACGGATCATCGAGGCTCTGCACGCTCATCAACACCTCCGGCTGCACCTTCTTGTTGAGCTTGACGTAGACCTCGAAGGTGCTCTGCACGCTGCGCATGAGCGCCTCGATCTCGACGTCGTCGCCCGCCTCCTCGAGCAGCGGCTCGATCTCCACGAGGAAGTACTCCCGCGCGCTCGCGTAACGCCGCGCCTTCGCTCGGTAGCGTCCCTCCACCAACACCTTCACCGTGCCGTCCGCCAGCCGGAGCAGCTGCACGATGGTCCCGACCGTCCCTACCTCGTAGATGTCGTCGGAGGTCGGGTCGTTGGTGCGCGCGCTCTTCTGCGCCGCCAAGAAGATCTCCTTGTCCCGAGACATGGCCTCGTCCAGGGCGGCGATGCTCTTCTCCCGACCGACGAACAGCTGCGATACCATGTGGGGAAACACCACGATGTCACGCAGCGGGAGGGCCGGGAGCTGCTTGCGGGAGGGAGAGCGCGGATCGTTGTTGTCGTTCTTGAAGAACATGCGTCGTGGGCCTTGAGCGCGGCCTCCGCCTCCAGGACGAAACCCAACCTTCGAGCTGCCAGCCGCCCGAAGGCGCCATCGCTCGCGGGGGGCCCCTGGGGGAGACGAGAGACCGCGGAGAGTCGGGGGACCGCAGAAGCTGCCCGGCGTTCCGGACCAGCTCTGCGACTGGACCCCAGTCCAGCACAGTTCCCGGTTCTTCGCACGAAGTGTTGCCCGTGCGCAGGCGCGCTTTTGGCGTTCCTCTGCGCCCGATCGCGCCAGCTCAGTGGAGCTCCCCCACGGCGCGCCCCACCGCGCGCTCCCCTGATGGACCGATGCCCGGCCGCTCCTCGAAGGAGCAACCGGGCATCTCAGTGATCCGTGGTCAGTGATCCGTCGCTGGGCGGACTCGCCGTCAGCCGACGCCCGCTTCCTTGTGATACACGATGAGCGGCGTCTCGTTCTTGGCGATGGTGTCCTCGTTGACCACCACCTCCTTGATGCCCTCCTTCGACGGCACCTCGTACATGATGTCGAGCATCGCCTCCTCCAGGATGGCCCGGAGGCCACGGGCGCCGCTCTCCCGCTCGAGCGCCTTTCGCGCCACCGCCCGGAGCGCCCCCTTGGTGAACTTGAGCTTCACCCCGTCCATCTCGAACAGCTTCTGGAACTGCTTCATCAAGCTGTTCTTAGGGGTCGTGAGGATGTCGATCAGGGCGTCCTCGTTCAGCTCGTGGAGCGTCGCGATCACCGGCAGGCGCCCGATGAACTCCGGGATCAGCCCGAACTTGAGGAGATCTTCGGGTTGTACGTCGGCGAAGAGCTCCCCGAGCTTCATCTCCTTTTTGCCCTTGATGTCCGCTCCGAAACCGAGCCGCGACTGACCGAGCCGGCGCTGGATGATGCCGTCGAGGCCGACGAAGGCGCCGCCGCAGATGAACAGGATGTTGCTGGTGTCGACCTGCAAGAAGTCCTGCTGAGGGTGCTTCCGCCCGCCCTTCGGCGGCACGTTGGCGACCGTCCCCTCGATGATCTTGAGCAGGGCCTGCTGCACGCCCTCCCCGGAGACGTCTCGGGTGATCGAAGGGTTGTCGCTCTTACGGCTGATCTTGTCGATCTCGTCGATGTACACGATGCCGCGCTGCGCCCGCTCCACGTCGTGGTCGGCGTTCTGCAGCAGCTGCACGATGATGTTCTCGACATCCTCCCCGACGTAGCCCGCCTCGGTGAGCGTGGTCGCGTCAGCGATCGCGAAGGGGACCTTGAGGATCTTCGCCAAGGTCTGCGCGAGCAGGGTCTTGCCGGATCCGGTCGGGCCGAGCAGCAGGATGTTGCTCTTGCCGAGCTCGACGTCGTCGGCGCTGACCTTCGAGTCGATGCGCTTGTAGTGGTTGTGAACCGCTACGGAGAGCACCTTCTTCGCCCGGTCTTGGCCCACGACGTAGTCGTCCAGGACCGACTTTATTTCGGCCGGCTTGGGTAGCGGATCCGAACCGGTCGAGGGTTCGTCCTTCTCCACCTCCTCGGCGATGATGTCGTTGCAGAGCGCAATGCACTCATCGCAGATGTAGACGGTGGGGCCGGCGATGAGCTTCTTCACCTCCTTCTGCGATTTCCCGCAAAAGGAGCAGCTCAGGTTCCCATTCGAGTCTTCTCGGCGTCGATCCAAGGTGCACCTACTGGTGGCTCATCGCCACTGCGGCCCCGCGAACGGAGCTTCTTCCGGATACGTTCAGAAATCTTAGATTTCGCATGCCCCCCTCGCAAGCGCTGCGCCCGACTTCTCGGTTCTCGTCGATTCTCACCCGCGTCAGGCGCGGTTCTCGGAGGAGCTCCCTGTCTTCAGGCGAGCCGGGTCGCCAAGCGAGCGGCGTCGCCGGGCGAGCGTTGTCAGGCGCGGGCCGCGTTGCCAGGCGGCGTCGTCAGGCGAGAGCGGCCTCCACAGGCAGGACTGAAGCGATCTCTCAGGGTAAGTGTGACCCCTCGTCAGGGTTGGGCACGCAGAACCGGACGTCAAGGGACCCATCGGGTACGGCTCGACGTCCGGGCGCGCCGGTCGTCTCCTGTCTGTACACGCCCGCAGCCTACCGCGCGGGGAAGCGGCGAGTTCACCCCCAATCGGCCGGCGATCGCCGACCGTCAAAGGGTGCATGGAAACGGCGACCGCCGTAGGGCCGCCGAAGGGGAACGTCGTTCGAGCGACCCCTTCGGCCGGAGGAGCCCGACGCGGCCAGCGAGCATCAAGACTTCTTGTGCTCGAAGATCTCGTCGATGAGGCCGTACTCTTTCGCCTGGACCGGGCCCATGTAGAAGTCGCGCTCGATGTCCCGGATGATGTCGTCCCGGTTCTTGCCGGTCGCCGACACCAGGATGTCCGTGACCACGTCCTTCATGTGCCGGATCTCGCGCGCCTGGATCTCGATGTCCGTCGCCTGCCCGCGAGCCCCACCCAAGGGCTGATGGATCATGATGCGCGAGTGCGGCAGGGCGTAGCGACGTCCCTTCTCTCCCGCGCCGAGCAGCAAGGCGCCCATGCTGGCGGCCTGGCCGATGCAGATGGTGCTGACGGGGCAGCGCACATACTGCATGGTGTCGAAGATCGCGAGGCCCGCGGTCACGACCCCGCCCGGGGAGTTGATGTAGAGCTGGATGTCCTTGTCGGGATCTTCGCTCTCGAGGAACAGGAACTGAGCGATGATGATGTTGGCGACGTCGTCGTCGACCGCGCTCCCCAGAAAGACGATCCGATCCTTCAGTAGCCGGCTGAAGATGTCCCAGGTCCGCTCACCGCGGTGCGTCGTCTCGACGACGTGCGGATAGATCACCCCGGCGGTGATGCGCTCGCTCTGTTGCTGGCTCTCCAGTTCGAGTGACGTGCGGCGGCTCTCCAGCAGGCGCATCGCATCAGCACGGGTCTCGGGTCGCTTCCCCATCGAAACATTCTCCTCTGTCGGGCGCGTGGCCGACGCTCTTCCTTCTCGGACCGACTATCCAGAACCCTGGGCCGGAGTGCCCGGGGAGGCTGCTCACTCTTCGGTAATGTTGGCCTTCGCCTCGATGATGTCCAGGACCTTGTTCTCGAGGATCATCCCGACGAGCATCTCCCGGCGCCGCGGTTCGGCGTACTCGGCCCGGAGCTTGGCCACGTTCTTCCCGGTCTGCTTGCTCAGCTCCGTGAGGCCCTCCTCGATCTGCTCGTTGCCGATCTGGATGTTCTCCTTCTTGGCGATCGCGGCCATCAGGAGCCCCGCCCGCACCTTCATCTCGCTGTCGTCGAGGACGCGCTGGCGCAGCTCGTCGCCCAGTCCGCCGACCTGGCCGCCCTGGGAACGAGCGCGCTGGATGATCTCCTGCTCCGTGATGCGCATCTGCCGCTGCACCAGCGTGGGCGGCACCTCGATGGCGTTTGCCTTCACCAGCTCCGCCACGAGCAGCTCCGCCAAGGCGTTGTCCGACTCTTCCTTCTTGCGCGCCTCGATCTGGCTCTTCAGATCCGCCTTGAGGGCTTCGAGCGTCTCGAAGTCGCCCAGGTCCTTGGCGAACTCGTCGTCGGCCGCGGGCAGCACGCGCTCCTTGAGACCCTTCAGCTCGATCTGGAACACACAGGTCTTCCCCTGGAGCGCCGGGTGCGGGGCCCCCGCCGGCATGTCGACGCTGGCCTCCGCCTTGTCTCCGACGTTCTTGCCGATCAGCGCCTGATCGATCGCCTCGATGAGCTGTCCGGAGCCGAGCTCGACCTGAAAATCCTTTGCGCCAGCGCCCGGGACGACTTCGCCTTCCACGGCGACCTCGAAGTCGATCGTGACCACGTCACTCGCCTGGGCCGGGCGCGGTTCCGTGGGCGTCTCGAGGGTGGAGTTCGCTCGACGCAGCTCCTCGAGCTCCTTCTCGACCTCTTCATCCGTGACCTGGACCGCGGCGCGCTTCGCCTCGAGCCCCTCGTAGTTCACGTCCTCGATCTCCGGCAGGACCTCGACGCGCGCCTTGTAGTTGTAGGCCTTGCCCCGCTCGAGGCGCGGCGTCTCTAGCGCAGGATCGGCGACGGGCTGCACCTTGTGCTCTTGCACCGCCTGCTGATACGTCTCGTCGATCAGCCGCTGAGCCACGTCCGCCGCGACGCGCGCGCCGTAGACGTGATCGAGCACCTGACGGGGCGCCTTGCCGGGACGGAATCCCTTGACCCGCGCGGTCTTGGCGACCGCACGGAAAGCCTTCTCCACTTCCGTCTTGACCCTGTCCGCGCCGATCTCGACGCTGAGCTCCACCAAGACCGGGCTGATTTTTTCGACGTTGACCTGCATGGGAATTCGAAACCTGTGTTGAGCGCACGCTCTGTCACCCGCCGGCGAGCGGTCCGTCCGGGCCGACCAACGCGACGTAGACCGGGGACCCTCACCACCACCGCCGTGGGCAGAAAGGGATGGCTCAATGGCACGCGGCCCTGACTCGGTCAAGCACATGCCGGGGCCTTCCTCCGCCCCCTGACGAAGGCGGTCGGGAGGCAAAAAAGGACCCCCGTCCGGGAGGCAGCCCGGCGGGGGTCGAGGGAGGGTGAAGCCAAGCAAAAAGAATGTGTTCTCAGTCTTCGTAGTCGCCCTCGGCCTCGCGCAGGGCGGCCTCGAAGGGGTCGAGGTCGAAGTCGAGCTCCCGATGCTCATCGGGCAGCTCGAGCTCATCGAGGCTCCAACCGGCACGCATGCCGGGACGGAGGGCGTCGCGCTGGAAGTCGGCGAAAGATCGGTATCCGCGGAGGTTGGCCATGTGTTCGCGTTGGGGCAGAAGCTGCCAGGAAGGTTCCGGTAGGGGTAGGTGCTACTCACACCTACATGCGCGCACACAGTAGGCTGTAACCCCACTCCGTCCAACAAACCGGCCGAGAGATCCAGCACTTCGATAGCTGCGGGGCTCAGTCTGGCCTCCACCCTTTCCGGGTCACGGGAAGGCGGTCTAGGCTCCGGCCCCTTCCGATGCCCCGCCCGATCATTTTTGCCGTAGCGAATCAGAAAGGTGGCGTCGCCAAGACGACCACAGCCGTCAACTTGGCGGCCAGCCTGGCGGCGGCCGAGCGCCCCACCCTGCTCGTGGACCTCGACCCCCAGGCCAACGCCTCCAGCGGTGTGGGCATCGCGCCCGGCACCGCGGAGCGCACCATCTACGACGCGCTGATCGGTGAGTGCTCGCTGAGTGAGGTCATCCACGAGACGCCGCTCGCCTGCCTCGAGGTGGCCCCGGCGAGTCAGGATCTCACGGCGGTCGAGTACGAGCTCTTCGACGATGCCCGCGGGACACACCTACGCCGGGTGTTGCAGAGCCCTGAGGCAGAGCGCTTCGACTTCATCATCATCGACTCGCCGCCGTCCCTGGGCGTGCTCACGCTCAACGTGCTCGGCGCGGCGGATCGCCTCATCATCCCCCTGCAGCCCGAGTACTACGCCCTCGAGGGCATCACCTACTTGATGGCGACCGTGGAGCGGGTGCGGTCGACCCTGAACCCGTCGCTCCAAGTGGAGGGCATCGTGCTCACCATGTGGGATGGTCGCAATCGCCTCGCCCACCAGGTGGCCGCCGAGGTCCGCAAGCACTTCCGCGTCTTCGAGTCGATCATCCCCCGCAACGTCCGGCTGAGCGAGGCGCCTTCTCACGGCGTGCCCGCGCTGCTCTACGATGTCGAGAGCAAGGGAGCCCAAGGCTACCTGACCCTCGCCCGCGAGATCCTCGAGACGCCGCGCCCGGACCTGGAAGCCATTGCTTGATCGGACTGCTTGATGGAATCCAGCAAGAGACCTGAGGCGAAGAAACGAATGGGACTCGGCCGGGGGTTGGACGCCCTCCTCCCAGCCGCCCAGCCCCCGCGGCCGCAGACCAGCGCCGGCGCGAGCTATGGGCCGGGGAACGTCTTCACCTGCCCCGTCGACAAGATCGTGCCCCAATCGGGGCAGCCCCGGCAGCGCTTCGCCGACGAACGGCTGGAGGAGCTCGCCCACTCGATCCGAGAGCACGGGCTGCTCGAGCCCCTCGTGGTGCGGCGCCGCAAGGACGACAAGTTCGAGATCATCGCGGGTGAGCGACGTTGGCGCGCGTCCCAGCGCGCTGGGCTCAAGGAGGTCCTCGTCGTGGTGCGGGACGTGTCCTCCGCCGACGCCTTCGAGCTCGCCCTCATCGAGAACATCCAGCGGGAAGATCTGGACGCCGTCGAGTTCGCCGAGGCCCTCGATCGCCTGATGAAGGAGCACGGTCACACCCAGGAGGCGCTCGCCCAGAAGATCGGCAAGGATCGCTCCACCATCGCGAACGCCCTGCGCCTGCTGCGCCTCCCCGATCTCGTGCGGACCAAGCTGGTGCAAGGTGAGCTCAGCGAGGGGCACGCCCGGGCCCTGCTAGGGGTGCCAGAAGCCGCGAAGATGAACGACCTCGCGGAGAAGGTCGTCCGCGGCCGCCTCAGCGTGCGTCAGACCGAGGAGCTCGTGCGCGGCGCCAAGAAGAAGGCCGCCGGCGGCGAACCGAAGGGCGGCAGCGCCAAGCCCGCGAGCGTGCGCGACCTCGAGAAGCGCCTCGAGCGCAAGCTCGGCGCCCGCTGCGAGGTCCGCGACCGCGACGGCAAGGGAGAGATCGTCGTGCGCTACGGCGATCTCGACGAGCTCGATCGCATCCTCGACCTGCTCCTCTGAGCCACTTCACTCAGAGAGCAGCGCCGACGCAGCTCCCGATCCGCGTGACCGGGAACGCGCCGACACCCTCACCTCCGCTCGACGCGGATGCTCACTTCAGATCGGCCAAGGCCTTCTTCGCCGACGCCGCGATCGGCGAGCCCGCGCCGAGCTCGACCGCCTTCTCGAGCGCCGCCCGCGCCTCGGCCTTCTTGCCTTCGCCCGCCAGGAACCGGCCCAGGTAGTAGCGCGCCGCGGCGAAGGAGCCGTCGAGCTTCACCGCCGCCTGGTAGTCCGCCAAAGCACCTGCCTTGTCCTCGGCGCCCTGACGACAGGCGCCGCGGCGGACGTGGAGATCGGCGCTCGGGTTCTTGGCGATGGCCTTGTCCAGGACCTGCACGCAGTCCGCGAACGACTTGAGCTGATAGAAGGTCGTCGCCACCGCGGCGGCGAACTCTGGGTCGTCGGTGGGGATCTGCTTCAGCTGAGCGATCGCCTCGTCCCGCCGCTCCGCCGCCTGGAGGGCGGAGGCGTAGTTGTAGCGGAGCCCCGCGTCGTTCGATTTGGTGAGCGCCTTCGCATAGGCGGCGAGCGCCTCGTCGGAGCCCAGCGCCTCGAGGGCGAGGGCGCGGTTCGCGAGCAACCCGGGATCTTCGGGGCGATGCTCGAGGCCAGCGTCTGCGGCCTCGAGCGCACCGCGCGCGTCCCCTTCGTCCACCAAGGCCGCCGAGAGGTTTTGGCTGGCCTCCGTGAGCTTCGGCTCGAGGGTGAGGGCGTCACGATACGCGGCCATCGCCCCCGACACGTCTCCGACCCCCTCGAGGGCGACGCCGTAATAGAAGGCCGCCTGGGGATCGCTCGGCTGCTCTGCCCGGGCTTGCGCGAGGATGTCCCGCGCCGCCTCGTAGTCGCCGGCCTCCAGAGCGTTCATGCCCTTCCGCACGGTGTCGCTCGAGGCCGTCGCGGCGCCCTCGTCCGACGACCCGAGCAGCTCCACGGGGTCCGGAGACTTCGCCTCGGGCTGCGATCCGCCGCACGCCGTCAGCGCCATGAAGCTGGCGCCGCACGCCAGCGCGGCCCAGCCAGGCCAAGAGCTGCTGCCCCGACCCAACGCGCGCTCCGGCGAGCGCATGGCCTCCCCCGCCGCCGCACCGCTCGTAAGCGTGCCTTCACCGTTCCTGCTCTCAGCGCTGCTGCTCGACATGCTCATCGTCTTCTCCACTCGCGGTCGGGGTGCCCGACCCATGGGACCGTCACCGACGGCCGTTGTTCTCGATCCCTCACGTCACCGGCGCTCCTCACAGGCGACGTCAACGCGCCCGCCCGGGCGCGCTGCTCTTCGAATCATCCTGCTCGGCGAGGCGCTCGATGGTCTCGGTGATCCTCCCCTTGAGCTCCTGGATCCGAGCGACGTCCGTGATCTTCCCGCCGCTGGCCTCCCGCACGTAGAACACGTCGGCGACCTGGTGCCCCTCCGTATTGATCTTGGCGAGATCGATGGTGAGACCGGCGCTCTGGATGACGTTGGCGAGGCGGTACAAGAGGCCCCGCCTGTCCCGCGTGGTCACCTCCAGGATCGTGTGATCGGAGGCGCCCCGGTTGTCCAAGCTCACCGCCGTGATGACCCCGGGCGCCGGCCGCTGGTAGAGCGACGCCGACGGCCGCCGCGAGTCGACCAGCTCCTCGGACGTCAGCTCCTGGCTCAACAGACGCTCGAAATCCCGCTCCACGCGGGGCAAGGCCTCGCGGACGGCGGCCGCGTCGACGCCGCTGCGGACCCAGAAGAGATCGAGCACGCGCTGCCGCCCATGAGCGTCCGTCCACGAGTAGAGCTGCGCGGTGAGCACGCGCAGCCGGTTCGCCGCGAGGGCAGCGGTGACCATCGCGAGCAGGCCGGGGCGATCGTCGGCCACCACCCCTATCTCGACGTAGCAGTCGTCCTGTCCCATCGCCCGCGCCGTGAAGCGCCGTGTCTGCGCCTGCCGTACGAAGCGTGAGTGGGCGACCACCGTCTGCGGTTCGTTGGCGTAGAGGTACCGCTCCGGCACCGCCTGCAGGAAGTGCTCGAGGAACTCGCGCTCCCCTGGCTCCGGGCAGCGCTCCAGCACAGCCCGCCGGATGTTCTCCGCGCGCTGCTCGGTGCGGGGCGGCAAGCCGTGGAAGGTGTCCACCGTGGCCAGGTAGAGCTCGTCCATCATGCGCGCCTTCCAGCTCGTCAAGGCGCCAGGGCTGGTGGTGGAGACGTCCGCGAGGGTGAGCAGGTACAGCTCCCGGAGCCCCTCCGGTCCGTGCACCTCCTGCTGGAAGCTCTGGATGGTCTTCGGGTCGTCGATGTCTCGGCGCGAGGCCACGTGATACATGCGCAGGTGCTTGAGCACGAGGTGCTGCACCTCGACGATGTCGTGCTCCTGCACCTGGAGGCGCTCGAGGATCGTGCGGCTGAGCTCGAAGCCGCGCTGGGAGTGGTTGCGCCCGCCGATGTCCTTGCCCACGTCGTGGAGCAGCGCCGCCATGAACAGCACCTGCGGCCTGGCGATCTCCGCGGCCAAGCGGGACGCCAGGGGGTGCTCCTGTGCAAGCTCCCCACGACACAGCGCGCGTAGCTTGTCCACCGCCGCGATCGAGTGCACGTCGACGGTGTAGACGTGATAGATGTCGTGATGCACGCGCCCCACCACGGGCGCGAACTCCGGCACCATCGCGAGCAGCAGCCCCACGTCGTGGAGCTCCCCGAGCACCGAGCCGTCCCGAAAGCGCGTGCGCCGCACCGCGCGGACGAGCCTCCGAAACAAGCGAGCCGACTCCTCGTCGGCCCGCAAACGCTCACAAAACTCGTCGCTGGTGGTGGCCCGCGCCACCGCGTCCCGCGCGAAACGAAACACGGGCAGCTCGCGGCGCACCGCCTCCGTGTAGAGCCGCAAGGCGAGCGCCGGCTCCTCCAGGAGCCGGTTCGGATCCTCGAAGGTGACGGCCTCGCCGAACAGCTTGATGCCGTTGCCGAGGAACTGCTCACGCAGCCGACGACGGGGCGGCGGCGCGGCGCGGGTGAGCAACGTGTCGCGACAGTTCGCGATCACGCGAGCATGCCGATAGTAGTCGCTCATGAAGCGCTCCACGGCGACGCCGCCCGCGCCGTAGCCCAGCACCCGAGCCAGCTCCTCCTGACGATCGAAGCTGAGGCGATCCGTGCGGCGGGTCGTGCTCCAGTGGAGCACGTTGCGCACCCGGAAGAGGAAACGCGCGGCCGTGTCGAGCTGCTCGTACTCCCGAGGCAGCAGCACGCCGAGGTTCACCAGCGCTCGCACCCCCTGCGCACGCCAGCGCGCCAGGGCCGTCCAGTGGGCGATGTCGAGATCGCGCAGCCCGCCCTGCCCGCTCTTCACGTCGGGCTCCAGCAGGTAGACGGAGTTCCCGAAGCGCGCGCGGCGCTCCTCGGCTTGCTCCTCGATCCGCTCGAGGAAGCGATGGACGTTGCTGCTCGAGAACACCGTGTCGAAGGCCTTCTCGAGCATCTTCGTGCTCGTGGCCTCATTGCCCGCCAACAAACGCCAATCGAGCAGGGTCGTCGCGGTGGGGAGATCTTTCTTCGCGAGGGCGATGATCTCCGCCGGGGTGACCACCTGGTGGCCGATGCTCAGCCCCGCGTCCCACAAGGGATAGAGCAGCGCCTCCGCCACGGGCGCCGCGGCCGCCGAGCTCGACGTGCAGAGGATGCGCACGTCCAGATCGCTCCGGAACCCGAGCGCCTCGCGACCGTAGCTGCCCACCGCGGCGAGGCTGAGCTGCTTCCAGACCTTCTCCGATCCGATGGCGCCGCGGAGCCCGCAGAACAACGCGCTCAGCAAGCCGTCGAGGACCTTTCCCCACTGAGCGCTCGCCACTTGCCCTGCGTCCTCGCCGCCAGCGCCGATCAGCTCCTCGACCCCGCGCCGGTGTCGGGCCATGTAGTCCTTGATCTCCGACGCCAAGGTCGGAGAGTTCGGGCGCAGGGGAGCGAGCTCGGCGGGGACGGCCAGGGAGGTCAAGACCCCGGCGTTATAGCGCAAACCCTTTGGTGCACGAGCCGGAGTAACGGCGCCCTGGGCGCCATTCGACGAGGGAGAGACGCCGCAGGGGGCACCGCGGGAGACCCTGCGGGAGACTCTGCGAGGTGCGCTATCGGACCAACGGCCGGTAACCGCCGCTCCCGTCGAGCGGGCGGGCCGAAAATGCGTCGAGGGGCCGCCACCGACCCACCCCCACCCCCCCTCTGTGCTATATG
>JAEWOQ010000509.1 GCA_023460875.1 Pseudomonadota bacterium
GCTCCGGCGCCGGCGCCGGCTCGGGTTCAGGATCGAGGTCGATGGCGTAGCTCGCCCGGAGGCGCTCCTCGACGTAGCTCTGCACCCCGCTCGTGAAGCGGTGGAGGTGGTCGAGAGACGTGAGCGACGCTGCGCCGAGCAGAGCGTGAGTCCCCAAAGAGCCGATCAGCGCCAACACCCCTGCGCTGAGGCGCACGGAGTCCCCCAGGTGACGGACAGGGTCCATGGGATCCGGCCGAGGTGCACCCACCGGAGTCACGACGGACCTCCGATCTCCGCCCGGGGGCTCTCCAGAGGCGGGACGAGGGGCTCTCCGGAGCCGGCTCCCGTCGTTGCGCTCCGGTTTGGAGTGTTGGGTTGCGGTCATCGCCGATGCTCGAGTGATCCCCTCGACTGCGGATTGCGGGCGGCGCGCCCGGCGCGGGGCGCGGGCCGCGCGTTTCACTGTTCGACCGTTTGCGTGTTGGTAGGCGCTCCAGGGGAGGCGGGCGTGACGGCGAAGGCGATCTTGGCGATCCCAGCGCGCTTGAGCAGATCCAAGACGTGGATGACGCGACCGTGCTCCACCTTCGTGTCGGCCCGGATCACCGCTCGCAAGTCATCGTTCTTCGCGCGGGCGGCTTTGGCCAGCCCGGAGATCGCCTCATCGTCGGCTACCTGCTCCGAGTCGACCATCGTCTGACCATCCGCGCTGAGCTCCACGCTGAACACCGTCTGCACGTTCTCGCCGCTGGCCGCCTTGGGGAGGTCCATCGGCATGCCCTGCGAGTGGATGATGCGCGCCGTCACCATGAAGATGATGAGCAACACGAGCACCACGTCCACGAGGGGCGTGACGTTGATCCCGGAGATCAGCCCGTCGTCGTCGTTCTGGGAGCTGGCTGCCATGGCTCAGTCCTTGCTTCGAGCGGCATCGGCCGGGGCGGGATCTTGGCCAACCAGGTGCGCGAGCAGGACCCGGCTGAGCGCCTCGGTGTTCGCCAGGATGGAGCGAGCGTGCCGCTGATAGTAGTTGTACATGACCACAGCCGGGATCGCGACGGCGAGGCCGACGGCTGTCGCGACGAGGGCCTCGGCGATGGCCGCCATCACGACCTCAGGGGCGGACGTCGCGCCCTGCTGGGCCTGCGCGGCGCCTTCGGTGGCGAGCCCCTCGAAGGCTTGCACGACGCCGATGACGGTGCCGAACAGCCCGATGAATGGAGCGTTGTTGCCCAACGTCCCGAGGAAGGCGAGGCGCCGCTCGAGCTTCATGCGCTGCAGGGCCTTCGCCCCCTCCATGGCCTCTTCTGCAGCCTTGGGGCCTCGATCCGCCTCGGCGATCCCCGCGATGACGACGGCCGCCTCCGCGCTGGGAGAAGCCTGCAGAGCGGAGCGCGCCGCTTCGAAGTCACCGTTGCGCAGCGCGTCCCTCAGCTTCTGAGCGAGCCCGGCGAGATCGTCCCGCAGAGAGAAGTAGAACCAGCCGCGCTCGAGCATGATCGCGACGGAGATGACGCTCAGACCGATGAGCATCCACATGACCCAGCCCGCGCCGAAGCGGGTCATCAGATCCTGTAGCCAAGTAACGAGGTGCATCCTTCGAACCTTCCAAACTTCGTCGAGGGGGGAGCGGTCGTTGTCAGGGGGCCGCGCTGGCTGCCCGTCGGGGCGGACCCGCGAACTGAGTGCGGGCAATCGCTAGCACAGTTCCCGACAGGTCGCCTCGTCAGGAGATGGGGTCCTGTCGCAAATTTCCGAATGGAGGGCGGAATGCAGCGTTGGTGCAGCTCGGGTGAGCCAGTGCAGCCCGGGTGAGCCGGGGCTGGCCGGTGCAGCCCGGCCGGGGCCACCTCCCCCCCGGGAACGCGAGGCAGCCGCAGGACGCGGAGGGCCGGAGGGAGCTGGCGTGGTGGGGGCGGGGGGCTGGCCTCGCGCGCCGAGCCCTCCCACGCCGGGCCCCCACGCTGGAACAGAGCGGAGTCGCCCCTCAGAGCTCGTGGGGCATCAGGTCGTGGGGAGAGCGGAAGAACTGCTCTGGGGAGTAGCCCCCCATGCAGGAGACCCGCCGCATGTAGATGTCGGCGTAGAGGTCGACTTGCTGTCCAAACAGGCTCATGCCGTTCATCTCTTTGAGGACGGAGCCCCAGTAAGGGTGAAACGCCCGATCGACGGCCTCGGCGATCTCGACGTACTCGGCCTCCAAAGCCCGCAGCTCCCCGCGCACTCGCTCGACGTGTTGCTTCGCGCGGCGTCGATCGAGCTCCCGCTGCTCGGGCTGGGCGGCGCTCGCCTTGCTCAAGTCCTTGTAGCGTGTCTGGAAGAATCGGAGCTCGTCCTCGAGCAGGTGGCGCGTCTCCGTGAGGTGCCTGCGGCGCGAGCGCAGCTCCGCCGTCGACTCGAGCGCGGCGATCTCGGCGTCCAGCTCCTGGATGATCATGCCTGTGCGCCAGGCGCTCTCCTTCTTGGAGCGCAGGATGTCGCCGTAGATGTGATCACCTACGTAGAGGACGGATGAGCCCGGGACCCCGAGGTGGCGCTCGAACTCGCGCAGGCTGCCTCCCTCGTACACCTTGCCCCGCTGCAGCGGGCTCTCGACGTTGCGTAGCACGTCTCCGTCACGCTCCATCAGGGGTCGCCCTTCAGCGAACCAGCGCGGCTTGCCTGCCGCGCAGATCGCCACGTCGAAGTAGTGCTGCCAGGTCGGGTACTCCCTGCTCGCGGTGCCTAACAGGTAGGTCATCATCGCGTTGGTGTAGGACCACGGCGAGTTCGTCAGCAGGAACAGCTTCTTCCCCGCGGACCGGAGCTTGTGGAGCGTCCGCGCCAGGTTCTCGTCCCGATCGATGAACCGCGGCAAGTCGCTGGTGACGTGGTGGTAGACGGCGCCCTCGGCGTGGGCCTCGTCGATGGCGGCGCGCACGTCGTCGAAGAGACGATCGTAGTGCACCGTCTCGCCGCGGCTCTCCATGGCCTGCACGATGGCCGCGTAGCTGGTGACCTCGCAGAGGGCGAACAGCGTGTCGATCCAGTGATATCGGGCCGTGTGGGGGCGGATTTTCTTCAGGTGATACAGGTTCGCGATCTCGTCAGGGGCGAGCCGGCGCGTGCCGTGGTAGCCGACGTTGACCACCTTGTGCCGGTCCATCTTGAGGACGTTGCCGTAGCGCTTGTCGATGAGGAGGCCGCGGATGGGGAAGCAGGGATCGAAGGCCAGCTCCGAGAGATAGTCGGGATAACCGCGGCGGATCAGCCGCTCCACCGTGAGCTGGATGCTGAGGGCATCCATCTGCTCCTGCCGGTAGATGGCGAGGGTGTAGTCCATGTCGAAGCCGACCCAGCGGATGGACGACATGCGGAGGTTCCGGTTCACGAACACGCGGTCGGGGCGGGGGATCCCGACGCCGCTCGCGGGGAGGTGAATCACGCCCGGGATGGGCAGGGTGAGCTGGCGCGAGTTGCGCGATTCCTCGTTCATGGGGAAGGCGGCCTCGTCATCTCCGGGACACGTTTCGTGTCGGTAGGGACGCCGACATCGGCTCTCACCGGCGACGGGGGCACGCTACAGTGTCTGTCATGAGCACCCGTGAGACAACCCGCCCCCCGCTCGCCATCTGGACGACCGGAGAGCCCGTGCCTGAAGTCCAGCGCAAGCGGGGGAGCTTCGCGCGGATGATCCGAGAGGGCGTCGGTGACGCCTGGCAGGGACCATGGGCGGAGATCGACGTGCGGGACCCGGGGCTCCTCGCGGAGGCTGCTCCTCCGGCGGGGGTCATCCTCACGGGATCGGCGGCCCGCATCGCGGATCAGAGCTCCTGGATGCTCCGCGTCCAGGAGCGGCTCCAGGCCCTCGTCGAGGAGCGCGTGCCGATCTTCGGGATCTGCTTCGGTCACCAGCTCCTGGGTGTGGCCCTCGGCGGGCGCTCGGGTCCCAACCCCTTGGGGCGAGAGATCGGCACCGCGACCTTCTCGCTCGCGGTGGACGATCCGTTGCTCGGAGAGGCGCCGCGCAGCTTCCCCGTGGCGACGACGCACCTGGACTCCGTCCTCGAGCTCCCCCCGGAGGCCGTGGCGTTGGGCTCCACCCCCGGCGAGCCCCAGGCCGCGATCCGCTTCGGAGCCCGCGCCTGGGGTGTCCAGTTTCACCCGGAGTTCGACGCGGAGGTCATCGGGGACTACGTGAGCTCGCGCCTGGAGACGCTGCGGCGGGAGGGGTTCGACCCCGAGCTCTTGCTGGCCGCGCGGCGCGAGACCCCTGAGTCCGAGGACTTGCTCCGGCGTTTCGTCGGGCACGTGCACCAGTGATCTAGATGGGCTAAAGGGGCGACCGCCATGGGATTTTCCTGCGGAGTCGTCGGGCTCCCCAACGTGGGTAAGAGCACCCTGTTCAACGCGCTGTCGAGCGCGAAGGCAGAGGCTCAGAACTTTCCATTCTGCACCATCGAGCCGAACGTCGGCATCGTGCCGGTCCCGGACGAGCGCGTCGACCGCATCGCCGAGGTCTGCAAGTGCTCGAACCGCGTGCTCACGTCGATTCGCTTCGTCGACATCGCCGGCCTCGTGCGGGGCGCCTCAAAGGGGGAGGGGCTCGGGAACCAGTTCCTGTCCCACATCCGCGAGGTGGACGCCATCGCCCACGTGGTGCGTTGCTTCACCGACGAGAACGTGACGCACGTGGACGGGCGCGTGGATCCCGTCTCCGACGTGGAGACGATCGAGACGGAGCTGTGCCTCAAGGATCTCGAGTCCGTCTCCAAGCGCCTCGAGCGCGCCCGCAAGCAGAGCAAGGGCGGTGACGTGAAGGAGAAGCTGGCGGTGACCCTGTGCGAGCGGCTGGTGCCGCACCTCGATCAGGGTAAGCCGGTCCGCTCGTTCAAGGACGTCGACGAGAAGGAGATGGAGATCCTGCAGGAGCTGCAGCTCCTCACGGCCAAGCCTGTCTTCTACGTGGCCAACGTGGACGAAGGTGACCTCGGCGACGTGGAGAGCAACCCCCACTACCAGGCGCTCGCGGCCTACGCGGCGCGAGAAGGCGCGCCCGTGGTTTCGATCTGCGCCGCCCTCGAGGCGCAGATCGCCGAGCTCGATCCCGAGGATCGCCCCGAGTTTCTGCAGAGCGCAGGGCTCGCGGAGCCGGGGCTGAACCGCGTGATCCGGACGGGGTACGAGCTGCTCGGCCTCATCACCTACCTCACCGCGGGAGAGAAGGAGACGCGGGCTTGGACCGTGCCGCGCGGCGCCACGGCCCCTCAGGCAGCCGGGGTGATCCACTCGGATTTCGAGCGAGGGTTCATCAAGGCCGAGGTCATCTGGTGGGAGGATCTCGTGGCCCTGGGGAGCGAGGCCAAGTGCCGGGAGGCGGGGAAGCTCTCCATCGAGGGGAAGGACTACGTCGTCCGCGACGGGGACGTGATCCATTTCCGCTTCAACGTCTGAGCGGCGGCATGGCGGCGGTCGATCGTTGATGGTCGACCGCTGGCGTGCGCGCGGCGAGAGCCGCCGGCGCGCCGGAGCTCTTCGGCGGCGTTTCGCCGGTCCCGGACAGCGGTGGTCCTAGTTGCGTTGACCGTGCCCTCCGCCGCTCGATCCTTGGAGCCTCGGTCCTTGGGGCACGTGAGGGGCTGAGCGGCTCTGGAAGGCCGGCGCCTGCACCTGCCGTCATCGTTGATTTCGCGGTGGTCCGCGCGAGTGGTCGCGGCTGTAGGCGCCTCATCGGTCAGTCGGGCTGTTCGGCGCCTCGGGGTGAGCCCTCGCCCGCGGACGACACCGCCGACCACCACTCCATGTAGGTGGTGACGGGCGCTGGTCCGCCGAGAAATCCCAGGAAGCGCAGCACCCAAACGAGGAGCAACGCGAACACGAGGGAGGCTGCCGCGACGGTCCCCGCTCGGCTCCAGCGGGTCGGTCGAGGGGGCTCCGCGGCGGCGAGCCACGAACGCGCCGTCGTCCAGGCGAGCCAGGCGATGGCGGGGATGACGACGGGGACGAGGGGATGCAGACGCAGGGCCCCAGAGAGATCTCCTCGCGCGAGGTGGAGGGCGGCCCGGGTGAGCCCGCAGCCCGGGCACGGGACCCCCAGCCAGCCCGCGCTCGGGCAAATGGGCGCCCCTGCGAGGATCAGCCCGAAAAGCCCCGCTCCGAAGACGCTCCAGAGGAGGTGACCAGCGACGCGGCGCGCGCCGCTCCTCGTCGGTCCGGGGACGGCCCCGGCGCGCCCGCCTCCCCGAGGGCCTCCCCGAGAGCCTCCCCGAGAGGTGGTGGAGGGGAGCGCGCGAGGAGGCAGAGGGAGGGCTCCGCGGGCGGTCAGCCGGCGTTGCGACGAGCCGCTTCCCACACCTCGTTCAGATCCGCCGGGAAGAAGTACAGCCCGAAGAACAGATAGAGCACGGGGTGAGCGACCTGTGGGGCCTGCACCCCGGCCATGCGCTGGGCGTCGGCCACCTTCTCCGGCAGCTTCAGCACCTCGAGGATGTTGATGATCGGGATGAAGAACAGCAGCAAGCTGATATCGCTCTTCTGACGGAACCGCTTCAGCTCACCGAGCATCTGGATGTACACGACGAGGGCGTAAACGAAGCACATCATCCCGATGAGCAGGGTCGCCACCGGGTTTCGCGCCTTGCCCAGAGGGCCGCGCGCGCCGGTCGGTGCCACGGCGAGCGCGCCGGGCGCAGCGGCCCCAGCGGGAGCCGTGTACTCCGGGCCCCCAAGGGCGAGCCCACCCGCGGGGCGTTCCCCCGTCGGGGACTGACCTGCCGCGACCGCGCCGGTTCCCGGAGGCGTGACCGCCTGACTCAGGGTGGTCTGCGCAAACGCCTGTGAGCCGGCACCGGGAGCGGCGGGTGCCTGAGCATGGGGCGCCGTTCCGCTTGGGATCTGGCCGCTCGGGATCTGGCCGCTCGGGATCTGAGCGCTCGCGCCCACGCCGGTGAAGTCGGGCGCGGGGCCGCCGATGACCGTGCCGCTCAGGGGATTCACGCCCCCGACGGAGGGGATCACCTCCGTGCGGGCCATGGCAGGAGACGCTGCGCCCGAGGGGCCAGCACCGGGAGCGCCGGCACCGAGCCCGCTCCCCGCCAAGGGAGCATGTGAGGGCATCACCATCGTCGCTGCAGTGCCGTCCGCCGCCCCCTGCCCTCCTGAGCCGGGGAGGGGCCCCGGATTGGCGGAGCCGCCCAGGCTGGGTGGCGCGACTCCAATCATCGTGCCCTTGAGCTTGGAAGGACCCTGCGCGGGCCCCGCCGGAGCTGGTGCCTGCTGTCCGCCGGCGATGGGGGCAGGCTCTGCGGGGGCACCGCCCGGCGCACCGGTGCTGCCCAGGCCAGGAGGCGCGAGGCCGATCATGGTGCCCTTCATCGCCGGCCTCGCCACGGCTCCGCCCTGCTGTGGCGAAGGAGCCCCCACTGCAGGAGCAGACCCCATCGCGGGCGGCGCCACCCCGACCATCGTGCCCTTCAGCGCGGCGCGAGCAGGTGTCGCGCTCTTCGCCGCCGGTTCAGCGGTCGCCGGCGCCTCTGCGCCCGCGGGCTTCGCGGCAAAGGGGGATTGGCCGAGCATCATCGTGCCCTTGAACTTCGGAGTTCCTGGCCTCGCCTGCTGGAGCTCGAAACCGCACTGCTTGCAGCGCGGCGCCGTGTCCTCGTTGCTGGTGCCACAGTTGGGGCAAAACACCGATTCTCTTACCTCCGGGACGGCTCTGACGGAGAGCACGAAGCCCGCCGGCGAGCCTACACGGCGGGTGCGGGTTGGAACAAGCTCGAATCTCGAAAGTTCCAACCGCATTGGCGCACTCCCACCGCGGCAGATCTACCTCGAGATAGGGGCCTCGGGGGCTGCGACGGACGGAGCCGGCTCGAGTGGGATGGCTGGGTTGGATGTGGGCAGGCGCGGGCTACTGCGCTAGGTCCGTTCCTCGAGAGATGCCGACGCTGTCGGCAAATCGTGGCCCTCCCGGGCGCCCTTGACACCCCGTCTCACCGGTAACTACGGTTCGCCCGCCCACGGCCGGGGTGGCTCGCCGTCCGGAGTGGGAGGTCTCGCGAGCGAGGCCATCGCTCGGTGCTCGTGCGGTCGCGGTTCGCGCGCTCGTAGGTCAACGAGTGGAGGTCACGGAGTGAGGTCACACGTCACAGGGTGAGGTCACCGAGTGGAGTTTGTGCCGTTCGAATGACCCGCAGCGTTCCGAGCGGCACTGCCGCGCCACTCAGCTTCCGTACGGCCCCGTGGGGCCCTTTCATCCCAAGCCCTTCATCCCCGGGTTGTCTGTCTGGGCCCCCCAGAGGCAAACCCCCAACCCGAAGAACACCATGGCATTCGCCCTGAGCGCGGAGCACGAGAAGGAGCTCGAACGGATCCTCTCGCGCTATCCCAACAAGATGGCTGCGTGCATCCCGGTCCTCCATCTTTGTCAGGATGCGAACGAGCACTGGGTGAGCGACGAGGTGATCGCCTTCGTCGCTGAGCGACTGGGGCTGAGCACGGCCCACGTCACGGGTGTCGCGACGTTCTACCACCTCTTCAACCGCGAGAAGCCAGGCACGCACCAGGTCTGGGTGTGCCGCACGTTGTCGTGCGCGCTCCGCGGCAGCGAGGGCATCCTCCGGCACTGCGAGAAGCGGCTCGGGGTGCACGTCGGCGAGACGACGTCCGATGGGAAGGTGACGCTCCGCACTTCGGAGTGTCTCGCCTCCTGCGGCTCGGCGCCCATGATGCAGGTCGACAAGACCTACCACGAGAATCTCACGATCGAAGAAGTCGACCGTGTGCTCGATGACCTCCTGAAGGACTCCTGAGGGACCGAGCACCTGCACCTCCGGGTCGGCGAGGCCCGTCTGTCATGCTGAAGCGAACGAACTATCTCTCCCACAGCTACGACAAGCCCGACGGCCACACCCTGGCTGCTTACGAGCAAGCTGGCGGCTACCGGAGCGCACGCAAGGTGCTCTCGACCCTTGCCCGGGAGCAGGTGGTCGACGAGGTAAAGAAGGCCCACATTCGGGGCCGCGGCGGTGCAGGCTTCGACTGCGGCATGAAGTGGAGCTTCATGCCCAAGGAGTCGAAGAAGCCCCACTACCTCGTCGTCAACGCCGACGAGGGCGAGCCGGGGACCTTCAAGGATCGCACGATCATGGAGCGCAACCCCCACTCGCTCGTCGAGGGGTGCATCATCGGGTGCTACGGGGTCGGGGCCCACGCCGCGTACATCTACGTGCGCGACGAGCTCCACCTCTCCAAGGCGCGCCTCTGGGCCGCGATCGAGGAGGCGCGCGCCAAGGGCTACCTCGGAAAGAACCCCTTCGGGAAGAACTACGAGGTCGAGGTCTACGTGCACACGGGTGCCGGGGCCTACATCTGCGGGGAGGAGACGGCTCTCCTGAACTCCCTCGAAGGCCGGCGCGGTGAACCCCGGCTCAAGCCACCGTTCCCGGCCCAGGTGGGCGCCTTCGGCTGCCCCACGACCGTGAACAACGTCGAGACGATCGCGATCGTGCCGAGCGTCTTCCAGGTCGGCGGCGACGAGTTCAGCAAGCTGAGCTCGCTCCACGAATGGAACGACGGTGGCGTGCGGCTCTTCGGGGTCAGCGGGCACGTCAAGAAGCCGGGCATCTACGAGTGCGCCGTCGGCCTGACCTTGCGAGAGCTCATCTACGACCTCGGCGGGGGCATCATCGATGACCGACCCCTGCTCGGCGTCATCCCGGGCGGCTCTTCCTGTCCGGTCCACCTCCCGGACGAGATCGTCGATGTCCCGAACGATCCGCGGTTCGCCCCCTACAACGGGAAGAGCGTCCTCGACCTGCCCATGGGCGTGGACACCCTGCGCGGGGTCGGCGGCATGCTGGGTACCTGCTGCGCCATCGTCATGAGCGACGCGGCGGATCCGGTGCTCGCCCTGCACAACCTGATGCGCTTCTACCGGCACGAGTCGTGCGGCCAGTGCACGCCCTGCCGTGAGGGCTGCGGCTGGATCGAGCGCATCCTGGACAAGGTGATCGAGGGGCGAGGGAGCATCGAGGAGCTGAACGAGGTCCACGAGATCGCCTCCAACATCACGGGCAACACCATCTGCGCGTTTGGTGACGGCGCAGCTCAGCCCGCGATGTCGTTCGTTCGCAAGTACAGGAAGCAGCTCGAGGACTACATCCTTCGCGGCGGCCAGAGCCAGACGAGGACACTAGAGGCATGAGCGTCGGGGCGATTTTTTTCGCGGTGTGCAGTGTCATCTGCGTGGTCGGCGCGCTGTCGGTGGTCCTGGCGCGTAACCCGATCCGGGGTGCCGTGGGGCTGCTCGCCACCATCGTGGGCATCGCGGGGCTCTTCCTGCGCTTGGAAGCGCAGTTCCTCGCTGCCATTCAGCTCATCGTTTACGCAGGCGCGGTCGTCGTGCTGTTCGTCTTCGTGGTGATGCTGCTCGGCCCGAGCGCGGGGGTCACGTCGACGGCGGAGGCCCGCTCGAAGGTGTCACGCATCTTCGCGGGGGGCCTCATGGCGGTACTTGGCGCGACGATGCTCGTGCTCTTGGCGCCGACGACCCCCCAGAAGTTCGGGCCCGCCGACGAGGGACATGGATCCATCGAAGCGGTAGGCGGGCTCATCTTCAGCGAAGGGCTGCCGATCTTCGAGCTCGTCACGGCGCTGCTCATCGTGGCCCTGATCGGCGCCATGGCGGTGGCGCGGACGCAGCCGAGCCAACGGAAGGCGGAGCGTATCGAGAACCCGACGCTGCGCTTGTTCCACGGGCCGCTGCTCCCGCGTGACGCGGAGCGCCCCCTATCGAAGGCGCCAGCGGCGCAGGCAGATCCTGGAGGAGGCATGATCCCGCCCCCCAGCCTCGGGAAGGAGCAGGCGTGATGGCCCTGGACCTCGTCGTCGAACACTACGTCCTGCTCGCGGGGCTGATCTTCTTGATAGGCGCCGTCGGCTTCGTGACGCGCAGGAACGTGCTGGTCCAGCTGATGAGCATCGAGCTGATGCTCAACAGCGTGAACCTGGCCCTGGTCGCGTTCAACCGCCAGCACGGCGGCGCGATGACTGGGCAGATGTTCGCCTTCTTCGTCATCGCCGTGGCGGCGGCTGAGCTCGCCGTGGGTCTGGCGATCGTTCTGCAGTTCTACCGTCTGCGGGCTACCGTCAACAGCGACGAGGCCGACGGTCTTCGCCACTGACAGTGATCACACGTGAGTGATTCTCCGATGCAGCTCTCGACTTCGTTCCTCGCGCAAGTGACCCCGGTGGAGCCCTCGTCCATGCAGACCGCCCTGACGCAGATCTTCCCGGCCGACAACTTCGTCCTGCTCGGGGTCATCCTCGCGCTGCCCCTCATCGGCGCCCTCGTCAACGGCGTCTTCGGTAAGCGCCTCGGGCGCGAAGCGGTGACGTTGATGGCCTTGTCAGCCGTCGGCCTCTCCTTCGTCGCCAGCGTGGTCGCCTTCTGCATGGTGAGCAGCGCGCAGGTCGATGACACCCTCGTCCGCTTCCAGTGGACGGCGTGGGAGTGGTTCCGACTGTCCACGGCGGGGGATTTCAGCCAGACGCCGCTGAACGTCGCCTTCTCGCTCGACGCTCTGAGCGCCGTGATGATCCTCGTCATCACCGGCATCGGGTCGCTGATTCACCTCTACTCCTCCAAGTACATGGAGGAGGACCCCGGCTACTACCGCTTCTTCGCGTACCTGAACCTCTTCATCTTCTCGATGTTGGTTCTGGTGCTGGGTGATAGCCTGCCGATCCTGTTCGTCGGCTGGGAAGGCGTCGGCCTCTGCAGCTACCTGCTCATCGGCTTCTGGTTCGACAAGTCGGAGAACGCCTCGGCGGGCAAGAAGGCCTTCATCACGAACCGCATCGGCGACTTCGGCCTGCTGGTGGCGATGGGGTTGCTCCTCTACATCGTGGGAGCCCTCGACTGGACGGGGATCGACCAGAACAAAGAGGCGCTGCTGGCGCCCGTGAAGCTCTGGCCCATCGGCACGGAGGTGCCCTTGGCGCGGATCCTCCCCACAGATGCGGCGGCCTGGCTGAACCAGCCGCGCCACGTGACGGGCGCGACGCTCGTCGGTCTGTTCCTGTTTCTCGGCTGCGCGGGCAAGAGCGCGCAGATTCCGCTGTACGTGTGGCTCCCGGACGCCATGGCAGGTCCGACGCCGGTGTCTGCGCTCATCCACGCCGCCACGATGGTCACCGCTGGCGTGTACCTGATGTGCCGCATGGCCGGGGTGTTCGTGCTGAGCCCCGACGCGATGTTCGTCGTCGCCTTGGTGGGCGGCGTCACCGCGCTGTTCGCGGCGACCATCGCGCTCGTCCAGAACGACATCAAGAAGGTGTTGGCTTACTCCACGGTCAGCCAGCTCGGGTACATGTTCCTCGGGGTCGGCGTGGGGGCGTTCGTGGCGGGCTTCTTCCACGTCCTCACCCATGCCTTCTTCAAGGCTTGCCTCTTCCTCGGGGCCGGCTCCGTGATCCACGCGATGCATGCGCGGATCCACGACACCGACCAGTCGCAGGATCTGCGGCACATGGGCGGGCTGCGGAAGTACATGCCCGTCACCTTCCTGACGTTCGCGGCGGCTTGGGCGGCCATCGTGGGCTTCCCGCTGACCAGCGGCTTCTTCTCCAAGGACGAGATCCTGCTCAAGGCGAACACGTCCTTCGTGGTGCAGGGGCAGTCCACCTGGGGTCCTTGGGTGCTGTGGGGCCTCGGCGCGACTGCGGCGATCCTCACCGCGTTCTACATGACCCGCTTGTTCTTCGGGATTTTCTTCGGGCAGTTCCGCGGCTGGACGATCGTGCCGGGGTACGAGGTTGCGGCTCATGGCCACGCTGACGCTGCTCATGGTGACGCCGCTCACGGCGACGTCGCCCTCGTGCACACGGAGACCGCGGGGCACGCCGACGAGGCGGCCTCTGGCCACGCCCACGAGGCGCCCGGCCCGGACATGCAAGGACCGAAGCCCCACGAGTCGCCCTGGCAGATGACGCTGCCCCTGGTGGTCCTCGGGCTGCTCTCGCTCGGCGCGGGTTTCCTGAGCGCGCACCTGTTCCACGTGCATCCCCTCGACGACTTCCTCGCGCCCGTGTTCCAGAGCGCGACGGAGAGGGTCCGGCTCATCGAAGGGCACGAGGCGCGCACCTATCCGCTCGTCGCGTTCGCCGTCCTGGCGTTCGCCTCGGGCACCGCCGTCGCTTACTGGATCTATCTCCAGGCCAAGGGGGAGCCTGCCCGCAAGCTCGCGGCGCAGTTCCCGCGCTTGCATCAGCTGCTGATCGACAAGTGGCGCGTGGATGAGCTCTACGAGGAGACGGTCATCGGCGCGGTGGACTCGTTGGCGGACATGTGCGTCTGGTTCGACAAATGGGTCGTCGACGGCATCCTCGCGCGCCTGACCGCGGCCATCGTGAGCGTGAGCGGGACCGCCCTGCGACAGCTCCAGACCGGCCGCCTCCAGAGCTACGCCGCGGCGATGGTCGTCGGGCTGGCTGCGGTGGGCTGGTTCCTGCTGACGCCACGCGCCGCGGCGCGCGCCGTCGAGGATCACGCGTCCGGGACGTACACGATCACCGCCGCCCCAGGGTTCGGCTACGGCTACCGCTGGGACAGCGATGGTGATGGTCACTGGGACTCCGAGGACTTCGGTGAGGGGCGCACCATCAAGTTCTCCCTCGGCACCGAGGAGACCCGCACCGTCCGCTTGGAGGTGCGCAACCCATTCGGCCGGACCGCTGAGCGCGAGTTCACCTTTTCTCGCCCGAGGCCCGACAAGTCGGGGTACGTGGCAGCCGCCACGCGCGTCGGAGCGGAGCACCAGGAGCGCGCCCACGAGGGCGCGGGGATGAAGCAATGAGCCCTGCAGCCAGAGCATTCTTCGAAGCGACGCCGTACGTCGCGGCGTTCGTGATCGGTGCGTTGATCCCGCGCCGCTCGAGCGTCCTGGAGCGGGTCGCCGTCGGCGTCGTCGGCGTCCTGTCCGTGCTGGCGCTGAAGGGGCTGTGGCCTGACGCTGCGGCTCCGGTGACCGACAAGGCGGACGAGTGGCCTCACCTCTTGAACGTGGTGGTGTTCATGCCGTTCGCGGGGGCCATCGCGCTCCTGTTCCTGCCTCGGCAGGCTCCGAAGTTCCTGCAGCGCTTCACGCTGACGGTGCTGGGGCTGAACTTCGTGGTGTCGCTGTTCTTACTGGGCGCGACGATGACGCGCGGCTGGCACTTCCAGTACATCACGGAGTGGATCCCGAGCCTCGGCATCCGCTATCACGTGGCGCTCGACGGCGTGAGCCTCTGGATGGTGCTGCTCACCACGTTCACGACCCCCATCGCGGCGTACGTGGCGTTCGGCTCCGTCCGCAAGCGCATCAAGGATCTGTGCGTCGCGTTCTTGCTGTTGCACGGCGCGATGCTCGGCGCCTTCGTCGCGCTGGATCTGTTCCTGTTCTTCGTGTTCTGGGAGCTGATGCTGATCCCGATGCTCCTGATGATCGGGGTCTGGGGCGGCGTGGAGCGGATCAAGGCCGCCTACAAGTTCTTCCTCTACACGATGCTCGGCAGCATGATGATGCTGGCGGCCATCCTGTACATGGTGTGGACCCACTATGAGCTGGCCGGGTACCTGACCTTCGACTACCTCGCGCTCAGCAAGCTCAGCCTGCCGCGGACGGCGGCCTGGCTCTGCTACGCAGGGTTCTCCTTGGCGTTCCTGATCAAGGTGCCGATCTTCCCGTTCCACACGTGGCTGCCGGACGCGCACGTCCAGGCGCCGACGGGGGGCTCGATCATCCTCGCCGCGGTGCTGTTGAAGCTGGGGACCTACGGCTACATCCGCTTCTGCATGGGGATGTTCGCCGGGCCTGCCGCTTACGCGGCGACGACCCTCGCGGGGCTCGTCATCGCGATGGGCATCTTCTATGGGGCGCTCGTCGCGTGGAAGCAGGACGACGTGAAGCGGCTCGTCGCCTACTCCTCGGTGGCGCACATGGGCTTCGTGATGCTCGGCGTCTTCGCGGCCACGCAGTCCGGGGTCGAGGGAGCCCTGCTGCAGATGATCAACCACGGTGTGTCGTCGGGCGCGCTCTTCCTCCTCGTCGGCGTGATCTACGATCGCCGGCACACGCGGATGGTCCGTGAATTCGGGGGCCTCGCGAAGGTGATGCCGGTGTACACCGTGGTGTTCATCATCATCACCATGTCGAGCATCGGTGTCCCGGGTACGAACGGGTTCATCGGCGAGTTCATGGTCATCATGGGGACGTTCACCTCGCACCACCTGGGCGCGTTCAGCCACCTGCACGGCGGCCTCGCCGCAGCGGGCGTCATCCTGGCGGCTGTGTACATGCTCAGCGTGGTCCAGAAGATGTTCTTCGGCCCGCTCACCAATGAGAAGAACGCCGGCCTGTCGGACATGAACGTGCGTGAGTCCGTGGCGATCGCGCCGCTGATCGCGCTGGTCTTCATCATCGGGTTCTTCCCGTCGCTGTTCCTGAACCGCATGGCGGAGAGCGTGACGGCGACGTTGGACCAGTACGTCGAAGGGCGCATAGCCTGGATGCAGGACGGTGAAGCGGCGACCGCGTCGCTGCGAGCGCGGCGTGGCGGGCCTCTGGAGACCGGATATCCGCTCCCGCCGAGCTCCAGCCACCAGGCCGAGGAGACCGTGGCAATGGACGCCAGCGCCGGCAAGGAAGCTCACTGATGGACACTTCTCTGATGAGTAGCCCCGGGGTGATGATGCTCTTCGGTCTCTCGCCGCTCCTGGCGCTCGCGGTCGGCGGGCTCCTGCTGATGTTGGCGGAGGCCTTCGGGCGCCCGGTGGTGGCGCGCGCGTTGGAAGCCCAGGCGATCGGCGCTCAGCCCGCGGGGCCGGGCGGCAAGGTCGTGGACGCGGGTGCCGGGCGTGGGGCTGAGTTGGCCTTGGGCGCCGCGGTGATCCTGTTCTCAGGCGCCATTTTCAGTGTCGCGCTGTGGCTGGTCGGCCCTGAGAACGTCCCAGGGACGGACCGGGTCGCGCCTTACCTGGTGATCGATCGGTTCAGCGTGTTCTTCAGCTTCGTCGTCTGCCTCGGCGGCGGCATCGCGGCGCTGCTGGCGGGGGGCTATCTGCCGGAGCACCGCATCGATCGCGGTGAGTTCTTCCCGCTCCTCGTGTTCTGCACGTTGGGCGCTCAGGCGTTGGCGGCCGCCGGGGACCTGCTGAGCCTCTTCGTGGCGCTCGAGACGATGTCGCTCGGGGTCTACTGCCTGGTCGGCTTGCGCCGCACGAGCGTCCGCGCGTCGGAGGCGGCGCTGAAGTACTTCTTGCTCGGGAGCTTCGCCGCGGCGTTGATGTTGTTCGGCGCTGCCCTGCTGTACGGGGCGACCGGGCGCACGGATCTCGCGGGCATCGGCGAGGCGATCGCCGGGCTCTCGGGCACTGGCCTGGAGCTCCGGGCGGCTCAGATCCTCATCGCCCTCGCGCTCCTGATCGTCGGGCTGGCGTTCAAGGTCGGCGCGGTGCCTTTCCACATGTGGACGCCCGACGCCTACGAGGGGGCGCCGACACCGACGACCGGGTTCATGGCGGTAGCCGTCAAGAGCGCGGCCGTGGCGGTGTTGCTGCGGGTGTTGCTCGTGGCCTTCGCGGACGAGCGCCTCGGCAGCTGGGGGACCGGGTGGCCGCCGGTGCTGGCGACGATCGCCGTGCTCAGCATGTTCGTGGCCAACGTCATCGCGGGGCGCCAGGAATCCGTGAAGCGGATGCTGGCGTACTCGTCGATCGCCCACGCCGGGTACATTTTCATCGGGGTCGTGGCGACGTCGCGCTCGGCGGACGCGCAGGCGGCCGTGCTCTTCTATCTGCTCAGCTACACGGTCTCGACCTTGGGGGCGTTCGGCGCGCTCATCTTGGCGGGACGCTATCGCGCGGAGGCGGTGAGCTACGAAGACCTGGCGGGCTTTGGTCGGCGCCATCCAGCTGCCGCGCTGGCCTTCTCCTTCTTCTTGATCTCTCTGGCGGGGGTGCCACCCACGGCGGGCTTCTTCGGCAAGCTCTACGTGTTCAAGGCGGCCATTCAGGGCGAGCTGTACTGGCTCGTCGTGCTCGGCCTGATCAACAGCGTGATCGGCGCCTACTACTACCTGAAGGTCCTCGTCTTCATGTACATGCGTGAGCCGAAGCCAGGCGCGCCGTTCGCTACGCCGATGCGCTCCGGGTACGTGGCGACCGCGCTGGTCATCGCGGCGTGCTTCGTGCTGGGGCTCGGGATCTTGCCCGACACCGCCCTGTCGGCTGCCGTGGCTGCAGTTCTGAGCGGCGGCTGAACGGGAGCGTGATCCGACGCTGAGCGACGCGGAGGAGCACCGGGCGCAAGAGCGCCCGGGCGCTCCTACCTGTCTGCTCGGGGCGCTCCCCTATGGTTTCGAGCTGCGCTCGACGACGGTCGCCCCGTCGGAGGCCGGGCAGGTGGGCGCGTGGTCCGTAGGTATCGCGAGGGGCTCAGCGCCCGAGATCGAAGGTGACCGCTTGGGGAACGCGGCCGACGATGATCGGCTGATAGCGGAGCACCAGCCCCGAGGCGTCCTCGGAGATCTCGAAGCTGACGAAGCCCCGTGTGGTTTGTCCCACCTCGAGCCGTCCCGCGGGGAGGGAGGGGCGACAGCCCGCCGGGGTCGGGCGGTGCGGCTCGCCGGCGGAGTCGAGGAGGGTCGCGAAGAGACCGTTGACGGGGATCGGCTCATCCCGGCGCCCCGTCAGCTCGAGTTGCACCCCGATCTTGCGATGGCCCGGGCGAGGGGCGAAGTAGGGCTCTACCTCACAGTCCTCCACCGCCACCACACGCACGCGATAGTCCTCGGTGTCGACCCAGGTGCCGAGGGGCGCGCGCTCCGCTGGCGGCGCGAGAGGAGCGTCGGGGCGATCGGGATCGAAGGGAGAGGCCATCGTCGTGGCGCCGGGGTCCGTCGGCTCGTCGTCGGCGCCACAGCGGCTGCAGGCGCCACAGCCGAGCCCGAGCGCCAGGATGGCCCAGAGGAGAGCCCGGTGAACCAGGGGGCGCGATGGAGGAGCCGCGGCAGGGCGCAGGAGCCGAAGGGAGGGCGCCATGTCAGTCGCGGTCTCCGAGGGGCACTTCGAGCCTCTGTTGGCGCGATTGACCAGATGCATCGAGCAGGCGTGGTTCGTACACCAGGGTAGAGCCCTGAGCTCCAGCAGGCACGGAGAAGCTCACGTACCCCTGGGCCCTCTGGCCGGGGAGGAGCGGCGGGCCCTGCAAGAGCGGGTCGCACGCGTCGATGGGGTCGTAGGTGCGGCCCTCCCCGTCCCTGAGGTGGGTATAATAGAAGTTCACGGGTGTCCCGCGGTGGTGCCAACCGGTGATCCGGAGCTCCACACCGAGCGGAGGAGTGGCTCCGGGGGCGGCGCCTTCTCGAGGACACTCCTTCGTACCCAGGATCTGGACCGCGAAGGGGCTCCCGTCCCGAGAGGGGCGCGGTACGTCTTCGCTCCAGGTCCACCCGTCGCAAGCGAGCTGACCCTGCGCGACGAAGAGGAGCGCCGCTGTACGGGCAATCCTTGGGCGGAGCCTCCACGGGCTCTGCGGCTGGCCTCGATGGGGCGGGCGGGAACTTGGGTGGTTCAAGGCGGGCCCTTTCTAGCGCAAGTCGTGGCTCACCGCCCCCGCGAGGGGAGACGCTCCCCGCGTACCGCGCTATGCAACCCCCGGAACCAATGTCCGAGTCGAGCCGCACTCCGCAGACAAGCCCGTCCCAGAACCAGCTCCACCTCCGCCTCTGCCTCCGCGCTGGGCGCGGCAGCGCGGACGTAGCCGAAGCCGCGCGCCGAGAGACGCAGAGGCGGTGGGTGCACGGCGCGCGGTGCGTGGGGCTCATCAGCGCCTTGCTCCTGGCGAGCGCCTGCGAGCGCAAGGCCGTCGAGACGGACGCCGCTCCGACGCCGGCGCAGACCGCCGCGCCCGACGTGGGAGCGCCCACTACCTCGCCTCGAGCCGACACAGCTGCCGACGAAGGCCTTCCACCTGTCGCTAGGGGAGGCTCGGTGTCTGCCCAAGAGGTGCTCGCCGTCGTGAACCCAGAGCGTCGACCGGCATACGCTGGGCCCACGGGGAAGGTGCGGGGACACGTCACCATGACCGGGGATGCTCCGTCGGCGCTGCCCGTCCGTGAGATCCCTGCGGAGTGCGCCGGGGCGCGAGAGACCTTCGGCGTGGCCTACCGGCAAGGCATGAATCGACGCGTGGCCGACGTGCTCGTGGCGGTGACGGGCTACGACGGGTACGTCCCACCGCTCAACGACGCCGTGGTCGTGGAGGGGCGCGACTGCGCGTGGTCGAGTCGCACGGTGGCGTTGACCTACGGACAGCGCATCGACGTGGTCTCGAAGGATAAGAGCACCTACGTGCCCGACCTCCTGGGGCAGCCCTCGCCGGTGCAGCTCCTGGCGACGCCCGGGAGGGAGCCGGTGCCCCTCTCGCCGCTGAAGATCGGGCAGTACATGCTCATCGACGCGATGCGCCTCTACAACAGGGCGGACGTCTACGTCCTCGCGTACCCGACGGTGGCCGTGACGGGGCTCGACGGGACCTTCGAGATCGATCGGGTCCCGCCCGGAAACGTCACCGTGAACGCGCTGCTGCCGATCACTGGCGCCGTCACGGAGCAGTCGATCACCGTCGAGGCCGGGAAGACCACGGAGGTCCAGCTGACGCTCAGCTTCGACGCGGCGGCCTTCGACGCCCTGGCGCAGAAGCGGGCCGAAGACGAGGAGAAGCTGCGCTCCAAGAAGGCGGGCCCGTGAGCCACACAGGTTGAGTCCCTCGGGCCTCGCCGAGGGTCAGAGCCTGTCGTCTCCGTCGGGGAGTCCGGCGGACGCTCGCTGACGACCGCGCACCCGCTCCACCAGGTAGTCGGCGGAGGGGGTGAGAGGGTGGGCCTCTCGCCACAGTTCGCCAGCGAGCGGACCCACGCGACGGTCGAGGAGCTCGCCGAAGAGCATCACGGCCAAGGGGTGGAGAGCGTCTGAGGAGCGCAGGGGGGCGCCCGACGACGGCGGGGCGCCGCGCTGTCCACCCTGCGGCGGCGTCCGCGCCGCGCTGCCCAGGAGCTCATCGGCCAGGTAGAGCGCTACGCGTCCGTTGGCTTCGTCGGGGTCGGCGGCGAGCACCACCTCCGCCTGCCTGCGAGCGAGCTCGGGACGCCCGAGGGCCACGGCGCGGAGGGCCACCTCGGCGCCGCGCATTCCCAGGAGCGCGGCTCGGCGCACGGCGAGCTCCAGGTCACCGCGTTGGAGCGCGGCGTCGATCGCGGCGGCGCCGCGCACCTCGACCTCCGGGTCGTCGATGGGGTGCTCGAGGGTCTCCCAGCTGATGACCGCCAGACCTCGCTCCCGCGCTCGACGCTCGCGGGACACGTCCCCGCGCGCCTGGGCATGGCTCGCGCGCTGCGCGTGCACGTGCCGCGCGCCGGGCGCGAACGCGGCGAGGGCGTCGAGCCAGCGGGTCGCTTCTTCGTCCCTGCGTAGCCCCTGTAAGGCGTCGATGGTGAGGAGGCTCGCCTCGATGGATCGTGGGGAGCGCGCGACGGCCGCGCGGCCATCCCGCAGCGCCGCCTCGAAGTCTTCGGCGCGGAGCGCGCAGCGACCCCGCTCGAGCAGCAAGAGCGTGCGGTCGTTGTCCGTGCGCCAGCCCTCCGCGAAGGCTTCGACGGCGGCGTCTTCGTCTCCGCGCAGGCAGCGTACGGCCCCGATGCGCGCCCACGCGGAGCCGCTCTGGGGGTCGTGGTTCGCTGCCTCCAGGTACGCCGCCTCCGCTTCGCGGAGGTGCCCCTGCGCCTCCAAGTGGACTCCGCGGGCATACAGGGCGTAGCTGAAGGAGTGGATGTAGCGCCCTCTCCACACTCTCCCATCGTGGACGCGATCGACGCTGCTGGGGGTGGAAGAGCACCCCGCGAGGACGCAGGCCAGGCTCGCCGCGACGCAAACCAGGCGCGACCGGGACCGGCCGCGGCGGGGCCCCGGCGTCTGGCTCACCGCTCCAGCGTCTCCCGGAGCGCGGTGAGGAACGCGTCGTTCTCTTCGGGGGTGCCGATGGTCACGCGCAGGCAGCGGGCCAGGCGCCCCCCTCGGGCATGGAAGCTGCGCACGAGGATGCCGCGCTGACGGAGGGCGTTCCACAGCTCAGCCGCGCCCCGATCCGTCTCCAACCACAGGAAGTTCGCCTGGCTGTTCGCCAGGCGGATCCCCGGCAAGGTCGCCCCTGCTTCCTCCAGGCGGCGCCGCTCCGCGGTGACCGCGCGGCAGGTCGCGTCGATCTCCCCGGACAGCTCGGTGAGCGCGAGCGTCGCGAGGTGCTGGCAGGGTGAGGGGATATTGTAGGGCAGCCGCGCCTTGTCGAGCTCCGCCACGAGGTCGGGGCTCCCGAGCAACCAACCGACGCGCAGGGCCGCGAAGCCCACCTTGGAGAGGGTGCGCAGGATCGCGACGTTGTCGTACTTGCGCAGCAGGGCGAGCTGATCCCGATCGGCGTAGTCGACGTAGGCCTCGTCGACGACGACGAGGGAGCGCCGAGCGGCCTCGATGAACCGCACGAGGCGCGCTTCGGTGATCATCGTGCCCGTGGGGTTGTTGGGGCTGGCCAAGAACACCACGTTGGGGTCGGCGACCTCGAGGGCGCGGAGGCTCGCCGTTTCGTCGAGATCCCAGTCGGCGTCGAGGGGGACCTCCGCCACGCGCAGCCCCCGCGCGCGGGCGCTCGAGCGATACATCACGAAGGTGGGCGTCGCCGTGAGCACGACGGCCTCCTCGGCGGATGCCTTCGGTCGCGTCAACACCGTCAGGAGCAAGGTGATGAGCTCGTCGCTGCCGACGCCGACGAGCACCTCCTCCGGTCGCGCGCCGCAGCGCTGAGCGATCGCGCGCCGCAGCTCCCCCTGGGTAGCGTCCGGATAGCGGTGCCAGGACGTCGCGGCGGCGGCCCGGGTCAGGCGTTCGATGCCGTCTGGGGACAGCAGGGGCGGCGCCTCGTTGGCGTCGAGGCGAACCTCGTAGCTGCCGGCGTGGGGCAAATATGGTTGAAGCTCTGCCAGCTCCGGTCGAAGTAGGCTGCGCAGGTCGAAGGGGGTCACGGGTCGTTTGTCTCCAGCAGGGTGCCGCTCCGCAGCCCCTCGAGGGCGCGCAGGGCGGCCTCCAGGGTGATCTCGCGGGCCTCGGAGATGTGGTGGGCCACCGCCTCGACCTCCGTGCCCAGCGCTCCCGCAGCGATGGCGACGGAGCGGGCGTGCAGGGCCATGTGTCCGCGCTGGATGCCCTCCGTAGCGAGGGCGCGCAGCGCGGCGAGGTTCGACGCCAGGCCGATGGATCCGGCGATGAGCGCGAGGTCGTCGGCGGTCTCGACCTGCGCCAGGCGCAGGGCGATGCGCGCGGTGGGATGGACGCGCAGGGTACCCCCGACGATGCCGAGTGCCAACGGCATCTCGAGCTGACCAACCAGATCGTCGCCGTCACGGCTCCACGTGGCCAAGGGCTCGTAGCGACCGCGGCGCGCGGCATAGGCGTGGGCCCCCGCCTCCACGGCGCGGTAGTCGTTGCCGGTGGCGATGACGACGGAGTCGACCCCGTTCATGATGCCCTTGTTATGCGTGGCGGCGCGGTATGGATCCCGCTCGGCGAAGCGGGATGCGGCGACGATGGCGTCCACCACGTCCAGCTCCTCCAGGTCCATGCGCTGGGTCGGTCGCGTCCCCGAGCGCCCGGAGGTCAAGCTCGAGGCCGGCACGCGACAGCGGATGCGCACCTTCCGCCGGTCGCACAGGTTGGAGAGGATGCGCAGCCCCAGGCGGGCGTTCGCCAGCGCGGCCAGCCGGGGACCGACGCCCTCCGCCACCGAGTTGACGAGGTTCGCGCCCATGGCGTTCTGGCAGTCGACGAGCAGGTGCACGACCATGTGGTCGGGCCCGAGCACGCGGACCTCGAGATCCCGCGGCCCGCCGCCGTGACGCACGAGCCCCGGCACGGCGAGGGTCGCCAGCGCGAGGAGCTCGTCGCGGGCGCCTTCGATCGCGGCGCGCGCCAGCTCGACGTCGGGTACCGAGAGCAGCTCGACCTGGGAGATCATCAACGCCTCATCCATCGCCGCCACGAAGCCCCCGCCCTCGCGGATCATGCGGGCAGCGTTGGAGGCGGCGGCGACGACGCTTGGCTCCTCGACGACCATCGGGACGAGCCGATCTCGATCGTTGATCCGTACGTTCAGGGCGACGCCGAAGGGGAGGCCGTAGGTGCCGAGCACGTTCTCGACCACTTTGTCGGCGGTGGCTGGGTCCAACCCGCCCGTGTCCAGCGCGGCGAGGAGCTCGTCGAGATCGAGGTCCGCGCGTTCGCTGATCGTCTGGCGGCGTTCGGCCAGGGAGAGCTTGTAGAAACCGGGGATGCGAGAGCTGTCGACCATGAGGTGAGGGGCCGTTCTATGGTTCGAGGGACTGAAGGCCCGGGGCGCCGAGCTCTGCTTCGAGCTTCCACATACCGAGACGTGCGGCAGCTTGACGAAGCGCGGCGCTCGACACCGCCCGGCCAGCGTAGATCGAGATGTCGCCGCCGCCAGCCCCCGCGGGGAGAAGGACGGCGTCCTCAGGGACGTGGTCGACCAGGGCCCGGAGCTCGTCGACGACGATGGGGACGCCCGCCGCTCGCCCGAGGTCGTCGAGGGCCCGTCGTTGCGCCTTCAGGCCGACGAGCAGACCGGCCGGGTCGCCCGCCTGCGCGGCAGCGGCGGCTCGCCGCGCCCCGTCGGCTTGAGCCTCGAGCAGCGCCTCGAAGCGCGCCCGGTGCGTCTGCTCCAACTCGAACACCGCGCTGACGAAGTGAGCGGTCGAGGCGGGGTGGCCCATCGCCCAGAGCTCTACGTGGAGGTCGGCGGGGAGGGCGACCGGATCGAGCTGGAGAGAGGGCGTCACCCCGCTTGGGTCGGCTGCCGTTCGTCGAGCGAGCAGCGTCCCGCCCCAGGTTGCCGTGGCTACGTCGACGCCGCTCCCGCCGCCTTGCGCGAGTCGGTGGGCCGGCAATGCGCGCTGGTATACCGCGCGCCGCCAGCCCTCGACGTCGCGCTCCGCGCTGGGATCCAAGAGGGTGGGATCCGCCGCGAGCAGCGCCCCCAGGGACGCGACCAAGATGGCCGCGCTCGATCCCAGCCCAAGCTTCGCGTCCTGGGCGCGTAGGGCCGACGCATCGAACCAGGGCGCGGCGGTCTCCGCCCCTAGTTCCCGGAGCGCAACTTCGACCTCGGGGGTGACGAACTCCGCGGGCCGTGAGGTGTCGGCCTCCGCGTAGCGGGTCACCGCGCTGACGAGGGCGGGCGCGCCACGGAGCACTGCGTAGGCGCCAGAGAGGACGACCTTTCCGGGAGCGCGCGCCTTCAAGGTCCCTCTCCGTCTCGGGCTCCTGCGTCTCTCAGTGGAGACGCCGTGTCGAGAGGGCCCGTGAGCTCCAGGAGGCGCGCTGCGGGGCCTGGGCGGCAGGCGATCACCGAGCCCACACCAGGGAACTCTCTCAGGCGCTGCCCAAGCTCTGCCGCGTGTTCGCTCGGGGTGAGCACCTTGACGTTCGGGCCCGCGTCCATGGTGAAGGCGAGGGGCAGGCCGGCGAGGCGCCAGCGCGGCAGCTGATCGATGAGCTCGATCGTCGTCCCACGGAAGTAAACGACCGGCGGCCGCGCGGCGAGCATCGTGGCGTGCATCGTCAGGGCGCTCTGCTCCACGGCGCTCGCGAGGTCCTCGAAGCGCCGCTCGAGCACTGCGCGCCGCACCTGCGCGAAGATGTCGGGGGCGGCGCTGACCCAGGCCCCGTAGAGCGGGCTCGTCGCGGCCGTGTGGATCATGCCGCCGGTGGAGGCGACGGGCTTGGGCCCGGACTCCACCACCGCGACGAGCATCGTCAGCTCCCAATGGTCCTGGGGCGCGACAGGCATGGCGCTGAAGGTCTCCGCGCCCAGCTCCACGAAGCCACCGAAGAGGGAGCGCGCCGCCGAGGCCGAGCTCTGCCGCGCCAGGGAGCTCAGGTGCATGGGATCGAGGGGCGCTGCGAGGGCCCGGCTCGCCGCCATCGCCAACGCGGCGAAGCCAGAGGCGCTCGAAGCGAGCCCGGCAGCCGTAGGGAAGTCATTGAAGCTGACGACCTGCGCGCGGCGCGTCTCTCCCTGGCTGGCCCGGAGCCGATCGAGGAGCTCCATGATGCGGGCCAGCACGCGGCCGCCAGCGGGGTGACCGTCGAGGAGGGCCTCGTCCTCCGCGAGGTCGTCACTGAAGCGCACCTCGGTGCGGGTGCGCAGGTTGTCCAGGGTGAGCGACAGGCTCGGCACTGCCGTCAGGTTCCCGCCCCGGGGAGACTTCCCCCAGTATTTCGCCAGGGCGATGTTCGCGCACGCTTCGGCGCGCCCCAAGCCGTCAGCCATGACGTGCCCCTCCGATGACAGGCCTTCCGACGACGGGGCCTCCGACGACGCCCGTCGCGAAACACTCCAGCCCTTCGTTGCGCCACGCGGTGAGGATGCCCTCGGGATCTTCCTCCGCGAGGGCCACGACGCAGCCGCCGCCGCCAGCGCCCGTCAGCTTGGCGCCGAGGGCCCCTGCGTCGCGCGCCACGGCGCAAGCCTTCTCGATCCCCTCCGTCGACAACATCAACCCCGAGAGCAACATTTGATTGTAGTTCATCAGGCTTCCCAGCCCCGTTCGATCTCCGGCCTCGACGCAGAGCACCGCGTTGCGCACCAGCGAGTGGATGCCCTCGAGGGTGCGCTGCACCAAATCGGGGCGCCGCGCTTTGAGGCGCGCGACCGAGGCGACCATTTCTCGCGTGCTCGCCGGAGGATCGGCCACGCACAGGGCGAGCACCAGAGGCAGACCGGGCAGCACCGGTCGAGGGGGCTGCCCCTTCACGAATTGAAGGACGCCCCGGCCGAGGGCGGCGGCGGCGTCGACCCCCGAGGGATCGCCGTGAAAGACCCGCTCCCAGCCGTCGACGGCGTCGAGCACGAGGGCGTCTTCGCTCGGGGGCTCGTCGTCCGGCGCGCGCCCTGCCTGGGGGAGAACCTCGGGGGGCAGCTGCCCCGTGAGCTCGAGTACAGCGCGGGCGACCGCGACGCCCATGGCGGCGGACGCTCCGAGCCCGCAGCCGGGGGGGAGCTCCAGGTGGAGGTCGATCCGCACCTCCGGCGCGCCGAGGCGCGCGAGCACGGCTCTCAACGCGCGCTGCAGCTCATGATCGCGCGGGACCTCCGTCCCGTCGACGAACAGCGTCGCCAGAGGAGCCAAACGTGCGGTGGCGGTCACCCCACGCTCGATGGATGCCGCGATGGCGGGGACGCCGTAGACCACGGCGTGCTCCCCCAGGAGGATCACCTTCCCGGAGGCGCGTCCGGCGCCGGCGGCGTCGTTCAAGACTCCCTCGACGTCAGCGCTTCCACCGCCCCCAGCAGGAGCTCCCGTCCTTCGTCGGACAATCGGCCGCGCGTGAGCGCGGCGCGGGCTTCACCGCTCAGGGTGGCGATGCGCTCCTCCACGACGGCTTTGGCGCCGCACTCCTCCAGGACGGCGATGGCCCGCTCGACCTCCCGCTGGGTCGCCCGGGGGGCGCGGAGGACGGACTGGAGGAGCTGTCGTCGAGGACCACGGCAGCGCTGGAGGGCGAGCTCGACGAGCAGGGTGCGCTTGCCGGCCCTCAGGTCTCCGCCCCGCGGCTTTCCGGTGCGCGCGGGATCTCCGAAGACCCCGATCAGGTGGTCGCGCAGCTGTAAAGCCACGCCGGCGGGCAGCGCGAAGCGCTCCAGGGTACCTCGCAGGGTGGGGGAACCGCCCGCCAGGAGCGCGCCCATGAGCAGCGGCCCCCGCACGGTGTAGCTGGCCGTCTTGAGCCGATAAGTCAGCTCGACGTCGCGGCCCCGCCCGATGACGTCGAGCCCCTGGCCCGCCACGGCGTCGAGCTGCATGTCGGCGAAACAAGTGAGCACTCCAGACAAGCGCCGGCCGGGCAGCTCCAGGTTCGCCAAGACCCGCGTCGCGAGGGCCACCGCGTAGTCTCCCGTGAGGACCGCCGCGGCCGCCCCCTTGGAGGTCGAGCGGAAGCGGCGACCGAGGTGGGCGTGGACGGTGGGGCCGCCGCGACGCTCCAGGTCCTGGTCCATCCAGTCGTCGTGGATGAGGAAGTAGGCTTGCAACAGCTCGAGAGCGACGCCCGCCTGGAGCACCAGCTCGTGGGGCGTGTCGTGCCGCACCGCGCGCGCGCCCACCATGACCAAGGCGGGGCGGAGCCGCTTTCCGCCGCGTTGGCAGAGATCGCGCAAGGACGAGATCATCTCGCCGACCTCGCTCCCGTGACGCTCTGCGAGGCTCACGCGCTCGTCGAGGAGCTTCGAGAGATGATTGTCCGTGTCCCGCTGGACCTCCGCGAGCAGCGCGCGGAACGCCTCGAGCGACCCCTCGGGTGGGGTCGACGGTTTCTTTTTTCGGCGGGCGGGCGAGACCTCGCTCCGCGCGGCTCCCTGCTTGGCCATCGCGCCCGGTCGATAGCGCTTTGCGTCTATGCAATCCAGTCGCGCAGCTCCCCGACGACGATCCGAGGACAGCGGCGGAGATCGGCGACGTTCCGGCTCCCCGTCAGCAGCATGGTGGCCCGGAACTGTGCCTCCACGGCCTCCAGGTGCGCCCGCGCCCCGGCGACTCCGCCCTGGTCCAGGGCTTGGAGGACGGGCCGCGCGATCCCTCCCACCGTGGCGCCGAGCGCGATGGCCCGGGCGATGTCGAGGCCCGTCTTGACGCCGCCGGTGGCGAACACCGTCTCGAAGCCGCTCTCGGCCATCTGCGCCACGCTAGCGGCGGTGGGGATGCCCCAATCCCAGAGCACCTCCCCCAGCGCCTGCCCCGGAGCGTCCGCCCGTCGCGTCTCGACGGCGACCCACGACGTCCCTCCCGCGCCGGAGACATCCACGTGACGGACACCAGCCTGCCGGAGCCGCTGGCCGACGCTGCGCGACAGGCCGCAGCCCGTCTCCTTGGCGATCACCGGGACGCTCAGAGTCTCCGCGAGACGCGCCAGGGTCTCGGTGCCTCCTCGAAAGTCCCGATCACCATCGCTTTGGATGAGCTCCATGGCGGGGTTCAGATGGATGCAGAGGGCGTCTGCCTCGACGGCCCCCACGAGGTCCTCGACCGCCTGGTTCGACATGCGCGCAGCCTGCACCACCCCGATGTTGCCGAGCAGGAGCACGTTGGGAGCGATGTCGCGCACCTGGTAGCTCTTGGTGACCGTTGGATCCTTCTGCATGGCGCGCTGCGAGCCCAGGCCGAGGGCGCAGCCGCGCTCCTCGGCGACCTCCGCGAGTCGTCGGTTGATGTCGCGCGCGCGCTCGTTGCCGCCGGTCATCCCCGCGATGAGGAGCGGCGCTCGCAGCGTCTTGCCGAGGACGTGGACGCTGGTGTCCAGCTCGCTCACGGCGCAGTCGGGCAGCGCATCGTGGACGAAGCGCACGCACTCGAGCAGCGTCGTCGTGCGCCGGAATCCCACGTCACCCCGGATCGCGAGATCGAGGTGGTCGGACTTGCGACGCGCCAGGTTTTCGGCAGTGGGCTCCGTCATGGGAGCAGGAGAGCCGACCTCGAGGGTCGAAGGCAAGTATTTCTGAGGCGGGTGACGGGCTGGCTTGGTCTCCTCGAGCTCCCGTCGGATCGGTGTGCGTGTCCGCAAAGGTCGGGTGTCCTCCCACAGCGTGAGCCCTCGCATAGATCGGCCACCACGCCGGCTCGTGGCGCTTCCAAGGTTGTTCCGCTCGGGCTCACGCCACGATGAAACCGCAAATGGGACGCAAACGAGGAAGGGATGCTGCGGTCGGGGAGCAAGCCATGGTAGCGTGCCTCCGAGAGGAGAACGTCGAACAGGAGCATCGATGGTCGAGCGATCCGAAGACAAGCGTCACGCACAACGGCCGGCGGCAGCCGACTCGCGCGGCGTGGGATCAGGTCACAAGCCGAGCACTCCTCCGCCCGACCTCAGGCGCGAGCGCGACGAAATCTTGCAGAGCTTCACCCGTGGCGCACGCCTCACGGAGCAGTTCGCCGCGGAGCACGAGCGGCTGCGGGATCGGTTGCTCTTGCTGGAGGCTGAGAACGCGCAGCTCCGGACCCAGCTGGAGGCGGACGACGCCGTGCGCAGGCTGCTCGAGAAGATCGAAGGGCTCGAGTTCGAGAAGCGGGACCTCCTGTCGCGAACCGAGCGCGCCGAGAAGGAGACGAGCCAGTTCAGCGCGCGCTTCAGCGAGGTCGAGACGGAGTTCGCCAACCTCGCGAACCTCTTCGTCGCCAGCAACCAGCTCCACGCCAGCTTGTCCCCCCGGGGCGTCGTGCGGCGCATCAAGGAGGTGCTGGCCCAGCTCGTCGGGGCAGAGTCCTACGCCATGTACCTGTGCAACGCGGACGGCACCGAGCTGGTGCCCATCGCCTCGGAGGGGGTGGCGGGCGAGCAGCTCACGGCGGTTCGGGTGGACGGCTCGAAGGTCGGGGAGGTCGTGCGAAACGGCACCGCCTACGTGGATGAGGAGCGGGACTCGAGCCGCTTCGACATGAACGATCCGCCCGCGGTCGTCCCTCTCATGGTCGATGAGAGTTTGGTGGGCGCGATCGCCATCTTCGCCACCCTCGGTCAGAAGAGCCGGTTCTCGACCATGGACTTCGAGCTCTTCAAGCTGCTCGGGCAGCACGCTGCCGCCGCCCTCGTCAGCGCGTGCCTCTTCGCAAAGGCGGAACGGAAGCTGCCTGGGCTCGAGGCCTTCCTGGATTTGAGCGTTTAGTTACTCTTGCGGGGCGGCGCCCTCGAGAACGAACCCATGTCGGAATACTCCTGTCTGATCGTCGAAGACTCACCGATGATGCGCCAGCTGCTCGTCTTCGCGCTGGCCCGCGTCAAGAACTTGCGCGTCACCGAGGCCGATGACGGCGTGGACGGGCTGCGCAAGCTCGCCTCTGCGCGCTACGACATCATCGTCACGGACATCAACATGCCCATCATGGACGGGCTGAAGCTCGTCAAGCGGGTGCGCAGCGACCCGACGCACAAGGACACGCCCATCATCATCATCACGACAGAGGGCTCCCTGGAGGATCGGCAGCGGGCGCTGCAGCTCGGAGCCAACGCGTACATCACGAAGCCGATCCAGGCGCCGCAGGTGATCGCGACGGTCAAGGAGCTCCTGAAGATCGAGTGAACGTCCTGGGGAGGGGGGCTAGGGCTCAGGTTCCTTCTGGGGCGCTCGGAGCGATCCTCTGCAAAGGGTTCGCTCCGCGCGGGCTGCGTCTCGGCCGCTTGCGTCCAGCGGCTTCGACGGCCAAAACCGAGCGCCGATGAACGTCTGGATCAAGGTGTGCGGAGTGACGACGGTGGAGGACGCCCGAGCCGCCATCGCGGCGGGGGTGGACGCCATCGGGCTCAATTTCGTCCCCACCTCCAAGCGGTTCTTGGCGCCGGAGGCGGCCGCCGCGCTGATTCGGGCGGCAGGGCGCGACGCGGTGAGCTGGGTGGGCGTCGTGGCCGACGAGCCACCATCGCGCGTAACGGAGCTGCTGCGGCACGTCGGCCTCGATCTGGTCCAGCTCCACGGCAAGGAGCCACCAGCTGAGCTCGAGGCGCTCTCGCCCGGCGCTTACAAGGCGGTCGCCATCGCGGGCCCCGAGGACGTGGAGCGGGCGCGGCGCTATGGGGGCGAGCGGCTGCTAGTGGACGCCCACGTGCCGGGGCTGCTCGGGGGCTCGGGGCAGACCTTTGACTGGGCGCTGGTCCGTGAGCTGGTGCGGGAGCGCAGGGTGGTGCTCGCCGGCGGTCTGCGACCCGACAACGTGGCCAGCGCCGTCGAAGCGCTCCGTCCCTGGGGCGTCGACGTGGCTAGCGGCGTGGAGCACGCTCCGGGGCGCAAGGATCCGACCGCCATGCGGAGCTTCGTGGAGCGGGCGCGGGCGGCGGCGCGGGAGCTCGGGGCCACAGCGACGTCTCCGGGCAGGGGCGCTGGACACGACGAGGGCGCTCGGTCGTGAACCGCGGCGGCGGCTGGCGCGTGGCGGCGGCCGTGGCGCCGTTGCTGCTGGGCTGCGGTACGACCCAGATGCGCGGCGGGTACGTGGTACCACGGGGCGAGGAGCCCCGCGGGCGGGTGCTCCTGCATTACGAACCCGTGGGCTGCGTGGATCGAGCTGGGCAGCGCACGGTGAGCGAGCTCGGCCACGTGTGGCTGGTGCGCGTCGCAGAGGGCGCGGACGTGCTCGTCACCACCCGCCCAGGATACGACAGCGTCGTCATCGACAATGAGCTGGTGGCTGGAGGGGAGCGTGTCTTTCAGCTGTCGATCGACGCAGGCCCGGATCGGGACGTGCTGCTCGACTATCGGCTGCCGGTGATCGGTGAGGGACCGGGGCGGGTCGCCGTCGCCCGCCGTTGGCGGGAGCTGCGCGGGGAACAGCCGGCGGTTCGCGCGTACTTCCGGTACCCAGCGCTGGTGTGCCGGCTCGAGCCTGCTGCCGTCGAGGGCAGCGGGCCCCGGCAGGGGGAGGAGCCGTCGCGCCACGAGCTGCCCGAGAGACCGATGCTCGAGGAACCGACGCGGTAGGGAGCCTCGCGTGGGGAACCGGAGGGACACGGAGCGCTACGAGTCGACATCCCCCAGGGGCCGGGGCGAAGTCGACAGGAGCCAGCTCGTGGGGTAGAGCGGGCACCATCATGACCCAGTCCGAGCCCACCACCACGCCCGAACCCCGCCGGAGGGCGGGATACTATGGCGATTTCGGCGGTCGCTTCGTGGCGGAGACGCTGGTCCCGGCGTTGACGGAGCTGGAGCGCGCCTTCCACGACGTCATGCTCGCCCCGGCGTTCCAGGCCGAGTGGCGTGATCTGCTCGAGCACTACGTGGGGCGCCCCACGCCCCTCACGCGGGCCGATCGGCTCGCCCGCGCGATCGATCCAGAGGGGCAGACGATTGAAGAGCTCTGGCTGAAGCGCGAGGATCTGTGTCACACGGGCGCGCACAAGATCAACAACGCGCTCGGGCAGGTGCTCCTCGCCAAGAAGCTCGGCAAGGCGCGGATCATCGCGGAGACGGGCGCCGGGCAGCACGGCGTGGCCACCGCCACCGCCGCCGCGGTCATGGGGTTGCCCTGTGAGGTGTATATGGGGGCCGTGGACGTTGAGCGGCAGGCTCCCAACGTGGCCCGCATGGAAATGTTGGGTGCGCGTGTGATCGCGGTGGAGTCCGGCTCACGAACCCTGAAGGACGCCATGAACGAGGCGCTCAGGGATTGGGTCACCAACGTGCGCACGACGCACTACTGCGTAGGCTCTGCCGCGGGGCCACACCCCTACCCGGAGCTCGTCAAGGAGCTGCAGCGGGTGATCGGTGACGAGGCCAAGGAGCAGCTGCTCGCGCGCTCAGGCGGGCTCCCCGACGCGGTGGTGGCCTGCGTCGGCGGTGGATCGAACGCCATCGGCATGTTCGGGGCGTTCCTCGACGAGGAGGTCCGGCTCTTCGGCGTCGAAGCGGCGGGCGAGGGCATCGCCACGGGGCGTCACGCGGCCGCGATCACCGCCGGCAGCGTGGGCGTCCTCCACGGCTCGCGGACCCTGATCCTCGCCGACGAAAACGGGCAGATCATCGAAGCGCACTCGATCAGCGCGGGCCTGGACTACCCAGGCGTGGGCCCCGAGCACGCGGCTCTCAAGGCGTCCGGGCGCGCCGAGTACGTCGTCGCGAGCGATCGGGAGGCTCTCGAGGCCGCCGGTCTGGTGGCGCGCACGGAGGGCATCATCGTGGCGTTGGAGACGGCGCACGCCTTCGCCGCCCTGGGTCAGATCGCCGAGCGGGTGAGCCAGGAGCAGGGGCGGCCCGCGCGGCTCGCGCTGTGCCTCTCCGGGCGCGGCGACAAGGACCTCGCCACCCTGCGTCAACACCACGAGTCGCTCGAGAGGGAGACGTCGTCATGACAATCGAGCGGATCGACACGTGTTTCTCCAAGCTCGCGGCGGAGGGCAAGACGGCCCTCATCGCGTACCTGACGATGGGCTATCCGAGCATCGAAGAGAGCTTCGACTGCGCCTTGGCGGCCCTCGAGGCCGGCGCTGACGTGCTCGAGCTCGGGGTGCCCTTCAGCGATCCCACCGCAGACGGCCCAGTCATCGCGGCTGCGATGTACGACGCCATCCGGGGAGGCGGCAGCCTGCGAGCGGCGCTGGAGGTGGCGCGGCGCCTCCGTGAGCGCAGCGACAAGCCGATGGTCCTCTTCACCTACTACAATCCCCTCCTGGCCTTCGGTGAGGAGGAGATCGTCGCCGCCGGTGTCGCCGCCGGGCTGGACGGCTTCCTCGTCGTGGATCTGCCCCCCGAAGAGGGGCGCGAGTTCCGGGAGGCCGCGGCGCGGGCGCAGCTGGCGATCGTGCCCCTCGCCGCTCCGACGACGGGTGTTGATAGAGAGCCGCAGATCCTCGAGGGCGCGCGGGGGTTCGTGTACTACGTCTCCGTCACCGGCGTGACCGGGACGGGCGAGGCTCCTCTCGCGGAGGCAGGGCGCCAGGCGCGAGCGCTGCAAGAGCGCAGCGGGCTGCCCGTCGTCGTGGGGTTCGGCATCGACGGACCCGCGAAGGCCCGCGAGGTCGCGGCGCAGGGCGCGCGCGGCGTGGTCGTGGGCACGGCGCTGGTCCGCGC
>JAEWOQ010000510.1 GCA_023460875.1 Pseudomonadota bacterium
TGACGCCGACCACGTTCGTGCCGTCGGCCGGCAGCTGGTTCATCTGCGTCCACATCAGCGCCCCGCGGAGCTCACCGAGCTTCGTCCCCAGCTCGATCTTCGAGGAGTCCTCCTGGAGGAACTCCAAGCTCTCTTCGAGCAGCGCCGCGGCCCGATCGAGCCGCTCCGCCTCCTGGAAGCGCTCGACCGCAGCCTCCAGCGCGGCGGCGTCGCCCGGCGTCGAGCGGCTGATGCGCGCCCACGCCTCCCCCGCAGCCAGTGGATCCCGACGCTCCCGAGCGTGGATGTCCGCCGCCCGCTTCTCGGCCCTGAGCTTGCGCTCCAGATCGTCCGTCTCCGCCGCCCGTCGCTCCAACGACGCCACGAGCTCGTCCCAGCGGCTCGCCTTCTGCAGGAGCTTCTCCAGCCGGTCCGCCGCGTCGTCGCTGCCTTCCAAGGCCAGCAGCTGCCGGCGCGCCTCGATGGCCCCGTCGACGTCCTGAAGCTGCCCCTCGCACAGGCTCGCCACCTCCTCGAGCCAGCGGATCCTGTCTCCATCTGCCACGTCGGCGGCACCGGCAGCTCCCTGGAGCACGTCACGCAGCTCTACGTAGTTGCGTCCCTGGCGCAAATGCTGCTCGACGAACTCGACCGCCTCCGTTTGGCCGGGCTCCAGCTCGAGCACCTCTCGGTACTTCGCCAGCGCCTCACGCTTCTTCGCTTGCCGTGCGAGGCCTCGCGCGACCTCGAGCAACCCCGCCGCCCGCTCTCGCGGGTCCGCGTCCGCTGGCGGCTCCAGGGCGTCGAGGAGCTCATCTTGGCCCGCGGCGACGGCCCTCCCCACTAACTCCCGCGCCTGGCTCGCCACCGCGCCCCCTGGGTTCGTACGCAAGTACCCGGCGAGCAGGGTGGCGCCGCCCAGCTCCTGTCCCAGCTGCTCCCCATAGAACATGAGCAGCTGCGCGGCGCGATCGTTGCTCGGCGCGCACTCGAGAGCGCAGCCCGAATAGGAGTAACCGTGCTCCCCTCCGTAGGTCTCCGCGAGCTCCACGAACAACTGGGCCGCCTCCAGCCGCACCTCGTCCGTGACCCGCACCTTGCCGTGGACCTGCTCGAGGATCGTGGCGCCGACCTGCTGCTTGAGGACAGGATCGTCCCCGTCGAGCTCACGCGCCTTCCGCAGGGCGCGCAGCACCCACTCGGGCTTGCCCGCCGCGCGGCTCGCCTCCGCCTCTTCCCGGTACAGGGCAAGCGCGGCGTCCTTGTCGCCACCGAGCAGACGCTGTTCGTGCTCGAAGTAGGGGATCGCCTCCGCCCAACGCCCCGCCGTCGACAAGCTCTCCCGCACCCACCGGAGCGCCTCGACGTTCTCGGGGTCGTGCTCCACGGCGGCCTTGTACGCCGCCATCGCCTTCTCCGACTGGTTGAGCTCCTCGGCCCAGAACCTCCCGAGCTCGCCGTACAGTCTCCCGAGCTCAGGCCGCAGCTCGGGGCGCTCGGGCAGGAGCTTCGCGAGGCCTTGTGTGCGCCGCTCGAGCAAGGCCGCTACCGCGCGCTTGTCGCCCTTTTCCTGGTAGAGCGCCGCCCAGCGCTCGGCGGCGCCCGCGTGGGAAGGATCTCGATCCACCGCCGACATGAGCGCTCGCGCGGCGCGATGCAAATCGTTCAGGCTCGCGGTCCATACGGTGGCCGCTTCACTGAACCAGTGAGCGGCATACATGGGATCTGGAGACCGCCCGCCCACCTTCTCGAGGAACAGCGCATAGCCCCTCGGATCCGTCTGCCCGTGCTGATAAGCCGCGTTCAGTGCCTCCGCGTCTTGGGGATTCTGCGCAAGGCGCTGAGCAAGTGCATCGAGCCGCGGATCCATCGTTGTTCACGCTACCATGCGCAAAGTGGCTGAATCAACGCGCCTCCTGCGCCATAGCTGCTGAAAATAGCTACTGAAGGCGCAATTTGGTAATCAGGGCGTGAGCCCGATGAGAGCCGCTTTCGCGGGTGACGACAGCGGCTCGCTGACAGGGCTTCCCCCCGGAGAGGCGGCCCGGAGAGGCGGCCCGGAGAGGCCCGTCTCCTAGACACGGTGCGGGCTGCTCGACACGCGACACGCGACGCCTCCCCGGGTTCGTCGGCCTGCTTCGGCGCTCGATCCCTGGCGCCGGAGAGCTATACTTGAAGGTAGATTTTTTCGTCGCAGGGCCCCGAGGCCGCGCGGATCGGCCCTGATGCTTCCTAGCGCGTCGGGCCAAGCAGCGACCCAGCCGCCGCAGCGGCCTGGTCGGGTCGGCCCCTGGGCGGCGGTTGAGCGCCGACGACGACGGCGCAACGGGACGAGCCAACGACGACGGCGCAACGGGATGGGCTCACGGTGGTGGTCGACGAACGAAGGGACGGAATGGATCTGGACTCGGAGCCGCCCGTTGCACCACGCCCGGATCCTTACGTGCTGGGCACCATAGGAGCGCCGGGAGCTCCGGACGAGGTCCGTGCGGAGAACAAGCTCGCCCCGCTCGCGCTCGCCTCGGCCTTGGCCAGCTTCGTGTGTCTCCCCGCTGTGGGCGGGCTGATGGCGATCGGGCTCGGCATGGCCGCTCGCAGTGAGACGCGACGGCTCCCGAATCGGTCGGGCGGCAGTATGGCCGTCGCGGCCATACTCCTGGGAGGGGTGAACCTCCTGGTCAGCGCGGTCGCGGCGGCGGTCCTCTTGCTCTGGCTGAGTGAGATGAACGCCCCGTGGCGCACGGAGCTCCCCACTGCCGGCTTGGCTCCGTCCCCGACCCCCGCGGTGGTTCCCCGCCCCGTCGACAAACCCGTTCGGGTCTCCCACGTCGGAGCCCTCGAGCTGGTGGACATTCAGCCCCATGTCCCCTCCCTGGGCACCGAGCTGGACCGTCAACGCGCCGAGGCGGCCGAGCAGGACAAGCGCGTGTTGCTCTGGCTCGTCGGCCCCCAGTGCGCCCCCTGCCGAGGGGTCGAGGCCGCGCTCACGGATCCCGCCATGCAAGAGGCCCTGAGGAACGTCCGCCTGGTGCGGCTCGTGGCCTCCGACTTCCAGGTGGAGCTCACGCGCATCCGGGTGCCTACCTTCGCCATCCCCGCCTTCGCCCTGCTCGGCTCCACGGGTCGGCCCATCGACTACATCCACGGCGGCGAGTGGGATGACGACATCGCCGAGAACATCGCGCCGGTGCTGTCGCGGTTCGTTCGCGGGGAGTACGTCGATCGGCGCTATCCCTGGCGCGGCGGCGTGCGGGACGATGAAACGGCGCTGTAAGACTACGCTCCTCCCATCACACCTACATCGCTCTGGCGCGGTGCATTGGAGGGTGGAGTGATTTTGCTATCATCGGCGCCCCATTATGTGCTCTGCGCCAGCCCAAGCCCCCTCCCTCGAGGTTTCACTCCGTCAGCGCATCGAGGAGCTGCGCTCACGGGGCACACCCATGGAGCTCGAGCGAGCTCTGGATGTCGTGGCCGCTCTGGCGACCCTCCTGTCCGACCAGCACCACGCCGGGTACTCCTTCTTCGTCTACCCGAGCGCGCTCACGGAGGACGCAAGAGCTACGTATTACGCGGGCCAGCTCTCGGCACACCCGCCGACTCACCCTGCGGACGTCGCGTGCCTCGCGCCGGAGTCGGGCGGTCAGAACCCCGGCAGCCATCGGGAGTCCGTCTACGGGACGGCGGCGATCCTCTACGAGCTCGTCACCCTGCGGAGCGTGGGTCCCGGAATGCTCCCCCCCTCACGGCTCGTTCCCGGCGCGCCCCCGGCGCTGGACTCGATCCTCAGCATGGCGTTGATCGCCGATCCTGCGCAGCGTCCTGCGGACCTGAAGGCGTTGGCCCAGGCGCTCCGCGAGGTGAAAGGCGCGATCGGAGCGGCGCCGATCCCCTCTCTCCTCCCCGACGATGGGATCAACATCGATGTCTCGCTCTCCTTGATGCCCCCGACGGCTCAGGGGCGAGGCGCCGGCCACCAGGTCTCCGGCCACCAGGTCCCCAGCCACCAGGTCTCCGGCAACTGGGAGACACCCATCGCGGCGACGCAGCGTGGTGCTCGGAACGAGATGGAGAACCTGACCGCCCTCAAGGCGCGGCTCGAGGCGGACCCTCGCCCTCGCTACGTGGTGATCAAGGACGGCATGGATCACGGCCCGTTCAGCGCCGTGGAGCTCCTACAACAGATCGCCAGCCACACCTTCGTCGGTGAGGATCTGGTGCGAGACTCGGTCGCAGGCACGGAGGCGGCCATCGCCGACTCGGACGAGTTCGCTCCCTTCGCGCACCACGCGCACCTCCACCGCGAACAAAAGGCAGAGAAGGCTGCCATCGAGCGGGTGGTGGCGCAGGAGTCGCGGAGCACGCGGGGCAAGGCCATCTTCGGCATCGCCATCGTCGGCGTGCTGCTCGCCGCCGGAGGGACGTGGTTCCTCACCCAGCGGGGCGCACGCAATGACGAGATCGCGGTGCACCAAGACACCGCCGCCAACGTGGAGGCGGACGCGGGCCTGAACGTGCCGACGAAGAAGGGCGGCGGCGGCAAGCGCGTGGTCGGCAAGAGCGGAAACTACCCCCTCCTCGGCGGCGGCATGTCCTGCGAAGCGGCCCAGAACGCTTACGTGGAAGAGATGAAGATGGGGGTCAGGGGCCAAGCGGATCTCTCCGCGGGGCAGTTCCAGTCCGTGCTCGGCCGGGGCACCTACTTCTCCCAGTGCGGCGTGCCGAGCAACATGGCGGTCAACATCTGCGCCGCCGTTCAGAACGGACGCGCCGTCGGGGTGACCGTGCGCACGACCCCGTCGAGCCCGCAACATCAATCCTGCATCGCTGGGGGGGTGCGCCGGCTGAGTTTTCCCAGCCACCCCAAGCTCGACGTGACCCGGACGAGCTTCGCGGCCCAGTGAGCCGCGGGACGCGCCGCGCGCGCTTGGAGGCTTGGGGGCTCGCCGCGCTGATCGGGATGACCCCCGCGCTCGCCACTGCTCGGAGCATTGGGCACAGCCCCGGAAAGGACAGCCCGGGGGAGGAGAGCTCGGGGGAGAACTCAAAGCCCTCTGGGGCCACCGCGCACCTCGGCGGGCTCTTTCCCAGCCGCCAAGAGCGCCTCGCCCGGCTCGAGCGAGAGCTCGCCCACGAGCTGGAGGTGACCCTCCGCGCCGTCCCAGGGGTCCTCAGGGCCCGCGTCCACCTCTCCCTGCCCCGCCCCGCCCCCCTCGTCGGGACCGCTCCGCCGCTGCCTGGCAAGGCGATAGCTCTGGTTCAGCACGCTGGCGCTCGGCCGGCGTGGGACGAAGATCAGGTCCGCACTTTGATCGCCGGAGCGGTGCAAGGCTTGGCGCCCGAGCAGGTCCAGGTCCTCCTCCGTAGAGCCCCCGAGGCGGCCGCCGTGTCGACGAGCCCCAACGCCCGCTCGCCCGAGACCCGCTCGCCTGAGACCCACTCGCCCGAGACAGGGTGGGTCACCGTGGGACCTCTCGTGGTGGAGCGCGACTCCGCGGGGCTCCTGCGCCTCCTGCTCGGGGCGGCGTCGGTGGGGGGCCTGCTCCTCGTTGCGGTGATCGTCGCCCTCTGGTGGCGCCTACGTCCTTTGGTGCGGAGCTCCGGTCCCTGAATCCTTCAGGGACTGCCCGCGGCGCCGCCCTGGGGGCCGCCGCCCGAGGGAGCTCCCCCCGAGGGGGCCCCGCCCGAAGAGCCGGAGGGTCCACCACCACTGGCGGCGCCAGCGGCGCCAGGCGCGCCTCCGGGGCCAACACCAGGCCCACTGGAGTCAGCCCCGACGGCGCTCAGATCGTTGGAGCAAGCGCCCTCGATACAAATGAGCCCCGGAGCGCAGTCCGCCGCGCGCACGCAGGCAGCCCCTTCGCCGCCGAGCGGCTGCGGTCCTCCACAAGCCACACCCAGCGCCAGGACGCCCCGCATCCACCAGGAGAACGTCCGCCGCTGCCGCGCCATATCTTTTCAGGATCTCCCGACCGACCGAGCTCGGTCAAGAGCTTCCTTCGCCGGGACGATACCCAGGACCCGTGAGCTGGAGGACTGCTGGGGGACCCGCGAATCGTAGAGAGCCTCAGTCCGACAAGGTCAGGATGAGATCCCCCTCCTCGACCGCCTGCCCCTCCGCGGCGTGGATCTTCTCCACCGTCCCGTCCTCGGGCGCCTCGAGGGGCATCTCCATCTTCATGGACTCCAAGATGGCCACCTGCTGCTCCTCCGTGACCCGGTCCCCCTCACGGACGAGGATTTTCCACACGGTGCCCGTGATGTGCGCGCGAACGTCGACGGCCATAAACGCTCACTATCCCATCAGCACACCGCTTGCCAACAAGCTGCGTCCCCAGGGCTCCCCGATTACGCACCGCGAGCCCCAACGAGCAATACGCCGCGGCCATCAAATTCCACAGACAGGCCGAAGTGGGCCGCCCCGCCCCCAAGGAGCCGCGCACTCGAGGCCTCGACGGCGCCGCTGTCGTTGGGGGCATTTTTCGATCGAGACGGGAACTCTACGGCAGCGGCGCTGTCCATCCCGGGAAGGCCTCGTCTCAGCGGGCCCCCTGCTTCCTGGACGCCCCGAAAGCCCCACCCTGCCCGCCCTCTCCGCACACCACCTCCCTTTGTGCGCACTTTCGCCCCTGGGTGCTCAGCCGCAAATGCGCTGCCGAGACGCACCTTCGCCCAACCTGTCCGCTCGATTTGGCGCTTGTCGGCTGCATCGCACCTTTCCTCGCTTGACGTTCTTACACTACGGTTGATATTCGCCTCTGACCGTCTCCGTGTCCCCCAGGGGCACCCAGCGCCGCCCCTTCGGTTTTCCGACCGCACCACCGAACCACGCCATGGCCGAAAAGAACGAAAGCTCCGTGCTCTTCTCTCTCCAGGAGCTCATGAACCTGGAGGAAGAGCGGATTCACGAAGAAGAAAGCGAGAAGGCCGCCCGTGAGCGGGCCGAGCGCGAACGCCTGGAGGCGGAGGCGCGGGCCAAGCGAGAGGCAGAAGAGCGACGCATTCAGGAAGAGGAAGAGCGTCGTCGCCAGGAAGAGCTCCGCAAGCGCGAAGAAGAGGCGCGCTTGGAGGCGATCAAGCAGGCAGAGATCGCCAAGGCGCAGCAGGAGGCCGAGCATCGCGCCCGCATGGAGGCCCTCGCTCGCCAGCAGGAGCACGAGCAGCGCCTCGCCGCGCTGCAGTCCGACCAGGGCAAGAAGAAGCTGAAGATGGCCGTTGGCGCGGCGGTGGCGGTGCTACTCATCGGCGGCATCAGCGGCGGCGTGGCCTTCAAGAACGCAGCGGAGAAGGCCGAGAAGGAGAAGGCTCTCCTCCTCGCCGAAGCCGAGCGAGCCAAATCTGAGGCGGACGCCCAGGTGAGGAATCTCGAGAACACCTTGAAGAACAAGGAGTCGATGAGCGAGGCCCAACGCCGAACTCTCGAGAAGGACCTCGAGGAGGCCCGCAAGAAGGCCGCGGAGGCCGCCAAGGACGTGAGCAAGCCGACGAGCAGCAGCCCCGGCCGCGCCTCGACGCCGCGCCCGGCCGCGCCGAGCAAGCCCCAGCCTGCCCGCTCGGCGTGCGCCCCTGGCGATCCCCTCTGCGTCGACTAACGGTCCTGGAGAGCTCGGTGTCCCCGCGCCCTCACGAGCTCTCCACTCAGGCCTGAACCTGACCCATGACGCCCCGTCCGGATCCTCCGTGACGGGGCGTCCGCGATTTTGGTGTATGAAGGCGCCACCATGAGCTCCGCATCCCCCCCTCTGCAGGAAGCCCTGGCGGGCGCCCGCGCCCGCCTCGCCTATGCCCTCGATTATCCGACACTCGAGGACGCGCGCCGCGGCGCAGGGGAGGTCGCTCCCTACGTGGGCGTGCTGAAGGTCGGGTTGGAGCTCTTCGTCCGCGAGGGTCCGGGGGCGGTCCGGGAGCTGGCGGAGCTCGGCTGCGAGGTGTTCCTGGATCTCAAGCTCCACGACATCACCAAGACCGTCGAGCGCGCCGTCGCCAGCGCCTGCCAGCTGGGCGTGCGCTACCTGACCGTACACTGCGGCGGAGGCCCGGCGATGCTCGAAGCCGCCGCTCGCCGAGCCGAGGCAGAGGGGAGCGGCCTGTGCGTGCTCGGGGTCACGGTGCTCACCTCCCTGGACCGAGCCGATCTCGAGGCCGTCGGAGTGCAGGCTGATCCTGCCGACCAGGCGGAGCGTCTGGCGCGCCTCGCGGCGGCTCATGGCCTGGGCGGGCTAGTGTGCTCCTCCGCCGAGGTGGCGCGGCTGCGGGCGGCGGTCGGGCCGGATCTGGTGCTGGTCACGCCGGGGATTCGCCCAACGGGCGGCGAGGTGGGCGATCAAAAGCGCGTGGGCACGCCCGCGGACGCCATCCGCCAAGGATCTTCTCTGCTGGTGGTGGGACGGCCGATTCGCGACGCCGCTCACCCGGCTGGGGCAGCGCAGGGCATCCTCCAGGAGATCGTGGGCGCGTGAGCCGCACGACGACACCCCGCCTCGTGCTGGGTCAACAGGCGGTCCGAGAGGCCATCCGGGTGCACGGCGACCGGCTCGGCCAGGTCCTCATCGAGGAGCGTCCCGGACCTCGGACCGCTGCCTTGGAGCGCTTCGCTCGGGATCAGGGGGCCTCGGTCGCCCAGGTCCCCCGCGCCGAGCTCGAGCGGTTGAGCGGAGGTACTTTGCACCAAGGGGTCGCCGCCTGGGCCCCCCCACTCCGCTTCACGAACGCCGCTGCCCTGTGGGACCAGGCCGACCTCAGCGCTGTCGCCCTCGACGGCATCGTCGATCCGCAGAACTTCGGCGCCGTGATCCGGAGCGCCGTCGCGCTGGGTCCCTCCCCCGTCATCTGGCCCGAGAACGCCTCCGCGCCCCTCACCCCCGCCACCTTCCGCGCCTCCGCGGGGGCCATCGAGCACGCCACCCTCTGCCGCGTGAGCTCTCTGCCGAACGCCCTGCGGGACGCGAGCGCTCGTGGGATCACCGTCCTCGGCCTCGCCCCGGAAGCACCCCGCGCCCTGCACGAAGTGGAGCTCACCGGTCCAGTCGTCCTGGTCATCGGCAGCGAGCACACCGGGATGGGCAAGGCCGTGCGACGCTCCTGCACGGAGCTGGTCCGCCTCGTCGCTCCCGGCGCAGTGCAGTCCCTCAACGCCTCCGTAGCGGCGGGCATCGCCCTCTACGCGACCAAAATTCAGCGTGTGAAAACGAGCACTTAGGCGCCACCCCGCGAGCTCTGGGGCAGATCCCGCCCACTTACTGAACAGGCATGATGTAGGTGCCCTCCGGGATTCCATTCAATGGATCGAGGGGAGGCGCAGAGTCCAACACGGGAATGATCAATTAATTCGCGTAGATACAGAGCACCTTTCGACCTTCCCCCGAGAGCTGGCGGAACACCTCAGGGAAATTCTCTCTTCAGCTCGGCGGGCCCAGGAGCTCCTGCAGGGCGACCCGCGCCAGGCGGACCTCCTCCGCGCTGGTGTCCTCGCCGAGGCTGATCCGGATCGCCTCCCCTGCCCTCTCTCGACCGACCATGGCCGTGATGACCGGGGACGGCTCGGTGGTCCCCGCGCTGCAGGCGCTCCCGCTCGATACCAGGATCCCGCGCAGGTCCAGGGCCGCGACCACCTCATCGCCTCGCCACCCGCGCACGGACAAGTTCGACACGTGGGGCAGCCGGGGCTCGGTCCCGTTGCGAGCGACCCATGGAGCCAGCTCGAGCTCGAAGGCGTCGCGCAGGGGACGTAGCCGCGCGTAGGCCGCCGTCGACTCCCCGCAGCGCTCGAGGGCAGCCCGGAAGCCGGCGGCGGCGACGGCGTCTTGGGTCCCAGGCCGGAGACCCCGCTCCTGAGCGCCCCCCCGGAGGAGGGGGCGGGGCGGGTGCCCGGGACGCCAGAGCAGGGCCCCAATGCCCTTCGGGCCCCGGAGCTTGTGGGCGGCGACGCTGACCGTGTCGGCAACCTCGAGGACGTCGAGGGCTCCCCGGCCGAGCAGCTGCACCGCGTCCACGTGGAGCCGGGCTCCCGCCGCGCGCACCTCCTCGGCAATGGCACCGAGGGGCTGGACCACCCCCGTCTCGTGGTTCGCCGCCATGACCGCCACGATGGGCGCCTCCGCCGAAGGAGCGCGGGCGCTCGCGAGCGCGGCGAGGGCGTCCGCCACCGCGGCGGGCTCGATGGCCCCCGACTCACCGACGGCGAGCCAGTGTATCGGCGTGCCTCGGGCCTCGAGCTCCCGAGCGACGGCGACCACGGAGGGGTGCTCGAGGAGGCTGGTCACCAGGGCGGGGGCGTCGTGCAAGGCGAGGTTGTTCGCCTCGGTGCCGCTGGAGGTGAACACCAGATCTCGCGGATGGAACGAGAGCAGGGCAGCGAGCACCTCCCGAGCGCCCTCGAGCTCGTCCCGAGCGGCTCGCCCCGCCCCGTGCACGCTCGCGGGGTTGGCCCAAGCCCGGGCAGCGGCGCGCTCCATCGCCGCCATCACCGCGGGGTGGCGTGGCGTGGTGGCGTTCCAATCCAGATAGATCCAAGCGCTCTGCGGCATGGCCCGCGCCCCTGGGATCAGGCGACCCGCGACTCGGGGGCCCGCTCGGCGAGCACGAGATAGAAGGCGGAGCCGTCGAAGCGCTCCCCGACGATCTCCTCGCCTGCCGGCGAGACGACCCGGGCATCTCCCCCGTGGCCCAGGGCGACGCCCCGCACGATAGCGAGGCCGACCCCCGTCCCTCCAAAGGCCCGCGTGGGCGAGCCGTCCACCTGATAGAAGGGCTCGAACAGGCGATCCATCTTCTCCCGGGGCACCCCCTGCCCGGAGTCGGCGACGCACACCTCGAAGTGCCCGGAGGTCAGCCGGCGAGCGCGGATCCCCACCTTGCCCTGGGGCGGCGTGAACTTGACGGCGTTGTCGATGAGCTGATCGACCGCACGACGCACCCGGAGCGGATCGCCAAAGCCCGCCAGCGTGCCGAGCTTGGGGAGATCCGTGAAGAGGTTGAGCTTCTTCTGCTGCATGCCCGCGCCCGCCTGTTGCACGGAGGCCGCCACGACCTCCACCAGGTCGTAGTCGCGGTTGGCGAAGCGCATGCGCCCCGTCTCCATCCCGGTGACGTCGAGCAGGTTGTCGATGAGCCCTCGCAGGCGCTGCACGCAGTCGTCCATAGCCTTGAGGGCCTTGATCTGCGGCGTCGAGAGGGGCCCCAACTCCTGATCGATGAGCAGCTTACAATACCCGACGATGGGGGTCATCGGGGTGGACAGCTCATGGGAGATGTTCCGGTAGAACTCCTTGCGGGCCTGATCCAGCTCCACCAGGCGCCGGTTCGCGTCGCTGAGCTCCGCCACCTTCTGCTCGAGGTGCACGACGATTCGCTGAGACTGGAGCCGCAGCTGCTCGCCGCTCTGGTCGGCAGGCATCCGCTCCCGGACACCGTTGATGTACCCGAGCACGGTGTCCACGAAGGTCCGAGCGTCGATGGGCTTCTGGAGGTAGCCGTCGCAGCCCACCGCCAAGCTCGCGTTCCGGTTGCCCTCTGCCGTGATGGCGACGATGGGCACCCCCTTCAGCCGCTCCTCCGCGCGGAGGCGCAGGGTCACCTCGTAGCCGTCGAGCCCAGGGATCGCGATGTCGACGAGGACGAGATCGTATTGCCCCTCGGTCGCCTTACGGATCCCCTCCAGGCCATCCGCGGCGTCCACCACATCGAACCCAGCTGGAGTCAGCAGCTTGCGAACCAGGAGGCGGTTCGCCGGGTCATCTTCGATGTGGAGCACGCGGGGCATCGCGGAGCTATGTATTCCCCGGGGGCCGCCCCATGGCAAGACCCCGGGTCAATCAGTCGTGGTCAGCCTCTGCGCGGGGCCCCGCCGCGGGGGACCTCCTGGGCTTGAACATCGACAGCCTTGGCCCTACTAGGTGCCCCATGCGCCTCTCCTCCCGCTTGGGCCCGCCGACGTCGCCGGGCGCGTGCGTCGTCGCTCTCGCGGGCTGCGCTGGCCAGACCTGGACTGGCCAGATCTCGACTGGCCAGCCCCGCACTTGCCGGGAGCCCACCACCAAGTGAGCGGCTCCGCCCCTGTCCCCCCGAGCGCTCGCAAGCGCATCCTGGTCGCCGAAGACGACGCGGACATCGCGCGGCTGCTCCAGCGAGTCCTCAGCGCGGACTACGCCGTCACCGTGGCGACGAACGGGCTCGAGGCGATCCAGCTGGCTACGGAGAAGGCCCCCCACCTCCTCCTCCTCGACATCATGATGCCCGGGATGGACGGCCTGAGCGCCGCGCGCCAGATCCGCGAGCTCCCAGGCTCGAACCACGTCCCGATCATCTTCCTGACGGCGAAGGACGGTCCCCTCGACGTCATCAAGGGCATCCAGTCCGGTGCCCGCCACTACGTCACGAAGCCATTCAAGATCGAAGAGCTCGTGGCGAAGGTGCACAAAATCCTGAAGCCCTGAGGTCCGTGGACACCCCCCTGCCCGCCTCCGAGCGCGAACCGCTCGGCCTTCGCGTCGCCGCCAGCCTGTGCGCCCTCTCGGGGGTGCTTTACTTTTTGGCCTTCCCCGGGGCGGATCTCTGGCCTCTGGCCTTCGTGGCCCTCGCGCCCGCGATGATCGCTCTGCGCGGGCAGGCCCCGCGCAGAGGCGCCTTGCTGGGCTGGATCATGGGGCTCGTGGCCAGCGTGCTCGGCTTCTACTGGCTGCTGGAGATGCTCGAGACCTTCAGCGGCTTCCCCGTCGCGCTCTGCGCGCTGTTCGCGCTGATCCTGTGCGCATATCAGGCCGGGTGCTTCGCCCTGCTCGGCTGGCTCGCGACCCGCGGTCACCATCAAGGCTGGGGCGCGGGGCTCGCCTTCGCCCTGGCCTTCATCGCGAGCGAGACCCTCTTCCCCCTGCTCTTCCCCTTCACCTTCGCGGCCACCGTGCATCAGGTGCCGCCGCTCCTGCAGCTCGCAGAGGTGGGGGGTCCCCTCGGCGTCGCGCTCCCCCTGGTGGCCTGCAATTGGGCCGTCGTGGAGGCCTGGTTCGCCTGGCGGGCGCGTACTCGTGCCCCACGGCGCTGGGCCAAGGTGGCCGCGCTCGCGCTGGTGCCAGCCTTCTCAGCGCTCTACGGAGCCGTGCGGATGGGCCAAATCGACGCCCACGTGACCACGGCGGAGCGGGTGCGGGTGGGCCTCGTCCAGGCGAACATGGGCCTGCTCGAGAAGCGCAACGACCGCGAGGAGGGCCTTCGGCGTCACGTGGAGCTCACCCGCCGCCTGCGCAAGGAGGAGAAGGTCGATCTCGTGGTCTGGAGCGAGACGTCCGTCGCAGGCGCGGCGCGGGAAGCCGACGCAGACCAGTACTACCGGCGGTTGGTGACCCGACGACTCGGCGTGCCGGCCATCATCGGCGCCGTGCTGGTGCGGGAGGTCCCCGACGCGCGCAAGTACGTGCTGTTCAACTCGGCGCTCCTGACGGATCGGAAGGGGCATGTGGTCGGCCGCTACGACAAGCAGTTCCTGCTCGCCTTCGGCGAGTACCTGCCCTTCGGCGACCGCTTCCCGATCCTCCATGAGTGGTCCCCCCACTCGGGCAAGTTCAGCCCTGGGACCTCCTTCGAACCTCTCGCCCTCGGTGATCGGAAGATCGCCACCTTCATCTGCTACGAAGACATCATCCCGAGCTTCGTGAACCGCATCATGAAGCAGGACGACGCCCACCTGCTCGTGAACCTCACCAACGACGCTTGGTTCGGCGACACCGTCGAGCCCTGGCAGCACATGGCCTTGTCGAAGCTGCGGGCGGTGGAGCAGCGGCGCTTCTTCGTGCGCTCCACCAACAGCGGCGTGAGCGCCATCGTGGATCCCGTCGGGCGCGTCATGAGCCACACGGGCACCTTCGAGCAGGCGACCCTCGCCGAGAACATCGCCTGGCTCGATCTCCCCACCCCGTTCCGCCTCTGGGGCACCACGCCCTGGTGGGTACTGAGCGCGGCGAGTGTGTTCATCGCGTTTCGGCGCAGGAGCGGAGCGTCGGCCCAGCTCCCCGCGCGTGCCATGGATCAGGCGGAGCAGGGGCCCTGACGGCGCCCTGGCTCATCGGCTCCGATCCGTGCTCTCGAAGATCTTGTCGGCGCTCGCGGGCACGAAGCCCTCATACAGCTGGCCGTGCCCGTCGCGGTGGCGCAGGGCGAACTCGTAGTAGCAGGTGGGGATGACCTGGCGCTCGCCGCCAGCGAACCCCACTTCCATGCGCTCTGCGAGGGTCGCGCCCTGCTCGAGGAGCTGCGCGGGAGAGCCCTTCACGCGCCCGCCGGACGTGTTGATGCGGTACCCAGCGTCCTCGACGAAATCGAGCACCTCCTCCACCGTACGGAGGCGCCGCAGGGCGTTGATGCTCACCGTGAAGTGGTTGGGGCGCAGCCCCAGGGCCGCGAGCCACCCCGCGTACTCGCTCTCTGCGGCGAGCGCCTCGTACTCGGCGAAGGGGATCGGCTCCCAGAGCCGCCCCGCCCAGAACACCTCCGCGCCCGGGGGAACGCGCGGGTGCGCCTCGGCGGCGATCCCCTCCAGGATGCGTCGCGCGACCGGGGACAGCCGATCGACGAGGAGCTCGCTCAGGAAGATCCTGGGGGCCCCCTCGAGCACGTAAGCGCGCGCCCGGAGCTTCTTCTCTGGAAACTCGTAGTCCGTCAGGATCCGATAGCCGAACTCGAGCAGCCGCCCCTCCAGGGCCTCGATGCTCAAGGCTGGCCGCGCGAGCGTGCGGAAGGCGACGTGATCGTTCTCGACGGGTTCCCCGACGTCCAAGAGCCGGCCCCGCAGGGCCGCCGCCTGGGGCGCCATGACGACGAAGTCCTGCCAGAGCCGCTCGAAGAATTGCTCGCGATCCATCGATCCTCCCGATCCATCAGCGGATCCATCAGCCAGTGTAGGACATCCAGGTCCCAGGAGCCGCCGGCCAGCTGCCGTCCCGCTGGCTAGAATGCCTCTCCGCTGGCTAGCTCCGCTGCCTAGCTCCGCTGCCTAGCTCCGCTGGCTGGCCCCCGCCCCGAGCCAGAGCAGCCCCCCGCGACCGCGACACGACGATCAGGGGATCGGCTCGCAAATCCCGCTCCCCGACCGCGTCGTCGTCCCCCTGCGCGGTGTGCCCTCCACTCACACCCCAACCATCGACAGGAGGAAGGCCTATGAAAACCGCTACGTAACCCCCCACAGCCCGAGGGGCCACGATCGGATCTGGGATAGCGGCACGGAGAATGCAACAATGCTCCCCGCCCGCCAGACGACTGGCGACCTCGAGGGCGGAAGATCGTCCCCGGCCTCGCTCGAATCGTTACCTTCAGGAGCTCAACATGACTTGGCGTACCCTCCTCACCGCTCACACCTCCTCTGGTCCGCTGCTCAAGCTGGGCACCATCGCCGCCCTGGGGTTGGGCATGGCCCTGTCGACCGGCGCCTGTTCGTTCTCGGCGGGCTCCGATGGGGAGCCGACGGGAGGGACCCCCTCCGGCGGAAAGAGCGGCGGAACCGGCGGCGCGGGTGATACCGGCGGAAGCGGCGGAACCGGGAACGACTCGAGCACCGGCGGGGAGACCGCTTCGGGGGGGAGTGGGTCGGGCGGCGAGGCGAACACCGGCGGAAGCGGGGGCACCATCGAGCCCAGCTTCGATTGTCACGACGGCGGCGGCGCCGAAGGGACCCTCGCCTCCACGGAACTCACCGAGAAAGACGACGAGTGCTGGGCGTGCATCAAGACGAGCTGCCCCGACGCCTTCGCCGAGTGCCACGCGATCGTTCCCCACAGCGTGTGCGGCTGGGATGGGTTCGGCGAGGAGGACTATGGTGGGGAAATCGACTGCATGATCGAGTGCTTCGACACCCTGGTCGACGACGGCGAGTTCCTGGGGACGGACGACGATGTCAGCGACTGCGCGGCGGAGTGTGGCGCCAGCACCTGCGCCACGGGTGAGGTGACCTCGGTGACCTACAGCCTGGCGTCCTGCGCGATCGCAGCAGAGGACATCGCCGACTTCGGCTGCCAGGCAGAGTGCGGCTGGCTCGAGTGAAGCCGGCGCGGACTCGAGCCGCCTCTGCTACCATTCGCTGAACGACCGGAACGGGGGCTCGCGCCAGCACTGAGCCCCCTTTCCTGGTTCCCTGATCTCACTGCCGCCTGCAAGGGTGACCTTCCCCTGACAAACACCAGTCGAAATCGCACGTTGCCCCCCTGCTTCGCCGACGGCCCTGTGATAAGGTCGCGGCCGCGATGATCACCGTGGGTTGCGCCGGATTCGCCGTTCCTGCCACACGGTACTTCAAGGAGTACCTGTTCGTGGAGATCCAGGAGACGTATCTTGCCGTGCCCGGACCGGGCACGGTACGTCGCTGGCGGCGTGAGGCGCCCGAGGGCTTTGAGTTTGCGCTGCTAGGTCCCCGCCAGATTGCCCAGGAGGACTTCCGATCTGGCAAGGCGTTGGACGCGGCTTTGGAGACGCTCGCTGGGGTGGCCCAGGAGCTGAGCGCGAAGACCGCCGTTTTTACGGCCTCTCCCGAGTTCTCTGCCAGCCGCTCGAACAAGGCGGCTCTTCGGGACTTCCTGACTCGCGCTCGGGAGGCCTACCCGACCGTGGTGTTCGAGGTCCCCGCGTGGAAGCCCGACGAGGCAGAGGGTCTCGCCGAAGAGACGGACACCCTCGCCGCTCGCGATCCCCTCCAGCACGGGCTCTCTACGAAGCCCCGGGCCTACTACCGCTTGCCGGGACCAGCGGGGCGGAAGAGCCGCTACGAAGACCCTGCCATCGAGAAGCTCGCGGAGATCGCCAGCGAAGGTGGAGAGCAAGTCGCGACCTACGTGTTCGCCAACGTGGACATGTTCGCCGACGCGAAGCGCTTCAAGAAGGCCATCGGCCTCTGAGAGCCAGCCAGGTCCGCTGAAGAGGGGGCACCGCCGAGGTGAGCGCTCCCTCGAGGGTCGCTCCGATCGCTCTCGCGACCACCGACCACGTGACACGAGTCCTGACGCGGCTCCCCGGGGATTGGATCCCCTGGTACGGACCCTTGGGATGATGTCCAGGCACGCAGAGCTCCGGACGGAGCTCTGCCACAGAGCTCTGCCACAGGCCCTGCCACAGGCCCTGCCACAGAGCCCCGACATGCTGACGCCTCAACAGGCTATCCACAGCAGGATCATGGGCTCGCCGGCTCCCTGGCGACCTCGACGGCGATCACGGATCCATGGTAAAATAAAAGGATCCGTGCTCCCCAGTGGGAGGATCCCGAGCCTCCCTGCTTTCACGGGAAACAACAGCTTATCCACACCGGGCCATCCGTTCACCGCCCGGCAAAATCCCCGACGAGCGCAGGTGCACACGTCGGGGCTTCCGCGCCGCCGAGGGCGTCCCCTCGCGTCCGCGTGGACGGAGGGGAGACTGAGGCGGACCCCTGACGGGCCCCTCAGCCGACGATCAGGTTGAGGATGCGCCCCGGCACGTAGACCACCTTGCGGAGCCCCTTGCCTGCCATGGCTTTCTGGACGGCCTCGTCTGCCAGGGCCGCTCGACGTGCCGCGGCTTCGTCCGCTTCCCGATGGAGCTCCACCCGTCCGCGCACCTTGCCGTTGATTTGCACGGGGACGGTGACGACCTCGTCGACGCACAGGGCGTCGTCCCAGGCGGGCCAGGGCTGATCCGCGACGGTGACGGCCGGATCTCCTTGGAGCTGCGGGTCATCCGCCCGCTGCCCCCGGAGCTCCACCCAGAGCTCCTCCGCCAGATGGGGTGCGTAGGGGGACAGGCACAGCACGAGGCGCTCCACGGCGCTCCGGGGGACCTGCTCGAGCCCGGCCAGGTGGTTCACCAGGATCATGAGCGCGCTCACCGCGGTGTTGAGCCGTAGCGCCTCGATGTCCTCGGTGACCTTCTTCACCGTGCGGTGCACGAGGCGCTCCGTCTCCTCTGCCGTGGGCACGTCCACAGCGCGGCGGGCCACCGCGTCCACCTTGTCGAGGAAGCGGCGGCTCCCCTGGATCCCGCTGGTCTGCCAGGGCTTCACCTGCTCGAGGGGGCCCATGAACATCTCGTAGACCCGCAAGCTGTCTGCCCCGAACTCGTGGACCATGTCGTCGGGGTTCACGACGTTGCCTCGCGCCTTGCTCATCTTCTCGGCGACGGGAACGAGCAGCACGCCGTGCTCTGGATGGAAGGGCTTGCCATCCCGGAGCTGGGTCTCCTTCTCCACCAAATAGTGCGCCTCCACGCGCTCCCCGCTGGAGCGCAAGACGAGCCCCCCGTGCTCCTTGTCGGAGATGACGTCCTCGTCGTCCCCTGCCAGGGCCCGCAGCACGTTCCCGTCCCCGTCGACCACGGCGTACCAGCGGTACACCATGCCGAGGATCATGCCCTGATGCACGAGCTTCTGGAACGGCTCCGGGTGCTTCACGACGCCGCAGTCGTAGAGGACCTTGTGCCAGAACCGAGCGTAGAGCAGGTGGAGGACCGCGTGCTCGGAGCCGCCGACGTACAGATCGACGGGCATCCAGTCGTCGTAGGACTCTTCGCTGAAGATCTCCTCCGTGTTCCGGGGATCCAGGTAGCGGAGGTAGTACCAGCAGGAGCCGGCCCACTGGGGCATCGTGTTCGTCTCACGCGCGAACCACTGGTCGTCCTTCTGGAAGAAGCGCCAATCCAGAGCCTTCGTCAGCGCGCCCGCTGGATCTCCCGGTCGATAGTCCTCGAGCTCCGGCAGCTGCAGGGGCAGCTCGGCTTCCTCCAGCGGGATGGGCTTGGAGTAGTCGATCTCGTGGGGATCCCCCCGGCGCGGATCCCCCGAGGTCTTCACCGGGAAGTAGATGGGGATCGGCTCACCCCAGTACCGCTGCCTGGAGAACACCCAGTCGCGGAGCTTGTAGCTCACCTGCCGGCGACCCATCCCTTCGGCCTCCAGGTGGTCGAGGATCTTCGCCTTGGCCTGCTCCGTCGGTAGCCCATCCAGGAGCCCCGAGCGCACGTTGACGCCGTCGCCCGAAAAGGCCGCATCCAGTCGGTCGCGCGGCGTCCCGTCCGGGCTCACCACCTCGACGATGGGCAGGTCGAACTTGCGGGCGAACTCGAAATCCCGCTCGTCATGGGCTGGGACGGCCATGATGGCGCCGGTCCCGTAAGCGCCGAGCACGTAATCCGCCGTGTAGATGGGGATCTCCGCCCCGGTCAGGGGGTGGATCGCGTGGGCGCCCGTGGAGACGCCCGTCTTCTCCTTGCTCGTCGTGCGCTCGAGATCGCTCTTGCGCTTGGCGGCCTCCACGTAGGCGCTTACGGCCTCCCGCTGAGCGTCGGCGGTGAGCGCCAAGGTCCGCGGGTGATCGGGCGCGATCACCATATAGGTGGCTCCGTACAGGGTGTCGGGCCGAGTGGTGAACACCTCCAGCACCGCCTCGGAGCCCTTCACGGGGAAGCGCACCAGGGCCCCCTCGCTGCGGCCGATCCAGTCGCGCTGCTTCTGCTTCGTCTCCGGCCAATCCAGCCCTTCCAGCTCATTCGCCAGGCGATCGGCGTAGGCGGTGATGCGGAGCTGCCATTGCCGGAGTGGCTGGCGCACGACCGGGTGACTGCCGCGCTCGCTGCGGCCGTCGATGACCTCCTCGTTGGCCAACACCGTGCCCAAGGCGGGGCACCAGTTCACGGGGATCTCGCTCTGGACGGCGAGCCCGCGATGGAAGAGCTTGAGGAAGATCCACTGGGTCCAGCGCACGTAGTCGGGCGCCGTCGTGTTCACCTCCCGCTCCCAGTCGTAGGCGAATCCGAGGCTCTTCAGCTGCCGGCGAAAGACCCCGATGTTCTTCTCGGTGGTGATCCGGGGGTGGGTCCCCGTCTGGATCGCGTACTGCTCCGCCGGAAGGCCGAATGCATCCCAGCCCATCGGGTGCAGCACGTCGAACCCCCGCATGCGCTTGTAGCGCGCGACGATATCGGTGGCGGTGTATCCCTCGGGGTGCCCCACGTGGAGCCCGCTGCCCGACGGATAAGGGAACATGTCGAGGACGTAGTACTTCGGGCGGCCAGGGTGGCGCTCTGCGCGGAACGTGCGGTGTCGCTCCCAGTACGCCTGCCAGCGTCCTTCTACAGCGCGGTGGTCGTAAGCCATGGACGGCTTCCGTCTAGCAGATCCCCGCGAGCCTCCTAAGGAAATCCGTTCCGGCGTGGCGCCCCTGGAGCCCTGCGGGCTCTCGCGGTGAGCCACTCCTACGTGGACCGCGCCGCCTTGCGCTCGAGGCGAGCACGCCGTCGCGTCCAGGCCGGCTCCGACTCCCCCGTCCCTGCCGCCACCAGGACCAGCGCGTCCCCGGGCTCACGCAGGTGGTGCTCATACAGCTTGGCGAGCTCCAAGCGCACGCTCGGGTCGTCGATCTCGGCGCTCAAGACCTCGAAATCCCGCAACGCGAGGGCCTTGTCGCCCCGCGCCTTGGCGATCTCACCGCGAGCGCGGAGCGCCTCGGGACCCGCCCCTCGGGCCAGAGCGACGTCCGCCACCTGCCACGCCCGCTCCATGGCGCCGGCGCGCCGCAGAGTGCGGGCGAGGCTCACCAGGTCCTCGCAGTGGAGGGCGGGCATCGGCTCACCGTAGAGGCCCACCAGAGCCGCCATCGACAGCACGTCCCAGGCGTTGTGGTCGACGATCGGGCGCAGCACCTCCCCGTCTCCCGTCCGAAGGAAGTGACCGTAACGGGGGGGGATCTCCGCCCCTGGGATGTCGTCTTCGTTCCGCTGCCAGCCGAGCACTTCGCTCTCGAGGTGCACGAGACGACAGCCACCGATCCGGCGTTTGTGCAGCCGGCGCGCCACCGAGAGCAGGTCCAGGTGCGGCAGCGCGGGCAACGCGGGCATGCGGTTCATGAGGAGCCGGGTGTCGAGCAGCGGCCGATCGAAGCTCTTGCCGTTGTAGGTCACCAACATCGAAGAGCGCTCCATGAGCTCCGCCACGCGCCGCAGCAGCCCCGGCTCCTCGGCAGGGGAGCGCAGCAGGAGCTGCTCCAGGGTCCACCCCCGTGACTCGTCGTACCAACACAGCCCGACCAGGAACGCGAGGGAGCCCGAGCCCCCCAGACCCGTGGTCTCCGTGTCGAGGTAGAGGGCGCCGCGGGGATCGCAGGCGGCGAGGGCTGGGTCCAGGCTCAAAAGGGCGAGCATCTCCGCAGAGGCGAGCCCTGCGGCTTCGATGGACACCCGCCCCACGCGGGCAGACGGAGGGAGCGGCTCGAGCCGTTGCAGGAGGGGCTCCCCGTCGAGGTCCACCTCCACGAAGGGGAGCTCCTCGAGCCCGCTGGGCGAGGCCTCGAGCGCGGCCGAGCCCGCGGAGGCGACGGAAGCGGCCTCGCCAGGCGGACGCCCGAGGAGCGCCTGCATCTTGGAGCGCAGGTCCGCGAGGGTGTCGCGCCGCTCGTCGAGCGCCCCCACCTCGGCAGCCGGCGGCGAGCCGCTGGCGATGTCCGCCGGGGTCCGAATCCATCCGGACTTGTTCCCGGCGGAGGACGGTGAGCCGAGCCGATGCAGCTTGGAGCGGAGAGACATGGAGACCCGGAGGCGGGGTCACTCTACCAGGGGTACTGAGCAAATGCGCCCCCCTGATACGGTGGCGAGGAGCCTCCTCCCGGGGACGTCGATGGCTAGCTCCCCGAGCGGAGCCGTCGAGAGACGCCAGCGACGGACCACCTGGCCCTGGCGGTCGACCCCGACCAGTTCTCCGGAGAGCAGCGGCACATAGGTCACCCCCGCCAACACCTGGGGGGACGCCGCGGGGGCACCGACCCCGCCGTGGCCTCCCGCGTCACTGGCTGGACCTTCTCGTTTGAGCTGCTGCCCATCGGCATCGAACCAGCGCACCTGACCCCGCGGGGACACCCCCACCACGCCACGGCCGGCCACCGCGGCCACGGCGACGTCGCCGCGGGGCCAGCGCAGCTGCCCGGCGTCGTCGAAGGACAACAGGTCCCCACCGGCCACGATCGCCACCCCCTGGGCGAGCCTCAGGGGGGGACCGAGGGCCTCCCCCGGCAGGGGGAACCTCTGCAGGCGCCACGCCCCCTCGACCCGCAGGAGCTCTCTGCCGGCGGCGACCCAGGTGATGTTCTCGGAGCCCTGCACCGGCGGACCGCTCAACGCTGCCCCGAGGTCGACACGCCAGCGCGCGCCACCGAAGGCCGTCGTCGCGTACAGGGCACGCCCGCTCCCGTAGAGCAGCGAGCCGTCCCTCCGACGAACGAGCCCGGTCGCGACGGGAGCTGCCGTCGTGATGCGCCCTTGGAGCCGCCCGTCCGTGGCGATCGAGTACAGCTGCCGATCGGTGGTGCCCACCCAGATGGCGCCATCCTTGGAGCGCTGGGCCACGGGCCCTGCCACGGCGCCGGACAATGTGTAGCTCCAGCGGTAACGCCCGCGCCGCTCGAAGGAGTGGACATAGCCGTCCGTGGTGGCCATCACGACGCGGCCACGGCGGTCGATGAGCGGCGCTCCGAGGCTCGGCGCCCCTGCGTGGACACACCAGGCGCCGGGTCCGAGGGACGCCGCGGAGCGGGCAGCGGGCGCGGCTGCGCGCCCCTGAGCTGCTTCGCTGCTCGGGGTCGCCTCTGCTCGCAGGCTCGGCGCCAGAACGCCTCCTGCCCCCAACAAGCACAGGAACATACCGAGGCGACGCCGACCTTCGGCGAGGAGAGCGGGCAACACCCCTGCCCCTTTACGTTTCAGGGCGTCACCTGGCAACCCGCCGGGATTGCTCCAAGAATCCCGGGCCCAGGCCGCGCTGTCGCCCGGGCAGCGGCGCTGGATCGTTCTCGCCGTCGTTGCTCAGGGCGCTGGCCCACGATAAGGCGGGCGGAGATGACGTTGCACGTTTTCGCGCTGACCGGCGGGATCGGCTCGGGCAAGAGCACCGTCGCGCGGCACTGGCGCTCCCTCGGCTTGCCCGTCGTCGACGCGGACGTCCTGGCACGGGAGGTCGTGGCGCCGGGCAGCCCAGGGCTCGATGCGGTCGTCGCTCGCTTCGGACCAGAGGTGCTCACCTCCGGCGGCCACCTCGATCGGCCGCGCCTCGGGCGCATCGTCTTTGAAGATGCCGGCGCGCGCGCAGATCTCGAGGCGCTCCTGCACCCCCTGGTCCGACAGGCTGCGGCCGCTGCCTTCGCTCAGCTCGCCGCTCAGGGGGAGACGCTGGCATGCTACGAAGTCCCCCTCCTGTTCGAGACGCACCAGGAGGACGCTTACCGACCCGTGGTGGTGGTGTGGGTGAGCCCTGACACCCAGCGTGACCGGGCCGCCGCGCGGGACGGCGTGCCGCCCGAGGCCGTGCAAGCTCGGATCGCCTCCCAGCGGCCCCTCGACGAGAAGGCCGCCCGCGCGGACTTCGTCATCGACAACGATGGCCCTCTCCCCCAGACCTTCGCCCAGGCGGAAGCGGTGCTCACAGCGGTTCGTGAGCAGGTCGGCGCCGCGGGAGGCTGAAGAGCAGCCAGACAGCACCGAGAGCTGCTCCTCCCTCAGCTCTCCGTCGCCGGCTTCGTCTCGAGCCGCGCGCGAGCCGCCCGGAGGGTGTTGTCGAGGAGCATCGCGATCGTCATGGGGCCGACCCCGCCGGGGACAGGAGTGATCGCCCCAGCGACCGGCTCGACCGCCGCGAAGTCCACGTCTCCACAGAGCCGCCCCTCCTCGTCCCGGTTCATGCCGACGTCGATGACGGCTGCGCCGGGCTGGATCCAATCACGACCGATGAGCTTCGCCTTCCCCACGGCGGCGATGACGATGTCCGCTTCGCGACACCGCGCGGGCAGCTCCCGGGTCTTCGAGTGCGCCAGGGTGACGGTGCAGCTCCTCGCCAGGAGCAGGGCCGCGATCGGCTTGCCTACCAAATTGCTCCTGCCGATCACGATCGCCCGCTTGCCCCCCAGCTCGACCCCCGCCTCGTCGAGCAGGCGCACCGCGCCGCGCGGCGTGCACGGCACCAACCCCGGCAGCCCGGACCACAGCCTGCCCACGTTGTTCGCGTGGAGCCCGTCCACGTCCTTCTCCGGCGCGATGGTCGTGAGCACCCTGCCCTGGCTCACCTGCGCAGGAACCGGGAACTGGACGAGGATCCCGTCCACCTCCGGAGCCGCGTTCAGGTCCCGGACCCGGGCGAGCAGCTCCCCTTCGCTCACGGTGGCCGGCAGGCGATGCACCTGCCCCACCATCCCGACCTGGTCGGCGGCCACCTCCTTGTTTCGCACGTACACCGCGGACGCAGGATCGTCCCCCGCCAGGATCACGTGCAACCCCGGGGCACGACCGTGTCTCGCCCTGAACTCGGCCACCCCCGCCGCCACCTCGTCCCGCACCCGCGCCGCGATCGCCTTACCGTCGATGAGATGTGCCACGTCGCGGGACTAGCAAAGTGCTGCGAGCGCCGCTACTGCGTTTGTCGTCTGGAGCCCACGCGCGCCTGCCCCCGCGGCCGACGGATGTTCGTCGCTCGTCCCCTCGGCAGCCTTGCTCGGCAGCCCCGGTCACCTCTCGAGGCGAGTTGGCAGTGAATTCTCCCGTCTACATCTACTCTTGGGATTTCTACGGCCCGCGCGCCGAGGGCACCGCACGCCACTTCTTGCGTCACCTCGAGGAGTTCTTGGAACGCCACGACCTCCGCGGCTGTGAGCTGGACACGAGCTCCGACGGAGAAGGGCACGTCGCCGCGCGCTGTCGAGCTCCGCTGGAGGCTCAAACGAGCATCGAGCGCGCGCTCCGCCCCCAGCGCCGCGAGCCCGGCTGATTCCGACGCAAGTGGACGCCGCTGTGCGTCTCGTTCCGAGACCGCCGAGACGCGCGGACGGCCGCCGCCACTCACATTTACCTCATTGGGCAACCGAGCGCCGTCGACTCACGTGTGTGACCCAACGTCTCCGGGCATAATCCCGTGTTCGCGAGGTGGCGCGTGCCATACTCCCGTTTGGTTGGTTGCGAACCGTGACCTGCATGGTTGCAATCCGTCGAGGAGGAGGATGATGCGAATCTCGAGTATTGTTGTGGCGTCGGCCATGGGTCTCGTGTTCATGGGATGCGGCCGACGCGAAGAGCCGGCGCAAACTCCGCGAACGCAGCAGACGGACGGCGAGGTGCGCGGCGAAGAGGGACGCCAGGGCCAGGACCAGTGGCAGGAGCAGCAGCAAGATCCCTACCAGCAGCAACAGCAGGATCCCTATCAGCAGCAAGATCCTTACCAGCAGCAACAGCAGCAGGATCCCTACCAGCAGCAGGATCCCTACCAGCAGCAAGATCCCTACCAGCAGCAGGACGAATGGGAACGTCCCGGCGGGATGGGTGAGCCTGGCACCGGCGAGCCCGGGATGGGCGAGCCTGGCACCAGCGAGCCTGGCATGACGGAGCCGGGGACGTCGCCCGGGCAGCCCGGCACCGGCACTGGGACGGATCCCGGCGACACCGAGCTGGAGCGGGAGCGGGATCTCGACGAGGGGTTCGAACCTGGAGAGCCGGGAACGGGGACCCCGGGCACCGAAGAGCGCCCCGAACAGCCGCGCCTGGAAGACGACCCGATGGGTGGAGAGCGCGAGCAGTACTGACCGGTCCGGTCGCGCCGAAGAGCGCCCGACGTTGCCTCGGTGACGCCGGGCGCGCTCGTTTCACGTCGTCTCCGCGGCCCCCAACTGGCTCCTCGCGCGGCTTCACCCCAGGGGCACGAGGGGAATGTCCCCGAGGTAGTCGGACTTGCCGAGGCGCACCCCGTTGTGACGTAGGATCGCGTAGGCGACGCTCAGATGAAAGTAGATGTTCGGGATCGCGTATTGATTCAGGTACACGTGACCCAACATCCCTTGACCGGCAGGCAGATAGCCGAAATGGACGCGGCGCTCCGCGGCCCCGCGGAAATCCTGCTCCGAGATGATCGCCAGGTAGGCGACGGTCTCACGCACACGAGCCCGCAGCTCGGCGAGGGACTGCTCGTTGTCCGGGTGACGGGGCGCCTCCTTCCCCGAGAGGCGCGCCGCGACGAACTTCGCGCCGTCACAGGCGATCTGCACCTGCTTCACCAGAGGCAACATGTCGGGCGCCAAACGCGCCTCGAGCAGCACCTTCGGGTCGTAGCTCCTCGCGGCCGCGTTCGCCTCGGCCTTACCGAGCCACGCGTCGAGGTGTTGGAGCATCTTGGAGAGCTGAGGCACGCTGGCCGTGTACATGGACATGGCGGGACCGATGGGGCTCCCCCGGCGGAGTGTCAAGCCCGCACAGCCACCCACCGGAAACCAAGGCGAGTCGAGGAGCAGCTCCCGTGGGGGCCAGCGCGGTGGTCCGGCCGCCGCTGTCTCACCGCTTATTGGCACGGGGGGCCCGGCCGCCGCCGCAGATACACCCGCGTCTCGGGTCCTTGCTTCGTGAGCGACAGCCGCCGTGCCCCGAACATGCTAAGTCCCTCACCGTGAACATGGAGCGCCTCAAGAGACTGCTCGCCGAGTACGGCCGCGTCGCCCTCGGTACGTACTTCGCCATCTTCTTCCTCGCCCTCGCCGGCTTCGCCCTCGCCTTGAGTCAGGGGCTCGAGCTCGCGAGCCTCGACCTGGGGGGCGCTGGGAGCGCGGGCGTCTTCGCTGGGGCCTACGTGGCGACCAAGGTGACCCAGCCCGTGCGCATCGCGGCGACGCTGGCGCTCACGCCCATCGTGGCCGCCGTTCTGCGCCGCACGATGCGCACCGCGCGAGTCGCGCAGCCGGAAGAGGCGCCGCTCCACGACTCGCAGCGGTAACGACGAGCCCTTCCGGCGCTTTCAAGAAGCGTCGACGTCGGTGGCGCGCCGAGCCGTCTGGAACAAATCGCGAGCCCCCCCTTGACGAAAGGGACAATTGGACTTTTCAAGGCGCCATGTCTGAGCGCCAAACGCATGCATTCCAGGCCGAGGTGAGCCAGGTCCTCCACCTGGTCGTCAACTCCCTCTACAGCCACAAGGAGATCTTCCTCCGCGAGCTGGTATCCAACGCCTCCGACGCCCTCGACAAGCTCCGGTTTCGGGCGTTGAGCGAGAAAGATCTGCTCGGAGCCGACGAGCCCTTGAAGATCCGCATCTCTGCCGACGAGGCCGCGGGCACGCTCACGGTCAGCGACAACGGTGTGGGCATGGGGCCCGACGAGCTCGTCGCGAACCTGGGCACCATCGCCCGCTCGGGCACCCGAGAGTTCGCGGAGCAGCTTCGGAAAGCCTCGGAGGCGAAGGCGAATGGGACCCAGCTGATCGGTCAGTTCGGGGTCGGGTTCTACAGCACCTTCCTGGTCGCGGATCGGGTGGAGGTCATCTCCCGCGCCGCGGGATCCGAAGCAGCATTTCGCTGGGAGAGCGACGCGAAGGAGAACTTCACGGTGGAGCCCGCCGAGCGGGCGGAGCGCGGCACCACGGTGGTGCTGCACTTGAAGGACGAGCAAAAGCAGTTCTCCAACCCCGTGGTGTTGCGGGAGGTCATCCGCAAACACTCCGACTACGTCGGTCACCCCATCGAGCTCGAGACGAAGGACGAAGCCAAGGAGGAGCCCCGCGTCGAGGTGATCAACCAAGCGCGCGCCCTCTGGCAGCGCCCGGCCGACGAGGTCTCCGAGGCCCAGTACCAGGAGTTCTACAAGCACCTGAGCCACGACTGGGAAAACCCCCTCGCCTGGCGGCACTTCCACATCGAGGGGACGCAGATGTTCTCGGGCATCGTGTTCATCCCCGAGACCCCCCGGGGTGAGCTGCTCGACCCCCGCGCGGAGCACGGCGTGCGCCTCCACGTGCGCCGAGTGCTCGTGATGGAGAACTGTGAGGAGCTGCTGCCGAAATGGCTCCGCTTCGTCCGCGGCGTCGTGGACTCCGAGGATCTGCCGCTCAACGTCTCTCGAGAGACCCTGCAGGATTCGCGGGCCGTCCGCATCATCCGGAAGCAGCTCGTCACTCAGGTGCTCGGGCTGCTCGAGGAGCTCGCGAGCGACCGCCCCGACGACTACGCCAAGTTCTGGAGCTCCTTCGGGCCGGTGCTCAAGGAGGGGCTGCACTTCGAGCCCGAGCTGCGCGACCGCCTCGCGCGCCTCTTCCGCTACCACAGCACCGGCCGTAGCGATGGCGCAGCGAGCGAGGCTGGCTGGACCAGCCTCGCGGAGTACGTCGCGCGGATGCCGGAAGGACAGCAGGCGATTTACTACGTCGAGGGCTCATCGCGGGAGATCCTCGCGGCGAGCCCCCACCTCGAGCAGCTTCGCAAGCGCGGCTACGAGGTGCTGCTCCTCGTGGACGCCGTCGATCCGTTCGTCATCGAGAACCTCAAAGAGTTCGAGGGCAAGAAGCTGGTCAACGCCATGACCGAGGAGCTGGCGCTCGATGCAGACGAAGAAGCCCCCGCAGGGGACGCGCTCACGGAGCGCTTCAAGAAGGTCCTCGGAGAGCGCGTCGGCGACGTCCGCAACTCCCGCCGCCTCGATCAGTCTCCCGTCTGCTTGGTGACCCCCGAGGGAGGCTTGCAGCCCCACGTCCTCGCGATGCTGCGAGCCCAGAAGCTCGAGGTGCCGCCGGCCCGTCGCATCCTCGAGGTCAACTCCGAGCACCCGGTCATCTCGAACCTCCGCAAGCTCCTGCTCGTCAACCCCGACTCGCCGGACCTCGATGAGTGGATCGAGGTCCTGCACGACCAGGCGCTGATCGCGGAGGGCAGCCCCGTCGACGAGCCCGCCAAGGTCGCGCAGCGCCTCACGCGGCTCCTGGGGAGCGTGGCAGAGCAGGCCGTGCGCGGCTGAGCCGCGCGAGCGGGCCGACCCTGAGCCCCCGCGGCGACGCGGGGGCTCCTTCGCTCCAAACCGTGGGATCACCGAACGACGGGGATCACCGGACGACGAGGTGCACGAAGGTCGCCGTATCGTTCGCCACCCGCAGGGCGAAGCTGCCGCTCCCCGCGCCGCTCAAGATCACCTCGAGATCGTTGCCCGGGGTCGACGACGCGGCGACGTTCCCCAGCAGCACGAGCCCCGTGGAGTCGGTGCTCACCTCCGTCTCGCTCCAGGTGCCGGAAGCGCCGTAGACGACCAGCTGCGCCGCAGGCGCAGCCACGGTCACGCCTTCCACGGGGATCTGGTTGGCATCGAGCACCCGAAGCACGACTTGGGCGGTCCCTTGCAAGGGCACCCCCGGCACCGTGAGCGTGCTCATGATCTCCTCGACGACGGAGCGTTGTACGAGGGGTACGGTCACCTGGATGTCGTCCCTCGCCTCCAGAAACGTCCAGGTGGGGAAATGCAGCGCGTCGGAGGCGGGGCGGGCGAGGAGCCACAGCGGAGCCCCCGCAGGCACCTCGGGCAGGGTGAAGCTGCCGTCGGTGAAGGTCCCCACAGAGCGAGCTCCGCTGGTTTCGAAGACCTCGAGCTCCCCGGGCCCGGTGAAGGAGGTCGGTTGGAGGAACTGGTCCTCCGAGTACTGGAGGATCGCGCCCGTGACGGTCACCACCTCACCATCGCCTCCGCCTCCCCCAGCGCCGCTCGGAGAGCCACCGCTGCCCGACCCCGGCACGCCGCTCCCCGGCACGCCGCTCCCCGGCAAGGGCGTACAATCGTCGGCCGTGCACGCGGGGCGAATCGGCGGGCGCTCCGGCTCCTCGGAGCAGGCGCCCGCGCCCGCGATCAACAAGAGCACCGCCGCGCCGCGGCAGACGCGCTCTCCCATCGCATCGCCCCACCTCGCCGCACCCGCTTCGCCCATCACGCCCCTGAAGTCCACTGGCGCAGATTAGCCCAATTGGGCGGCGCGGGCGGCCAATCTACGGTGGAGGCCGAGGGCGGCGAGCGCCAGAGCGGCGCCGATGAGCTGGCTCGTGCTCAGGCCCAGGAGCCCTCCGCGATCGTCCGCGCGGACCATCTCGATGGTGAAGCGCAGCGCCGCGTAAGCGCCCACGAAGGCGACGAAGATCTGCCCGTCGTAGCGCTTGCGGCCATGAAGCCAGAGCATCAGGAACGCGGCCAGAGCGAAGGAAGCCGCGGACTCGTAGATCTGCGTCGGGTGGACGGGGAGCGATGGGGCGTAGGCGCTCGCCAGCTCACCGGCGCGGTACTGCGCCTCGCTGGCCGCGCTCCCGGGTGGAAAGACGAGGGCCAAGCTCGAGTCCCAGGATCGTCCGAAGCAGCACCCGGCGAGGAGACATCCCAGGCGACCAAAGCCGAGCCCGATCGGGACGACCATGCCGGCCATATCCGCGGCCTTCCAGAACGGAAAGCGATCCGCCCGCAGGAGCCACCAGGCGGCCCCCCCTGCCCCCAAGAAGCCCCCATAGTAGGTGAGCCCGCCCGCCCAGAACCGAGCCCAAGCCCAACAATCTGCGTGCAGGGTACGACACACGCCGACGGCATCGTCCCAGCGGCCGCGGGCCCCTCCGCTCTCGCCGAGCAGCCCTCCTACGAACCCCGGCTCGTGCTCGATCAGGCACTCGGCCCGGCTGATTTGCCACTCCACCAGGGCCGGGTCGGTGCACAGGTGCACGTAGTCCCAGAAATAACCGTCGGCGATCACGTGGAGCAAGCGGGAGCCGGCGACGCCTGCCAACAACATCGCCATGCCGAGATCGACGATCACATCGGGGTCGTGGCCGACCCGGCGCGCCCAGAGCGCCCCGATCGCCGTCGCGAAGACGAACCCGGTCACGAGCAGGACGAAATAGCTCGGGAACGCCGTGTCCAGCAGTGTGAAGAGACGCCCCTGCATCGACTGTCCTCCCTCGCGGCCCGCGCCGTGCTCCCCGACCTCACGCGGAGCGTGATTCGACCGGCGTCCCTCCCTGCTCTCGCCGCTCCTGCTCCTCGAGAGCTCGTCGCTCTTGCTCCTCGATGGCTCGTCGCAGCCGACGCGAGGTGAACATGTCGACGGCCATGAGCCCGACTCCCACGCAGATCGCGATGTCCGCGACGTTGAACGTGGGCCAGTGATCCGTGACGGTCCAGCCGCTCACATAGCGCCGCACGAAGGTGTTCAAGGCGAGCACCCACTGCCCCTGGTAGTCGATGAAATCGATGACCTGGCTGCGAGTGATCCGGTCGCTCAGGTTACCGAGAGCGCCGCCGAGGACGAGAGGCAGACCCCACTTCAGGGCTTTCTGGCTGTGGTGCAGCTTGCCGTAGAGAGAGACGATGAACAGGACCGCGACCACGCTCACGATGAGAAAGAATGGCTTGCGCACCACCTCGCTCGCGTCCTGGAGCAAGCCCCAGGCGCCGCCGCGGTTGTAAGCGAGGATAATGTTCAGGTGACCTGGGATCAGCTCGATGGGCACGAAGCCCCGGGCGTTCATGGTCACCTCGGCCCACGCCTTCGACGCGACGTCGACGATCAGCGACACCGCCGCGACGATCCCGAAGAACAGGAAGGTCGGCGCTGGCCCAGGCTCGAGCAAATCTGTCGGCTCTGCCGCGGCCTGCCCGTCCGGGCCCCCTTCGGCGAGGCCCCCTTCGGCGAGGCCCCCTTCGGCGAGGCCCCCTTCGGCGAGGCCCTCTTCGCCACCCGGTAGCTCCTCAGCGCGGGAAGGAGGTTCCGACGCGGCCCGAGGCTCCGCGCTGGGACGGGTTTCGGGCTCATCCGAGGGCCGGGGCCGAGGTTCTTCTGGCGAGTTCATGCGGGGCCCGGTTCCTTACGACAACTCGACACGCCAGGCCAGGCGACCATTGCCCGGCACCGCACATTTGTTTAGCCTTCCGTAAGCATGGCCGCTCCGCCCTGGACCGCACACCATGGGGTCTCCCACGTGGTGCAGCAGTGGCTCGATGAGGGCAAGGTTCGCTCCTGTCTGGCCGCCGAGCGGACCCTGACGGCCGCGCCAGCCCGCCACGCCCCCCTGCCTCCCCTCGCGCCCGGCATCGTCGAGGCCCTCGCAGCGCGCGGCATCCGCGACCTCTACAGCCACCAAGCTCAGGCGATCCACGCCGCCCGAAGCGGGCGACACGTCGTTGTCGCAACGCCCACCGCGAGCGGGAAGAGCCTCTGCTTCCACCTGCCCGTGCTCCAGGCGCTGGCGGAGGATCCCACCGCGAGCGCCCTCTTCGTGTATCCGACGAAGGCCCTCTCGAGAGATCAGGAGCACGGCCTGGGGGAGCTGAGCCGCACGAGCGGCCTGGCGGTGGGCGCGACGGTCTACGACGGGGACACCCCGGGCGACGCGCGCCGCGCCGTGCGGGAGAAAAGCCGCGTCGTGCTGACGAACCCCGACATGCTCCACGCCGGCATCCTGCCAAACCACCCTCGCTGGGCGAGCTGGCTCTCGGGGTTGCGCTACGTGGTGCTGGACGAGCTGCACACCTACCGGGGCGTGTTTGGCTCGCACATGGCGCACGTGCTCACGCGGCTCCGGCGCGTGGCAGCGTTCCACGGCGCCGCGCCGACGTTCATCTGCGCCACCGCAACCATCGGGAACCCCCGAGAGCACGCGGCGCGACTGCTCGGGGTCGCTCCCGACTCCATCGAGCTGGTCGACGACTCGGGCGCGCCACGCAACACCCGGCGGGTGCTCCTCTACAACCCGCCCATCGTCAACGCCGAGCTCGGCATGCGCGCGAGCACCCTCAAGGCGGCCGTCTACCTGACGGCGGACCTCATCCGCGCCCGCGTGCCCACGATCCTCTTCGGACCCTCGCGCAACTCCGTCGAGGTGATGCTCAAGTACCTGCGGGAGCGCTGCGGCGACCTGGTGGGACCGGACGCGATCATGGGTTATCGCGGCGGCTACCTGCCGGAGCGGCGGCGAGCCATCGAGCGCGGGCTCCGAGAGGGGGAGATCCTGTGTGTGGTCGCGACCAACGCCCTCGAGCTCGGCATCGACATCGGAGATCTCGAGGCGGTGGTGTGCGCGGGGTATCCAGGCTCCGTGGCGGGGACGTGGCAGCGCTTCGGCCGCGCGGGGCGCCGGGGCACGGAGTCGATCGCCCTCCTGGTGTGCTCGAGCGGGGCCGTGGATCAGTACCTCGCCCGGGAACCTGCGTACCTGCTCGATGGGGGCGCCGAGGAGGCGCGGATCGAACCAGAGAACGTCGAGATCCTGGTCCAGCACCTCAAGTGCGCCCTGTTCGAGGCCCCCTTCACGACGACCCCTCCGGGTTCACGGCCCGCCAGCCCCGAGGCGCCCGCCGGCGAAGCCTACGGCCACATGGACGTGGCTGAGACCCGAGACGCCCTCGAGTATCTGGCGGGGCATGGCCTCGCCCACGGGAGCCGCGGCCGCTATCACTGGGCGGGCGACGCGTTCCCCGCCAATCACGTCTCCCTGCGGAGCATCGGCTGGGACAACTTCGTCATCGTCGATGAGGACACGGAGCGGACGATCGGGGAGCTCGATTGGCGCGCGGCCCACACGATGCTCCACGAACAAGCCATCTACCAGCAGGACGCCGAGCAGTACCAGGTCGAGCGGCTCGACTTCGATAACCACAAGGCGTTCGTGCGCAAGGTGGCGCCCGACTACTTCACGACCGCGCTGACCTACCGCACCGTCAGCGTGATCGAACCTGCAGACACCGAGGCGCGCGGACGGGTTCGCCTCGGCTGGGGGGAGGTCAAGGTCTTGGAGAAGGTGACGGGGTACAAGAAGATCAAGTTCTTCACCCACGAGAACGCGGGCTATGGGGATGTCCATCTCCCCGAGATGCAGATGCACACCACCAGCTTCTGGCTGACCGTGCCTGAGGAGGCCTTTGAGCGCCTCGGCGCCCCCCGCCCCTCCGCGGTGGACGCGCTCAGGGGCGTAGGGGCTGCCCTCGAGACGGTCTCGTCCCTGGCCCTGATGTGTGATCCGCGTGACATCGGGCAGAGCCTGGGAGACGGCTCTCAGCAGGACGTGGACGGTGAGGAGAGCGACGTGCCGTTGCCGCCCGGCCGCGATCCGCTGACCGGGCGCACGGGGGAACTCGACCCGACGGTATTTTTGTTCGACGCCATCCCGGGGGGAGTGGGGCTCGCGCGGCGCATCTTCGAGCGTGCCGGGGAGCTGCTCACGCGCGCGCACCACCTCATCGAGCGCTGTCCCTGCGAGTCGGGGTGCCCCGCCTGTGTCGGCCCCACGGAGGGCTCCCGCAAGGCGCTCGCGTTGCGGCTCATCGACGCGCTGGATCTCTCCGCCGGGCCGCGCTCGACGGCGCCGCGGCCCCTCTGACCGGCTCCGAAAACAGCGGCCAGGGCGCGAGCAGGGGGATGGGGGCGCCGGGCCCGCTTTGTCGTAGGGCGCGCTCGCACTCCGCCACGGAGAGCCTCCGGGGACCGAAGATCGTCGCATCCGCCGCGTCCGCGTCCATGAGTGAGGAGGGCGTGTCCACGCCGAAATCGTCGGGGTGCCCTGGCATCTCCAGGAGCACGTGCCCGAGCTCGTGGGCCAACGTGAAGGAGCGGCCGCCAGCGTGGATCCCGCGCCGATCGAGCACGATCACGTTCTGGAGGCTGGCGCCGGGCCCAATGAGGAACGACTCACCGATCCGGCCGCTGCCACCGAAGCTCGGCACGACGAACAGCTCGATGGTCGCCGGATCGTCGTCCTCGAAGGCTTTGATCAGCGCGCGCTCCTCCACCGTCCCCGCCCCCGCGTCGAAGTCGTTGAAGTGTTGCAGCCCGTCAGCGAGCTCGACCTCGCCCAAACACACGGGCAAACTGGGATCCGTGGACGCGGGCGCATCCCCCGGCGTGCCCAGCGCCACGAAGCCGCCCGCCGCGTCCCGCACGAGCACGTCGGCCGTACGCTTCGCCGCGCGCTGGGCCGCGGCGTTGACGCTCACGCGGGCCACGAAGCCGAGGGCCTCGATCTGCTCCGCGAGCCGGACGGCGAACTCCGCCGGGAGCTCCCCTGGGCGGGTAGAGAACTCTACCAGGCGGCCCGCCACCATCAGTCGGATCACCCCGCCGCTGGCCCGCTGTCCCGAGCCGCAGCCGATCGCGAACATGTGCGGCGGCGGCACGTCCCGCACCTGGATGTCCAGCTCCTCGGCGGGACCGAGGTGGATGCCACACTGCCCCCACAGGGCGTTCGCCCCGACGAGCTCTCGTCGGAGGATGGCGATCGCTTCTTCGTCATCGGCGCCCACCGCCGGGCTGCCGACGCTGGTGCGCAATATGTGAGTGCGCACGGTGGCGCGGTAACGCCCCGCCTCGTGCCCCGCTGCACCCCGGGGTCCACCGACACGGAGGCTCACCCCCACGTTGGGCGCCACCTCGACCCGCAGGCGGCCTCCGACCTCCGCCAGGACGGAGCGCCCCGCCGCCGCGGGGTGATCGCGATCCACCAGGTCGGTGCTGGCGCGGAGGGGAAGTGAAATGCGGCAGGCCAGCTCAGGAGCCGTGCCTGGGGGGCAGGGCACGTTTGAGAGCGTCAGCGGCGCCGCCCGGTCGATGAAGCGTCCACCCACTCCGAAGGAGGTCACGGCGAGGGCGTCGGGCAGCGCAGCCGGGGGACCGATGACGAGCCACCGCAGGGCGTCCGCGTCCGTCGACCCGGCGCCTTCGGATTGAGCTCGCAGGGGGGCGGGGAGCGCTCGACTCAGCGAGGCGTGAGAGCGGGCGAGGTTCACCCCCGCCCGCTTCGCGTCCAGGGCCCGCAGCTCGAGGACAGACACCCGGACCGGACCAGCCCGCGTCGAAAGCTCGCCGACGCCCGGGCGGAGCCCCTGCAGACCGATCTCCTTGCCCCGGACGTGGAATCGAAAGAGAGCCGAGGAGGTGGGCTCGGCAGCGGGGGCCGTCCGAGCTCCCACGAGGTGCTCACGGGGAACCCAGCGCAGCTGCTGGAGGGCGCGCTCGCCGAGCCGCGCGCTCGCCTGGTCCGCCACCCCGTCGTCATCGTCGTCGTCCGCGTCAACGACCATGACGAGCTCCGGGATCTCCCCTGCCCCCGCGCGAGGGCTGACCAGGAGCAACACACATGCGCCCGCAAACGCACACCAGCTCGCCCGGCGCATCGCGCTGGTCATAGCCCATCCGCGCCCCCGAGGGACCATGGGGCCCACGAGGAGCGATCCTCGGAAATCCAGCACGTCGCCCTCGGAAATTCATCCAGGCAGCCCAGCTGGGCAGCCCGAGAGGCCCCAGATCCCGCCTCCCCCCGGACCCGCCGGGGAAGAACTCTAGCCAGAGCAGCGGAAACTCAATATCGTCGGAGCGGAACGCCCGCTGCAGCTGGGGAGCGCCGGTCGACCGGAGCCGCAGCCAGAAGGACCGACTCCACGAAGACGAGAACGAATCATGGGTACACGGCCTCTCACCTCCGCTTTCACCGCTCAGCGCCCCACTCTCCGCGCCTGGACCTTCGCGGCCCTCGCTGGCGCCCTGTTCGCCACGGCCTGCAAGAAGAACGAGGAGCAGCCGCCGCCGCAGCAGCCCTACGGACAGCCCGCGCCCGGCCAGCAGCCCTATGGGCAGCAGCCGTACGGCCAACAGCCCTACGGACAGCCCGCGCCCGGTCAGCAGCCCTATGGGCAGCCAGCTCAACCTGGATATGGCGCCCCACCCCAGGCAGCCCCCGCCGATCCCTACGCCCAGCAGCAGCCCGCCCCCGCCCCGGCCAGCACCACCTCACAGCCCTCCTCCGTGGCTTTCCCCTGCCAGCAGGACGCGACGTGCCTGGGCCACAAGTGCTCCACCACCCACGGCAAGTGCGTGTGGCCCTGCCAGAGCGACAACGACTGTCAGGCGGGCTATCGCTGCATGGCCCCAGCTTGCGTTCCGCAGGCTCAGTGATTAGGGCCTGACGACGGCCCGCCCGGGCGCTCCGAACGGGCCGCGAGCCCCTCGCACCCCAGCAACGGAGCCCTACCGGTGTTAGAAGAAGACACATACGTCGCGCTTGCTCTTCCCGAGCTGCGTCGCCTCCTGGATGCCCTCGATCGCATCGAAGACGATCGGGTCGAGGCCGAGTTCGAGAGCGACATCCTCACGATCGAGTTCAGCGACGGCGCGCGCTACGTCGTGAACTCTCACCGCGCCGCGCGGCAGATCTGGATGGCCGCCGAGCGCAACGCCTGGCATTTCGACTGGGACGAAGACAAGGAGGCCTGGCTCTCGCGGAAATCTGGGGACGAGCTGTGGGCCACCGTGGCTCGCGTCGTCGGCAACAAGCTCGGCACGCCCGTCGAACTCCGCTGACGACCCGGCGCTCTCCGCTGACGACCGGCGCTCTCCGCTGACGGCGCCTCCCACCCGTTCTCGAATCATGAGTGATCCATCCCATCGCGCCGCCCCCCCCGACGTCCCGGAGGGGACGAGCGGCGGCCCTATCGCCCGACTCGCCTCCCAGGTCGATCTCCCGCGCCTCGAACACGAGGTGCTCGATCTGTGGCGAGAGCTCGACGCCTTCCACGAGTCCAACCGGCGCCGCGCCCGGGCCGGCGCTGCCCGGCCCTTCGTGTTCTACGACGGCCCGCCCTTCGCCACGGGCACCCCGCACTACGGGCACCTGCTGGCGGGCACCATCAAGGACATCGTCCCACGTTACTGGAACATGCGCGGCCACCCGGTGGAGCGGCGCTTCGGTTGGGACTGCCACGGTCTGCCCATCGAAGCCCTGGCGCAGGAAGCCCTCGGGCTCGCCGGCTCGACCCAGATCCTCGAGCGCGGCGTCGACGTCTTCAACGAGCAGTGCCGCTCGATGGTGCAGACCTACGTCGCCGAGTGGCGCAAGACGGTCACGCGCATGGGGCGGTGGGTCGATTTCGACAACGACTACAAGACCATGGACCCGGACTTCATGGAGTCCGTGTGGTGGGTCTTCAAGCAGCTGTGGCAGCAGGGGCGCGTCTACAAATCGTACCGCATCATGCCCTACAGCTGGAAGCTGACGACGCCCCTCAGCAACTTCGAGGCGAACGCCAACTACAAGGACGTCCAGGATCCGGCCATCACCGTGCGCTTCGCGCTCCAGGAGGGGCGCGGCCTCGACGCCCTGCGCGAGCTGGCAGCGAGCAGGCGCGTCTCTCTGCTGGCGTGGACGACCACACCCTGGACGTTGCCGGCGAACCTCGCCCTGTGTGTGGGACCGGACATCGAGTACGTCGCGGTCCGTGAGGCCTCCGGCGATGTCTCCGTGGTCGCCGCGGCCCGCCTCACCGCGCACTTCAAGGACGACGCCGAGGTCGTGGCGCGCCTTCGGGGCAGCGACCTGGTCGGCTGGCGCTACGAGCCGCTCTTCCCCTATTTCGCCGAGCACCCGGGGGCGTTCCTCGTCTTCGCCGACGCCTTCGTGAGCACGGGGGACGGTACGGGCATCGTCCACCTCGCCCCCGCCTACGGTGAGGACGACTTCCGTGTCTGCAGGGAGGCGGGCGTCGAGCTCGTCGATCCCCTCGACGCGGAGGCGCGCTTCACCGCGCGCGTCCCCGACTACGCCGGGCAGTTCTGCAAGGACGCGGACAAGGAGATCATCGCCGCGCTCCGCCAGAGCGGCAAGCTCGTGCACCACGGCACCATCCAGCACAGCTACCCCTACGACGAGCGCACGGACACGCCCCTCATCTACCGCGCCATCGAGGCCTGGTACGTGCGCGTGTCGGACCTGCGGGAGTCGCTCGTCGCCCAGAACGACACGGTGAACTGGGTGCCGCGAGCCGTCGGGCAGAACCGCTTCGGCAACTGGCTCCGGGACGCGAATGACTGGAACATCAGCCGCAATCGCTTCTGGGGCTCCTGCATCCCGATCTGGGTGAACGAGCAAGATCCCGAGGACGTGATCTGCGTCGGCTCCGTCGCCGAGCTCGAGGCCCTCAGCGGGGTCCGCGTCACCGATCTACACAAGCACATCTTCGACGAGGTGGTGATCCGCAAGGACGGCAAGACCTACCGACGCACCCCCGAGGTCCTCGACTGCTGGTTCGAGTCGGGGGCGATGCCCTACGCGCAGCAGCACTACCCGTTCCGCCCGGGAGACGCCCAGCCGGAGCCGGGCGCTGACACGCGCTTCCAGGCCTTCTTCCCGGCCCACTTCATCGCCGAGGGGCTCGATCAGACTCGCGGCTGGTTCTACACGCTGCTCGTGCTGGGCACGGCCCTCTTCGGGACGTCTCCCTACCGCAACGTGATCGTGAACGGGCTCATCCTGGCCGAGGACGGCCACAAAATGAGCAAGCGCAAGAAGAACTACCCCGATCCCAGCGAGGTGCTCGAGCGCTACGGCGCGGACGCCCTGCGCGCGTACATGATCGACTCTCCCGTCGTGCGCGGGGAGCCGCTCCGCTTCAGCGAACGTGGCCTCAAGGAGATCGTGCGCACGGTGGTGCTCCCCTACTGGAACGCCCTGTCCTTCTTCACCACCTACGCCAGCGTCGACGGCTACGACCCGCGCACCGCCGAGCCGCCCGCGCTCGAGGCTCGCCCCGACGTCGATCGTTGGATCTTGAGCGTGCTCCAGAGCCTGGCCGCGGACGTGAACCGGGAGATGGAGGGGTACCGGCTCTACAACGTCGTGCCGCGGCTGGTGCGGTTCATCGACGACCTCACGAACTGGTACGTGCGGCGCTCGCGCCCACGCTTCTGGCGCCCGCGCTTCGATCGCGGCGAGGGCGACCAGGACAAAGCCGCAGCCTACGCCACCCTCTACGAGGTGCTCGTCACCTTCGCGAAGGTGCTGGCGCCCTTCATGCCCTTCTTGACGGAGGTCGTGTACCAGAAGCTGGTGCGCAGCGTGTACCCGGAGGCTCCGGGGAGCGTCCACTTCTGCGACTACCCGATCGTCGACGAGGCCGTCATCGACACGGAGCTCGAGGAGCGCATGCGCGTGGTGCGCACGATCGTGGGGCTGGGGCGCAAGCTCCGGGAGGAGCACCGGATCAAGGTGCGACAGCCCCTGCGCAAGCTCACCGTCGTCCACCGGGATCAGCGGGTGCGCAGCCAGGTGCTCGCGTCGATGGCGCTGATCGAAGACGAGCTCAACATCAAGGCGGTGGCCGCCGAGGCGGACGAGAGCGCCTTCACGACGGTGCAGATCAAGCCGAACTTCAAGACCCTCGGGAAGCGTTGTGGCAGCAAGCTCGGCGCGCTGAAGGGGATCTTCGCCTCCTGGGGGTTCGACGAGGTCGCTCGGCTCGAGGCGGGAGAGTCGATCGAGGTGGAGGGCGAAGTCATCCAGCTCGAAGACGTGATCTTGCACCGGAGCCCGCGGCAGGGCTCGGCCGTGGCGACGGACGGCCAGATCACCGTCGTCCTCGACACGAGCCTGGACCGGGAGCTCGAGCAGGAGGGCTTCGCGCGGGAGCTGGTGAGCCTGCTCCAGAATGTCCGCAAGAGCACCGGCCTCGAGATCACCGACCGCATCCACGTGCGCTGGTCGTGTCAGGATCCCCTGGGTCGCGAGGCCTTGGCGCGCTTCGCGGACACGATCCAGCGCGAGGTGTTGGCCAACGAGCTCGAGGAGGGCGCGGTCGCCGACACCCTGGACGTCAACGGAGTGGCCGTCGGGTACTGGCTCGAGCGAGCCTGACGCAGGGTCCAGGGGGCAGGGTCCAGGGGGCGGGGTCCAGGAGGCAGGGTCCAGGAGGCAGGGCTCCACCGGGGGATGGCCATCCGGATCGCCGCCGGCCTCGAGCCGCCTCGACGCTGGACGCGCGGTGGAACGCTCCGGGGCTCGAGCGCCCGGGCGCGGACCTGGTTGCCTCGACGCCCCAAGCCACGTAGGCAAGCTCTCGTGCCTGTCATCACGGATCTTCGCGCGCGAGCCTTCGACGTCCCCCTCACCGAGCCCTTCGGGATCGCTACCGGTCAGCAGGCGGTGGCTCGCAACGTGCTCGTGGAGGTGGAGCTCGAGGACGGGACCATCGGACTCGGCGAGGCGGCCCCTTTCCCCGCGGTCAACGGCGAGACCCAGGAGCAGGTGCTGGGGGCGCTCCCTGCCGTCATGGGCCCCCTCGTCGGGCTGGAGGTCGGACGCTACCGCGCCGCCGCCGAGGTCGCCCGCGACGCCCTCCAGGGCACGCCGAGCGCCCTGGCCGCCGTCGAGACCGCGCTTTTGGACGCCCTGGCGCGACACCGCGGCCTGTCTCTGTGGAGCTTCTTCGGCGGCGCGGAGGAGGGCCTGGAGACGGACATCACTGTGCCTACTGGGACCGCGGAGGCGGCAGCCGCGGCGGCCCAGCGGGCCGTCGCAGCCGGGTTCCAGTCCCTGAAGGTCAAGGTGGGCGGGACGGACGTCGACGACGACGCGCGCCGCCTCCGCGCGATCCACGCCGCTGCCCCGGGCGCCGCCCTGATCCTCGACGCCAACGCCGCCTTCGACGCAGGAGACGCCCTCCGACTCCTCGACGCCGCGGGACCAGCGCGGCAGCGCGTGGCGCTGTTCGAACAACCCACCGCCCGGGAGGACTGGGACGGCCTCGCCGAGGTGCAGCGCCAGAGCGGCATCCC
>JAEWOQ010000511.1 GCA_023460875.1 Pseudomonadota bacterium
GACGGGAACAGGGGATCGAGCATGCGCCGGCTGTCCATCCCCGCGAAGAACTCTGGAGCCGTCGGGTTCGCGGAGGCCCGCGGCGCCAGGGAGCCCGAGGCGGGCACGGCGCCGAGCCCCGCGGAGGACGCCTTCTTCCAGCCCCCTTGGCGCAGCTGCGCCGCCTGCCGCGCCAAGCTCTGGAGCCGCTCCACCACGAGGCGCTCGCCGAGGTCGCTGGCGAGCAGCCCCGCCACCACGTTGCGGTTCAACCCCTGCAGCTTGGCGAGCTCGGCGCGAGGAGCCGTGACGACGAGGCGCGGGCGCGTGCCCTGGAGGCCATCGTCGAGGAGGGTCGAGATCACCGCCGCGCCGCGGGTCCCGCACAGCACCACCAGGTGCGGCTCCTCCTGCTCGATGTCCTGCTCCGCGTCGGCGACGGTGGTGCGCAACACCCCCATCCGACGTCGCTCGAGCTCGGCGACGAGGCCCCGCGTAAAATCGTCATCGGCAGCGGGCTCCCCGACGGAAACCAGCATGACCTTGAGCTCCAAAGGGCCCGGGGACACCATGGCAGCTCAGTGTAGGGGCCCCCTTCGCCGACGTCACCTCCGGGCACACCGGCGCCCAAAGCCCCCATTGTCCGACCTACTCGCACCTCACCATCCCCAGCTCGCTCACCCACAAAAACAGCCCACAAAAACAGCCCACAGAGCTCACCCACAAAGAACGGCCCCACACGGCCAGCCTCGGCCGGCTCATGCCGGCGCCGGATCCACCCGCCGAGCCCCCTTGCGCGCAGCGGCGCTTCGCGGGCAGGGTCAGTCGCGCCGTGAGCCTCGAGATCCACGAGCGAGACGGCGCGGTCACCTTCGACGTGCGCGTCTCCCCGAACGCTTCCCGCACGAAGGTGCTCGGGGTCCATGACGCCGCGCTCAAGCTGTCGCTGGCCGCGCCCCCCGTCGAAGGCGCGGCCAACGCGGAGCTCCGCAAGTTCCTGGCGCGGGCCCTCGGGGTGCCTCAAAAGGCCGTGACGATCGTGCGGGGCCAGCAGGGGCGCACCAAGACCCTGCGGGTCGAGGGCGTCGGCGCGGAGCAGGTGCGCGACCTGCTCCGCTGACGCGTCGTACCAGCGCCGGTCTCTCGACGAATCAGCACGCCCGCTCGCCCGGCGGCGAAGCGTTCAGCGCCGCTGGCGACGTCGCGCGAGGGGGCCGACGAGCAACAGCGTCATCAGCCACCCCGCTGCACCGCTGGCGCCCACCGCGCCGACGCTGCAGCCGCCCCCGGAGCTCGACCCGGAGCCGGTGCTATTGCTGTCCTCGGCGCGACCGGGCCCCGCCGCGCCGCTGGCTTCGTCCGTCTCCACGTAGCCGACGCCCCCGAAGGCGTCCGGGTAGCAGGCGCCGCGCAGGGCGTCGTCGCTGGTCGTCCGGCTCTTCGGCTCGTCGAGCGCCGGCTCGGGCGCGGGCTCCGTCGGGTGGGGCCCGCCCACGTCTACACCGCCGCCGCTGCCGAAAGCGCCGCAGCTCCAGGCAGCGGGGCAGTCGTCGTCGCTGTCGCAGGCGATTTCCTTCGGCTGGCAGACCTCGTAGGTGGTCGGCTCGCAGGGTTTGCAGTCGGGCTCGTCGCCGATGCAGGCGATCTCCGGGCACGCCGAGGAGTGGGACGCGCACTCGAACTCCCGCGGGCAATCCGCGTCGGAGCTGCAGGTGATCTCGGCGACGCCGCAGTGCTTGGGCGCGTCGGGATCCGGCTCGTCGCAGCCGCTCTCGCCGTTGGGTCCCGACCAACAGGTCGTCGACTCGGAGGCGACGCAGCTGAGATATTCATCACAATCCGCGTCGGACGTGCACACGACGGGCGCGAGCTCGCACTGGCCGTACGTCTCCTCGACGACGTCGGGCTCGGGACACTCCCCCGCGGGATCACAGCCCGGCGCGCTGGCGCCCTTGGCGCAGAAGTAGCCTTCGGCGCAGTCGGTGTCCTCCGTGCACCGCTCGGGCCCGTCGGCGAGGGCAGCGCCCGACCAGAGCAGGAGCAGCGCAGGGACGAAGACGGTGGAGAGTTTGATGGGAGAGCTCATGGCGATAAGTCCTTTCCCCCTCGAGAAGTGGGGCATCCAAGAAAACGGGCCAGCCAAGAAGACGGGGCCAGATGGCCTCAACTCCCATCCTCCACGGAAGGGCCTCCGCCAGCTACCCGCGCTTTGCACTATTCATCCTGCTCGGCGCTCCTGCCTGTGCAGAACTCCTGGATCGGCAGGTGCCCGACCCGGATTTTTTCAAGGTGTCGGCAAGGAGAACAGGCCGCCGTCGGCGACGGGGGTGGCGCCGTCCGCCCCGCCGCGGCCTCCGAAACGGCCCACGAGCTGACGACGACTCATGGCCCATCCTATCCCGCCGGTCTCCAGGCCGTCACTGGCCCCTCAGCGGCCCCCCAGCCGGTGCGGATCGACTCTGGAGCGGTGCGGCCCCGCTCAGGACGGATACGGATCGGCGTCCCCGCGGTGCGGATCGACTCAGGAGCGCTGCGGAGCGGCTGCCCCGCGGTGCGGGCGACGTTTTCCCCGGTGCGGACGACCTCTCCCGCGATGCGGATCGGCTCCCGAGCGATACGGATCGGCTTCCCGGCGATGCGGATCGGCTCCATAGCGCTGCGGGCGACTCTTCCTCCGCTGCGGACGACCTCTCCCACGATACGGACTGGCTCCGGAGCACTGCGGATCGGCTTCCCGACGATGCGGATCGGCCTCATAGCGGTCCGGATCGGCTCCTGGAGCGCTGCGGATCGGCTTCCCCGCGGTGCGGGCGACTCTTCCTCCGCTGCGGACGACATTTCCCGCGCTACGGATCGGCCCTGGAGCGGTGCGGATCGACTCCAGGGCGGCACGGATCGGCTCCGAAGGCGCTCAGGACACCTCCGCGGCGTATGGCGGACCTATCAGCTCGCCGCGGGGCTCGGCTCGGGGTCCAGAGCCTCGGCGGCGACAGCATCGGGGAGCTCGGCGACGTCGGCCTCCTCACCCTGCCCCGAACCGGTGGCGGCCCGACGCAGGCGGCGGTTCTTCGCGACCAGATAGGCGCTGCTGAAGCGTCCGACGACGGTGGGATCCTTGCGGAAGGCGTAGCGCCCCGTGCGCCGGATCTCGTCCACCAGCCGGGAGAGCAGCGTATAGGTGCGGTCACGCTGGTCGCGCAGCTGTCGTTGCAGGGTATCGAACTGCTCTTCTGTCTGCGTGCGTTGCAGGCGTTGGGCGAGCTCCCGCGCACCGCGCGCGCGGGCGGGCGCGTCGAACGTGGTGTCCCTCCCGAAGGCCTGGACGTTCTGTTCGATCAAGCGTCCCAAGGCGAACAGATCCTGCACCAGATCGTCCAAGCCCTCGCCCTCCGCGATGGCGCTCAAGGTCTCGGCGATGACGCGATCTTCCCGCAGGTGGAACCGCGCCGCCGCGAGCAGATCGCTCCGCTCCGCGTGGGCCGTGGCGATGAGCTCCACCAGGTTGTTCGAATAGGAGCGCCCCTTCACGGTCACCCAATCCGCCTGCGCGTCCTGGGCCGCCGTGAGCGCCAACGGCAACTTCTCCAGCGTCTCCTCATCGAGCCCCACCGCCAACAACTGCGCCCGGACCTCGGGCACCCCCACCGTATGCACCAGAGCCGCCGCCTCCTTGAAGAACGCATCGAGCGGCACGGGCCCCACCTCCCGCTGCACGTCCTCGAGCCCCTCCAGCTCCCCAGCGAGCACCTCCAAAGCCATCGACCCCTCCAACTCCGTCATTGCACATCTCCCCAGCTGTTGTTTCCCCAGTCATTGTTTCCCAATCGCGCGAACCACTCCACGCGACCACCCGAGCCGCCTGATTGGCAAACACCGCTCGAATGTAGCCGCGGAGGGTGCCGTAAAGTTCGCGAAGGAGGCAAGAGAAAAGCGGCGACCTCTTACCAAGTGACGATGAGGGCGTGGCGTGTTGGGAGAGGCTCTGAGCTCGCTGGCGCGTATCACTGCGCATCCGAGTCCCGATTGAGTGGGGCTCGTGGATGGCTCCTGGATGGCTCCTGGATGGCTCCTGGATGGCTCCCCGATGACGTCGTCGTGGGCGGCGTGGCCACGGGCTCGTAGGAGATCGGTTCGCGTCGTACGGCTCGTCGTGCGGCCCCCAGCCCCTGAAGTGGTGCAGCACCACGCTGGACCATCCTGCGGTGGGGTCCTGCAGGGAGCCCCGGACCGTTTGCTCTCGAACCGCTCTCCCATGCTAAGGTCGGGGCACTGTCGGAGCACCTCTTCGACTTTGGAGACATCGACTCCGCCGACATCGCGGCGACGGTGGATAAGGTTTACGAGTCATGACTCTCCTCTCCTGCGTAAACTGCTGCCACAATCCTCTGCAGAGCGATTCGCTCGGCACGTCGATGGGCTTTTGCACCGAGCATCGGCGGGTGCTCCTGTCTCCGGCGCAGCTCACCTGCGGCCGCCACTTGCGCAAGGACCTGACGGCGCCCCGTGCGATCGTTCAGAGAGAGCGACACCAGGCGCGATATACGCCCAGCGCGGTCGTCAGGCTCGACGACCCGGGGCGGCCGGCGAACGGTGGCTACACGAGCAATGAGGCCGCGGACATGCGCCACCTCGAACACGACCACGTGGGACTCGCGGTGCTGGATTATGGGAAGCTCGACTCGAAGATCGCTTCGCTCGCTCAGCTACGGTCGTTGGAGGGAGCTCGGCCTGAGCTCGCGAGGCTCTCTCTTGCTCGGGCCTACGTGAACCGCTGCATGGATCGCGGGGGAAAATGGACCAGCGGCGTCCATCTGCTCTGGTGGACGCGCAGGCGTCTCCTCGATAGACCGGAAGTGGGAGTCAGTGACATCCGCGGCGATCTGGCGATACCTCTCGCTCGCCAGGTCGAGCTCGCCGAATGGTCACTCGTCATGCTCCGCATCCTCTTCATCTCCGACGTCGGCCACTACGCACCTCGTACCGACCCAGTCCATCGCCTGGCTACCTTCGCCGAGGACGCAGCTACGGCTACCGGAGTGTTGAGCCCAAAGAACCTGCTCGGATGGCTGAAGCGTGAAGGTGTGAAGCTCTTCGACGCAGCGCTCCCCGAGCAGAAGTACGACGCTCTGGCCACCAAGCTCCGCAGCCAGCATCCTGACTGATCTCCGACAACGGCCCTGACGCGCGCGCGGGTGGTGGGGGCCGGCTCGAGCGGGTTCGAGCCAACTCGTGGCCGCTTCGGCGGTGAAGCTCGGCTGCGCCCTGAAGGGAGCGCGAACGCGCGCGGGACGACGGCGAGCGAATTTCGTGCTGATGTTGAGAGGACCTCGGGAGGTGCGGCATGAGCACAGGCCCCATCACGCCGAGCGACCTCGTGCTCTACCGCTCACCCAAGGGCGTCGTGAAGGTCGGCGTGCTCGTGCGCGACGAGACGGTGTGGCTCACGCAGAAGGCGCTCTCGGAGCTGTTCGCCGTGGGCGTGCCCGCCATCGCCAAGCACCTCAAGAACATCTTTGAATCCGCGGAGTTGGAGGCGGCGGCAACTGTTTCCAGTTTGGAAACGGTTCGTCGGGAGGCCTCGCGCGACATGGGCCTCACGACGTGGAAGCACGCGCTGCGCGGCAAGGTGACGAAGAGCGACGTCTCGATCGCCAAGAACTACCTGAACGAAGAGGAGCTGCGCGAGCTGGAGGAGATCGTCTCGGCCTACCTCGACCTCGCCGAGAACGCGACCATTTTTACCGAGGCGACAACTATCCTGACCCAGGGGGCGCCCGCGCTCGCGATCCACCACACGTTCGGAGTTCCGCTCGCCGTCGTGGCCGAGCCGCGTGAGTGGCATGCGCTGCGGCGGCGACCAGAGATCGCCGAGCACGACGCCAAGCTGGGGCGCGTGCTCGTCCGCTTCTCCGCCATCGGCCATTTCGGCAGCTTCGGAGGAACGTGCCTCTACGCGCTTCGCGAGGGAAGCTGGGGTTGTTACGTCATCAAACCGAGCGCAGAGGCCTCTCTCGCCTCAGCAGAAGCTTGGCTCAACAAGCGCTCGTGGCAGGGGTGGTGAAGTTACCGAGGGACATCCCCTCGAATGACCTGCGCGTGCGCTGGGATCGCGGGGCGCGGACGTAGGTGGATCGGTTCCTCGATGACGGTCGACCGATAGCTCTCCGCACCACTCTCCGCACCCTATCGACCGACCTCCCGCAGCGGCCGCTCACGGATTGCTACGCGATTTGCCGCACAACGTCGCCGGATCCGTATCGTCCTTGTCGCAGGTGATCGTGCCGACGGCGCTCGAGTCGTAGGTGGTGCCTGCGGCGATGCAGTAGGAGCCCTCGTACCCGCGCTGAAAGCCGAGATCGGGAGCCACTTCGACGCACTCCATACCGCTGGGGCAGGTGCAGTAGTCGGCGCTCGGATCGGGGCCGGCGCAGCGACACGAACACTGCACCACGTCCTCCGCTCGGCGGTCGAGCAGCTGCGGCAGCGCCTCGGCCTCCACGGCTCCCTCCGTGGCCCACCCCGCCGCGTCCGGAATGCGGCAGCGGCGCGGATCGTCCGGCGGCAGGGACAGATCCGCCAGCGACTGCCCATAGGGACAGCTGACCCGCCCCTGGAAGTGGTTGACGAGGCACACGCCCGTACCGCACGCGGGATCGCTCTCGAGGACCGTCACCTGCTCGACATTGTATCCGCTGAAGGAGGGCCACTGCTCCTCGAACGGCAGGCACGGTGTGCCCCAGGGGTCTCCATCGGTCCCTCCACCGCCCGAATCTCCTCCGCCCTGCCCCGCCCCGCATCCGAAAAGCGCCAGCAGGGCGAGGACCGAACCTAGCGCAACAATGCCCACCTGCATCCTCAGGAACCTTGGGCGACCCGCCGCCGCCGCATCCATGCCCCTAGACCCAGCACCGACAGCCCGTAGAGCCACGGCCCTCCACCGGGACCTGGCAACCTGGTCCAGGAGCAACCTCCGTCGGCGATCGGTTCGACGTGCGTCGCAACGGCGACACCTTCTTCCCGCATCGCCACGCTCTGCAACTGAGCGCCAGGGATGAGCCCTGCCGTGGGCCATTCGTGGCCTTCGAGCAGCACTCCCTGCCTCACCTCCAAACGATCGGCGAAGAACTGACCTACGAACTGCTGGCCCATCATGCCTCCGAGAACCAAGCTTGCGTGCGGGGCCATTACCGACCCGGCGAAGGACTGCTCGACGTAAACCGGCTGGTTGCCATGATAGACCAAGGCAACCGGGGCAGCGCCCCCGTCCGCGCTTGTGAACATCCCGCGTACGCGCACCAAGTCGCGGACTTCGATGCGAGCGCCAGCCGGTGTTTCGATGGCGCCATTGGATTCCAGCTCGAGCGTCTCAAAGAAGTACGCGCCATTCTCCTCCGTCAGACGAAGGGTGGCATGGCTCTTCACCGACACGGGCCCGTAGCTTCCGGCTGCGATGCCGAGCGACTCGTTCGGTTCGAGGGCCACACCTCCCTGAGAGCTACTGGGCCAGTTGGTAACCAGCGTGGGAGCAGACGGGAGGGCCACGACGGCGTTGGCGTTGATCACTCCGCTGACCTCCGCCCCGTCCTGTATCGAAATCGAGCCCCCTGCGGTAGCAGCACCGTGCACCTTCGCGCGGTTGCGGAGGACCAAGTCACCGCGGGTGGTGATCGACCCAGCTTCACTCTCCACACCCATCTGAACCGGGCCATCACCGAAGTTCACCAGTTCCAGGGGCAGACCGTTGGCGTCCCGTGCGATGATTCCGTCAGCAAGGTCGAGTGAACGGCCCGCCGCCATGCAAGGAAGGACCTGGATCGACTGCAATGCCGTAGAGGAGTTACCGGCATCGTCGACTGCGGTCCACTCGATCTCGTGAACGCCCGTCCCCACGAGAACTCCTGTCCCGTCACCGACATCGATCGAATCCGTAAGGGGCTCGCCGTTGGTGGCTACGACACGACCTGTAACCGTCACCCCCGAGCAGACGTCCGTTGCGGCAGGAAACGGCACGAAAATGCCGTTCGTCGGACTACATTCCACGCTCGAAAACTCACCGTCCACCGTGAGGCTCGGCGGGGTCGTGTCCACCACGGACACCAAGCGCTCCCGCGACGTCGTCCCGCCATCGTTGCTGGTCGCCTCCACCCTGTACCGGGTCTCTCCGAGAGGTGCCGCGATGTTGACCGCCAGTGGTGAACCAGCAGCACTGGCGACCTCGGCTCCGTCCACCACCGATAGGGTCATCGAGGCGATCCCTGAGTCATGGGAAGCAGTGATCGACGTCGTGATCTCGGCTCCCGCCGAGCTGTTACACTCGACCGGACTCGGCAAAATGGGAGTCGTGAGTATAATCGGCTGTGCCGGATTCGTTCGCATGTTCGCGGCCGCGTCGCGGGCCACGTCGCAGAGGTCCGGTCCGATGTTCACGTCGTCCGGGAATGGCAAGCAGTTATGCGGTAGCTCGGCGAGTTCGACCCCATTTCTGCGTTGACACCCGGCGATGCGGGCGTTGATGTTGGCAGGACTGGCGCACATGAGCTGATGACCAGATCCGCCGGTCCCACATCCGAGAGGCGGGTGCTCCAGATTCAGCACGTGGCCTAGTTCATGCGCGAGGACGTAATCCCATCGATGTCCGGATCCCGCATGCGAGCCGATGTGGTCCATGCCAAGAATCACGTCCCCCCGCAGCTCCACACCGTAGTCGAACTCGGAGCAGGGGCCACCTGCGGTCGATGGAGGAGCATTGATTCGGTGGGTGACGAACACCGTAGGGAGCAACGGGTTAGTGAGGAGAGTCGCCGCCTCGGCCTTGAATCGTGCCCGAAGCTGGCCAAGGGCGCCGAAGGTGCCGTAGCCGCCGCAAATGCCTGCCCCAGTTTCGTCGAAACGCCGCACGTACTGGGGATCATCCTCTGTAATGGTCACGTGCTGGGCTAGACGGAACTGGATCCCGCACTGGGCAAAGATGTCGTCGGGCATATACCCCAGCGGCCGTGGCCAGCTGCCGACGGGAAAACTGCGGATGAGAGACGCTCCCAGGCCAGGCGGAATGCCGTCCGTCACCTCGTCCATGTCGAGCATCGACTTCACGAGCACGTCGAACCCTGGTCCGCCCGAAGCCCGCAGCTCATTCATGTCGTCGCTCCCATCGAACAACATCTGGTACACTTTCTCGTCCGTGAAGCGATCCATGAAGTCGCGCTCAGCAGCCATCCCGGTTCCAGGCCGAACCACGACGACGTTCACAGGGACGATCAACGTCTCCGGGTCCAGACGCAGAGGAATCCTGGCCACCTCTTCGACTCGAAGCTCGGCATTGCCCCCCGGAACCGTGGCCCCGTCGGAGTACTCCCGCTTGAGAACGGCCTCGGCCCACGAGGGCCCCAGACGGGTTCCGTGCACCTCGAACCGGAAAACCTCGCCAGGGCCAAGGTCCAGGAACGGGTTCGGAACAGCAAGAATCTCGCTTGGAATGCCGGTCTTGATAAAGTCGTCTCCTGAACAATTCCCGTCGCAAGCTACCCAACCGATCAGGCCGAAGTATCCGTAGCTGAAGGCTTTCGGAGATGTCCCAACCCACACCCATTGGTTGTCGAGTAGGTACTCACCCTCGAAGACGGGGTTGTCCAAGGGCG
>JAEWOQ010000512.1 GCA_023460875.1 Pseudomonadota bacterium
CCCTGACCCAGATCGCGCTGGCTCAGCGCTGCCCCGGGTTACATCGAGGAAGCAGCCGCGGGAAGTTGCAGGGGCGCCTCCGGGAGTCGAGCTGGGGCAGGATGATCTTCTCGAGGGCGAGACGAACCGCGCCCGGCGAGCCTGGCAAGGAGAACAGGAGCGTGCGCCCACAGAGCCCCGCCTCGGCCCGTGACTGGATCGTGGCAGCTCCTATGTCGGCGTAGCTGAGCCAGCGGAAAAGCTCCCCGAAGCCGGGGATGGCCTTCGTGACGAGGGGCGCGATCGCCTCTGGTGTGACATCACGCTCCGTGATGCCAGTCCCCCCGGTCACCAGCATGACCTGGACGCTCTCGTCGTCCATCCAGCGACGGAGCACCCCGCGAATGGTCTCGACGTCGTCCGCGACGATCCGCCGATCCAAGACCTGGTGGCCCGCCGTCTCCAGCAGAGCGCAGATGGTCGAGCCGCTCCGATCCGTCTCGAGGGTGCGTGTGTCACTCACCGTGAGCACGGCGACGCCGAGGCTCGCGGGCGCCTCGGCGTTGCCAGCATCGTCGGGATCTGGTGCGCTATCTGCTCGTTTCATCACGGAACCTGCTCTCGGCACGGACGCCCAGCACGAGCGCCAGCTCTCGGACGCCGTCCACTCAAAGCCGTCCCCATGAAGTCGCTTACAGGACGGCTGTCCACACGACGAGGAGTCTAGTGAAGAGTCGGATCGCAGCCTACCCAACCGTCGAACTCCCCTCCCGTCGGCCCCTCGAAATCCGTCGCGGCACCCGCGCGTGGAGCTGGGTGGGGCTGCTGGGGCTGCTCTGTGCCTGCGGTCGACAGGCGGAGGCTCTCCTGCCTCCACCAGACGCGTCTGCGCCCCCCCAAGGGCTGGACACGCCATCCTCCGCAACCGTCGAGAACGACGCCGCCGTCCCCGACGAGACGGACCGGGCGCTGGACGCCTTGGTGCCCGAGACGCGTCTGTCGCCCGGCGGCGCGCGCGTCGTCTCCGGCAAGCATGGGGTGGTGACCTCCGTCGAGGATCAGGCGACCCAGGCGGGCATCCGCATGCTGGAGCTGGGCGGCAACGCCGTCGACGCGGCGGTCGCGGTGGGGTTCGCGCTGGCGGTCACCCATCCGAGCGCGGGCAACATCGGCGGAGGGGGCTTCATGCTCCTGCGCCTCGACGGGCCGACGGAGGCGATCGACTTTCGAGAGACCGCTCCCCACGGCCTCACCCGCGAGCTGTTCGACGCGATGATCGCGCGCCGAGCCCAGGACGGCGCCGCGGTCGGCGTGCCGGGCACCGTCGCAGGTCTCCACCTGGCCCACCAGCGGCACGGTGTCTTGCCCTGGAGCGCGGTCGTCGAGCCTGCCCTGCGCCTCGCCCGTGACGGTCACCGCATCGGCGTGCGCCAGGCCAAGACGATCCGCTGGTCCTGGGCCCGTCTGCGCAAGGGCGAGGTCGCCCGCCAAGCTTTCGGCGACGCCCGCACGAAGGAGCCAGTGAAGGCTGGGGCGACCGTCCGCTTGCCGGGCATGGCCCTCGCCCTGGAGCGAATCGCCCAGGAGGGGCCCGCGGGCTTCTATCGCGGCCCCACCGCAGAGGATCTGGTCGCGTCCCTGGGCCCGCACGGCGTCATGACCCTCGACGATCTGCGCAGCTACGAAGCCAAGGTGCGGCGCCCTTTGCGCTTCCCGTACCGCGGTTGGGTCGTCGAGACGATGCCACCTCCGTCTGCCGGCGGAGTGGCCCTCGCCCAGACCCTGCTCATGTTGCGGGAACAGCAGGCCTGGCGACACCCCCTGGGCTCTCCGGACGCCCTCCATCTGTTGGCCGAGAGCGCGCGCCGCGCCCACGCGGAGCGCCGCTTCCACGTCCTCGATCCGGACGCGCTCCCCTCCGACGACCTCGAGCGCAAGCGTCAGCGTTGGCTCGAAGCCTCCACCTGGCTGGCCCCTCACCCCATCGACGCCGCGCACGCCACCCCGTCCCGCGGTCTACACTCCCTGTACGAAGCCGCCACGCGCGAGCTCGAACATACGACTCATTTTTCTGTCGCCGACGCGTCGGGGGCAGTCGTGAGCTGCACGATGACCCTCTCGGCGAGCTTCGGCTCCAAGATGTTCACCCGCCAGACCGGGATACCATTGAACAACTCGGCGGCGTCCTTCGCGAGCGTCGGTGAGAACATCGTCCAGGGTGGCCAGCGCACCACGAGCTCGATGGCCCCCACCCTGGTGCTCGGCTCCGGCCGCCCCGCCCTCGTGCTCGGCAGCCCCGGCGGCGACACCATCCCGAACACGATCGCGCAGGTGTTCATCAACCTGGTCGACTACGGCTTACCGCTCGACGAGGCCGTCGATCGCCCACGGATTCATCACGGGTTCGTGCCCGACGAGATCGGCTTCGAGCGCACGCGGCCCCTCTCCGCGGAGGTTCAGAGGGCGCTCCGGGCGCGGGGGCACCGGCTCGGCGCGAAGCGCGCCGTCATCGGCGACGCCAACAACATCCTCCTCTCGGGAGGCGAAGCCTTCGCCTACGCAGACCCTCGGGAAGGCGGGCGAGCCGCTGCAGCCCACCCGCCACCCCAACGCCGAGCCAACAAGTAGCGCCCCAGCCCGGCCCAGCTC
>JAEWOQ010000513.1 GCA_023460875.1 Pseudomonadota bacterium
GCCGCAACCCCGGGGAGGTGGGGCGGAGGCGCCTCTCCGCGCACCCCACGTCAGTTCGTGGGTGGCGGAGTCTTCGCTTCCTTTTTGGCCATCTCATCCACGTAGGCCTGAGACGGCTGCGGCACGCTCTCGAGGGCCGCTTCCAGCACCTCCTCGAGCTTGTTGACGAACACGAACTCGAGCTCGTCGCGCACCTCCCGGGGGACCTCCTCGAGGTCCGCCTTGTTACGCTCGGGCAGCAGCACTCGCTTGATGCCCGCCCGGTGGGCGGCGAGGATCTTCTCCTTGACGCCGCCGATGGGCAGCACCCGCCCACGCAAGGAGATCTCGCCGGTCATCGCCACGTCGTGGCGCACCCGGATCCCGCACAGGAGCGAGATGAGCGCGGTGAACATGGTGATACCCGCGCTCGGCCCGTCCTTGGGCATCGCGCCCGCCGGGATGTGGATGTGCACGTCGCTCTTCTCGAGGAAGTCTCGGGGGATCCCGAAGCGCTCGGCGTTCGTGCGCACGTAGCTGAGCGCCGCGTGCGCGCTCTCCTTCATGACGTCCCCGAGCTGGCCCGTCAGCTGCATCTTCCCGGTGCCGTACATGCGGGTCGCCTCGATGAAGAGGATCTCACCGCCCACGCTGGTCCACGCCAGGCCCGTCGCCACGCCCGTCTCTTCGGTGCGCTCTGCGACCTCGCTCGTGTACTTGATCGGACCGAGGAACTCCCGCAGGTCCTCCTCGCTCTTGATCACGCGCGCCCGGTCATCGCCCTCGGCCACCTTCACGGCGACGCCGCGGATGACGCTGGCCACGGTCCGCTCCAAGGAGCGCACGCCAGCCTCACGAGTGTAGTGCTCGATGAGCTCTTCCACCGCGTCATCGGTGATCTCCAGCTGGTCGGGGCGGAGCCCATGCTCCTCGAGCTGCTTGGGGATGAGGTGCTGCTTGGCGATCGCCAGCTTCTCGCGCCGTGTGTACCCAGGGATCTCCAGGATCTCCATGCGATCCCGCAGGGGCGGCGGGATCGGATCGGCCACGTTGGCGGTGGCGACGAACATCACGTTCGACAGATCGTAGGGGATCTCCAGGTAGTGATCGGCGAAGGTGTTGTTCTGCTCGGGGTCGAGCACCTCGAGCAAGGCGGCGCTCGGATCACCGCGGAAGTCGTGACCGATCTTGTCCACCTCATCCATCATGAAGACCGGGTTCACGGTGCCCGCCTTCTTCATGCCCTGGATGATCTGCCCGGGCAGCGCGCCCACGTAGGTGCGCCGATGGCCGCGGATCGCCGCCTCGTCGTGCACACCGCCGAGGGAGATGCGAACGAACTTCCGCCCCAGCGCGCGAGAGATGCTCCGGCCCAAGGACGTCTTGCCGACGCCGGGAGGACCCAACAAGCAGAGAATCGGACCCTTCTTGTCCTTCTTCAGCTTGCGGACCGCCAGGTACTCGACGATGCGCTTCTTGACCTTGTCGAGGCCATAGTGGTCCTCGTCGAGGACCTTGCGCACCTCAGCGATGTCGAGGTTGTCCTCCGTGGACTCGCTCCAGGGCACGTCCAAGATCCAGTCCACGTAGGTCCGCACCACCGTGTACTCGGCGCTGCCGACCTGCATCGACCGCAAGCGCTTCAGCTGCTTCTTGGCGACGCTGTCCGCCTCGGAGGGCAGGTTCGCCTTCGCGATGCGCTCCTCGAGCCCATCGAGGTCGCCCTGATCGCCGTCGTCCTCGCCCAGCTCTTCCTTGATGGCCTTGAGCTGCTGCCTCAGCACGTACTCGCGCTGGTTCTTGCCCATCTCCTCCTTGATTTGGGAGTTGATGCGCTCCCTCATCTTGAGGATCTCGAGCTGCCGCGTCAGGAGCCGCAGCACCTTGCGGATGCGGTCCTTCACGTCGATGGTCTCGATGAGCTGAGCCTTCTCCTCGACGGGGGCGTCCAGGTTGGCCGCCACCAAGTCCGCGAGCGCGCCGGGCGCCTGGATCGAGTCGATGAGACTTCCCGCTTCCCGCGGCAGCTCCGGCATCAGCTGGATGACCTGTTTGGCCACGTCCCGGAGGCTCATCGCCAAGGCCTCCGCCTCGACGTCCTCGCTCTGGGGGGTCTCGATCCGCGCCACCTTGGCCTTCAGGTACGGCGAAGTGGCCGTCATCTGATCCAGGCGGATGCGGGTGAGCCCCTGCAAGATCAGAGAGTAGTTGCCGGAGCTGTGCTTCAACGCCTTGAGCACCCGCGCCGCGCAGCCCACCGGGTACAAATCGTCGCCCCCTGGGTCATCCGTCGACGGATCTCGCTGAGCGAAGATGGCGATCACCGGGCTCGTCAGGTTGTGGACGTCCTCCACGAGGGCCACCGACTTCTCACGACCCACATCGAAGGGCGCGACCGCGCCAGGGAAGAGCACTGCGTTGCGGATCGGTAGCACCGCGAGCTCGTCACCGAACTCGATCTCGTCTTCGTTGGGCGGCGGCGGAGGGGATGAAGTGGGATTCTGTTCGCTCATGATGGGTCCGTTGCAGGTCCGGGACTCGTGGAGATGGTTCTCGGTGCTCGCGGCACGATGGTCAAGCTAACCATGCCAGCCGTGAAGACAACCAGGGTCACGAAATCCGTCGTGATGGGTCTCGTCTCCCGACCCCGACGCCACGAGCGCTAACGCGCCCGTCCACCCCGAGGCCCGATGCATTTCTTCCGCCCCGCGAAAGTGGCGCCTGCCCCCCGGGAGGACTATGAAACGCCGAAATGGCGGCGCGTTTCCGAGCGGTGTTCTTCGGCACCCCCGAGATTGCGGTACCTGCCTTGCGGGCTCTCTGCGAGGTCGCGGAGGTATCAGGGGTGGTGTGTCAACCCGATCGGCCCTCTGGCCGAGGTATGAGGTTGCGGGCGCCCGCAGTCAAGGTGGCCGCCCAAGAGCTGGGTCTCCCCGTCTATCAGCCGGAGCGGGTCCGAACGGGCGAGCTCCAGCGTTGGCTCCAGGAGCAGGACGCGGACGTGGCCTTGGTGATGGCGTATGGGCGCATCCTCCCCCCGGGGGTGCTCGCCACCCCCCGTCGCGGCTGCCTGAATCTTCACGCTTCGCTCCTGCCCAAGTACCGGGGGGCCGCCCCGATCCAGTGGGCTCTGATCTACGGTGAGCCCCGCACGGGCATCAGCCTCATGCAGATGGAGGAGGGCCTGGACACTGGCCCGGTCTTCGCGACGCGCAGCCTCCCGATCCACGAGGAAGAGACCCTCGGGGAGCTCTCCGCGCGGCTGTCTGAGCTCGCGGCGGAGGTGACCCGGCTCGACGTGCCCCGTGCGGTGGCCGGTGAGCTCGAGCCCTTTCCCCAGGACGACGCTCAGGCGACCCACGCCCCTCCCCTGACTCGCGCGGATGGCCTGCTCGATTTTCGCCAGACCGCCGCGCAGCTGGCCTGGCGTGTGCGGGGGCTCTCCCCCCGCCCCGGTGCTCACGGGATGCTCCTGCGGGGCGACGAGCCGCGCGGCACCCTGCGGATCCTGCGCGCCCGCGCCGCTTTTCGAGACGCCTCGGAGACACCCGGCAAGGTGCTGATCCGCAGCCCGAGGGTGCTCGTCGGCACCGGCGAAGGCCTCTTGGAGATCCTCGAAGCGCAGCTCGAGGGGCGCAAGGCGCTCGGTGCGCGGGATCTCGTCAATGGGCGCGTGCTCGCCGACGGAGACCACCTCGCGCTCGTCGATCTGGACCCCTCCCCTCGAGCTGGCTCCCCGGACGTTGCCGATTCGTCCGCGACGGCTAGCCCTCCCCATGACTGATCCTTCGGAGCGACCCGCCCACCCTCCCCGCGGCTCGCCCCGAACAGCCCCATCGGGTCATCCGCTCTCCCGAGCCTTGGCCGACGAAATCAAGGCTGAATTTCCTGCCTTTCGCATCGTAGCCAAGCGGAGCGACCGCCTCTCCAACGCGATCGACGTGCTGCTGCGGCTCGTGACCCTCGGTCAGCAGAGCTCCTATCTCACTCACTATCACACCGTGCTGGGTTTTCGCTTGTACGTGCCGCCGACGTGGAGCGGACTCGACGACGTCGCTCGTACGATCCTCCTCCGCCACGAGCGGGTCCATCTGCGGCAACGACGCCGCTATGGGATGCTGGGCATGGCCGTGCTGTACCTGCTGCCCCTCTTCCCGATCGGTTTGGCCTGGGGTCGCGCGCGGCTCGAGTGGGAGGCGTACACGGAGACGCTCCGGGCAACGGCCGAGCTCCAGGGGTTGGAGGCGGCGCGCGCCCCGACCCTGCGAGCCCACATCCTCCAGCGCTTCACCGGGCCGGACTACGGCTGGATGTGGCCGTTCCCCGCCCAGCTGAATCGCTGGTACGATGCGGCGCTCGCGAGCATCGAGCGGGAGCTCTCGACGTCGGCTCCGAGCCATCATCACCTCGGAGGCGCAGGATGACCGTCGTTGGGATCGATCTGGGGACGACCAACACCGTCGTGGCGGCTGTTCGCGGAGGCCGCGCCGTCATCCTGAAGGACGAGGCGGAGCGAGCGCTGGTGCCCAGTGTAGTGTCGTTCCATCCCGGCGGTGAGGTGCTGGTCGGCGCCGCCGCGAAGGAGCGTCGCACCGTCGACGCCAAGAACACGATCTTCTCCGTGAAGCGCCTGATCGGGCGCAGCTGGGACAACGAGCAGGTGCAGCGGGCGCGGCAACGCCTGCCCTTCGCCATGAAGGAGGGCCCCGGCAAATCGACGCTCGTCGAGGCCCGCGGACACGCGTACACCCTCGCCGAGATCAGCGCGTTCGTGCTCGGGCGCGCCAAGGAGATCGCCGAAGCCCGGCTCGGGGAGCCCGTCAGCGAGTGCGTCATCACGGTGCCGGCCAACTTCAACGATCTGCAGCGAGCCGCCACGAAGGTCGCTGGGCGGGTCGCCGGTCTCGAGGTGCTGCGCATCCTCAACGAGCCCACCGCCGCGGCCCTCGCCTACGGCCTCGGCAAGGGGGGCCGTGAGCGCATCGCGGTGTACGACTTCGGTGGCGGCACGTTCGACGTGACGCTCCTCGATCTCAGCGGGAACGTCTTCGAGGTCCTCGCCACCGCCGGCGACACGTTCCTCGGCGGAGACGACATCGATCGCTTGCTCGCCGAGCGGATGGCGGAGGAGCTGCTCCGTAAACATCGCGTGGACGCGCGCCAGGAGCCACAGGTCTTCGAGCGTCTCCGGGCGGCGGCGGAGGAGCTCAAGATCGAGCTCGCGGCGACGAGCTCGGCGCGCACCACCGTGCGGGAGGTTGGGCATCGAGCCTTCGGCAAGCCCATCGACTTCGAGTTTGGACTCACGCGGACGGAGCTCGAGACCCTCGCGCGCCCCCTCGTGGATCGGACGCTGGACGTGTGCCGGGAGGCCCTCGGCGTAGCAGGGCTGGAAGCGCGCGATTTCGACCAGCTGTTGCTCGTGGGAGGGTCGACACGGCTCCCCTTGGTCCAAAATACGGTGGCCGGGTTCTTCGGCCGCGCCGCCCACGGGCGCATTCACCCGGACGAGGTCGTCGCGCTCGGCGCAGCGCTCCAGGCGACGGCTCTGGGCGGCAAGGAGGCCTCCAAGCGACGTCCGACGGAGATCCCGACGGCCCCCCTCCCGCAAGCCCCCCTCCAACGGCCGAGCGCGCAGGTCCCGCCCCCTCGGTCGGAGCTCCCGAGCTGGTCCGGGTCCGGAGCGCGCCGTGCGCCGCTAGCGAGCATCCCACCCCAGACGGATCTGCCGCCGCTCCGTCCACGACAACGAACGCTGATGCACTTCGGCGCGCCCCCCGCGGCCGCGCGGACGACCGAACACTCGCTGCTGAGCCGGCTCGAGCCCCGCCCGTCCGCGCCCGCTACGGCGCCCCCCAAGAGCGCGAGCCCTCCCCAAGCGGGCACATCGCCTGCCCCTCTGCCTCGCAGCCCAGCCGCCGTGGGTCCGCTCGAGCCCGAAGAGCTGGAGATCGACGAACCCGTCGACCTGCGAGCGGACGCGGCCGCCTTCTTCGACGACTTGCTCTGGACTGACGAGCCCCCAGCGCGACGCTCACCCGCTGCGCGCGTGCCCGCATCCCTCGCCTCCGAGCCAGCCGTCCCGGAACCGACGGCGGCCCAGCCACTCGAGCCACTCGAGCCACTCGAGCCGGCCCAGCCACTCGAGCCCGCTGCCTCCCATCCAACGGCTCGCGGACCCGCTGCACCTCTGCCCGCTGCACCTCTGCCCGCTCCCAGCGCCCGAGCCAGCGCACCAGCCTTGCCCCCTTCGCGTTCACAACGCTTCGGAGCCCCTGCCGGCGCAGGCCTCCCTCCCGAGCCGCCGCGGGGCGCTCCCTCGAGCCCGCCGGTGAACGTCGTCTCCGAGCCTCCGCTGCTCATCGACGTGACCCCGCTGGCGCTCGGCGTCGAAGTGGTGGGCGGCTTCTGCGACACGATCATCGAGCGCAACACGCCCGTGCCCTGCGAGCGGACCCGGGAGTTCACGACGGCGCGGGACGGTCAGACCACCGTTCGCGTGCGGGTGAGCCAGGGCCAAGCGCAGCGCTTCGTGGACAACACCCTGCTCGGCGATCTGACGTTGACGGGGCTCCGCTCCGCGGCCCGCGGCGAAGTCGTGCTCGCCGTGACCTTCGCCCTCGACGAGAGCGGACTCCTCCACGTCTCCGCCGTCGACAAGGAGACGGGCGCCAGCACCCGCGCCGAGCTCCACCTGGTCGCCGTCGACGAAGTGCGGTGAACCAGAAACCGTGCGGTGAATCAGAACCGTACGGTGAATCAGAACCGTGCGGTGAACCAGAACCGTGCGGTGAATCAGAACCGTGCGGTGAATCAGCGAACAGGGCCGCGGGACCGGCGAACGAGCTGCGCCGCGGCCGCTTGGGTCTGGTAAAGTGTCATCGGTGCCGAGCCGCGAGAACCTCGAACGATGGCTCCAGGTGATCGAGCTCATCAGCTACTACGACATCCTGGGAGTACCGCAGCACGCGACCGACACGGCCATCCGCGACGCCTTCCATCGGTTCGGCGCGGCGTTTCATCCAGACCGTCACCGCGAGGATGAAGGGATCCACAGCAAGGTCACCCGGGTGTTCCGGCGCGGCGTCGAGGCTTATCGGGTGCTTCGCCACCCAGCGCTCCGTGCGCGCTACGATCTCGGCCTCGCACAAGGACGTCTGCGGCTCGAGAGCGATGAACGTGAGCCCGCCTGGGAGGTCCACTCCCTCCGCGCGCTCTGCATGACCCCCGCCGGTCGTCTCTACGCTGGCCACGCCGAGCAGCACCTCGAGCGAAGGGACCTCCGCGCCGCTCTCGCCGCCCTCGACAAGGCCCATGCAGCGGAAGGGAAGAATCCCTCCCTGGCGGAACGCCTCGAGGCGTTGCGTGAGCTTATGACACTTAACCTCAGTTGAAACTTTCCACCTTCACCACATTCACTCCCCGCTGACACCTCGGAGGACATCCTCCTACTTCCGGTTCGGTGCACGGAGAGTGGGAGCACAGCCCTCGGCGGCGGAGAAATCGCCCGATCCCTCTCGTCGACAAAGTTCAGGGAGGCTGGCAAGGGGCGAAAACAGTGATAAAAGAACTCGCTCGCCGTCGGCCGGTCGAGAAGAGCCCGCAACTGAACCGCCGGCGGAAAGCGCCCCCCCTAGACCGAACGCTTGGGATAGACGTCCCACCTGTTAGTATCCGGCAGCCAAACGGATTTTCCCCCTTGGTGCCCCCTCGAGGGGTGGAGAGAGAAGCCGCAGTGAAGATTTCGTGCCCCTCATGCCAAGCCAAGTACTCGATTGCGGACGAGAAGGTTCAGGATCGCCTTGCGAAGATCCGCTGCCGGAAGTGCAGTACCACCATCGTGATCGATGGAAAGGTGTCGCCCGCCTCCGTGTACGCGGCGGACGCCGGCGGTGACGCGAGCCCTGACGCGGGAGCGTCCGCTGACGCTGAACAGGCGGCCTCCAGCGCTGGCGCACAAACTGCGGCGAGCTCCGCGGCTGGTCTGGAATACACCGTCGACTACGGCGACAACGACCAACGGACGATGGGCATCGATCAGGTCGTCGCGGCATACAACACCGGCGAAATCACCGCCGAGACCTACGTCTGGGCGGAAGGATTCGCCGATTGGACCCCTCTCAGTCAGGTCGCGGAGATCGTCGAAGCACTTCACGCCGCGGCCGGCAGTAACCCTCCAGCCGCAGCGGACCCAGCACCCGACGAGGCAGAGACGCCCTGGCAGCAACCGGCCGCCGCCGCCGCTGCCACCGGCGGTGACGACCTGTTCGGCTCTTACGACCGGGCCGGAAGCGAAGACGACGCTGATCTCGCCACGAGCGCAGCGACCCCCGCTTCTGCGCCGCGGGCGCCCGTCGCCGGGGCGGCCACCGGAGCACGCAACGAGTCGTCGGTGCTGTTCTCCCTGAGCGCGTTGACCTCTGCGGCCTCGAACCCGAAGCCGAGCGTGGCTCCGTCGAGCCCTGGAGTCAGCGAGGACTCGGGGCTGATCGATCTCAAGGCGCTCACCGCCGCCGCCTCCTCCGTCGGGGACTCTCCGCTGGCTCCCCAGCCGGGCATCGCTCCCTCGCCCCTCGGAGCGGCGCCGCCCTTCGGCGGTGCCCCCCTCGGGGTGGCGCCTCTCGGAGGTGGCATGCCGCTAGGCGGCGTGGCCACTGCGATGGACATTTCGGTCCCCGCGAACCAGGGGAAGAACAAGACCGGCCTCTTCATCGCTGGCGGAATCGTCGTGGCGGCCGTCGCGGTGACGCTGATCATTCAGCTCACCGGCGGCTCGAAGGACGACGCCGCGGCGCCTAGCGCCGTGGCTCCGGCGCCCGTGGCAACGATCGCCACCGCCGATCCAGCGCCAGCCCCCGAGCCCGAACCAGAGCCTGCCACGGCGGAGGAGACCGAGGCCAAGCCGCCGGCCACTGGGACCGCCGAGGAAGAGGAGCCGCCAGCGGCTGCCAAGCCAGCGGCCGCTCCAAGGCCCGCGGCAAGACCCGCGGCCAAGAAGCCGGCCTCGACCTCCTCGAGCTCGACGTCCAGCTCCAGCTCTAGCGCCTCGAGCAGCCCTGCCCCCGCTCCAGCCAAGCCGAAGCCCGCCACCAACAAGTGTGGTTGCAAGCCTGGCGACCTGCAGTGCGCCATGCGCTGCGCGGCTGGCGGCTGAAGCCCAGCGGCTGAAACCCAGCTCTGCCCGAGCCAGGACGAGCTCAGCATATCCGCGCCGTGTGCGGGTCACTGCTGAGCTCTTGGCCGGGCTCGATCATCCAACGAGCTCAGCGCAGTTCTCGCCGTGTAGCCGAGATCCGGCCGCGGTAGAGCGCGCTCAGCGCGCTCCGGCCGTGAGCAGGCTCCCTTGGACCAAACCCGAGACCGACGACCCGAGGTCCGCTCCAAACGTGCCACGCCGGTCGGTCCAGCCGCCTCGCAGCACCGCTCCCTCCCCACGCTCTCCGATCCAGTGCATCGCGAGGAAAGGCGCCCGGGGCGCGGGGGTTCCGCCTCGACGGTCCATCACGTACACGAGGTGAGGTAACGCCTCGCTCCGCGCCCCACTCCCGAAGCTCGCTGGCCGGAGCTCACCGAGCCCCAGGGCCGCATCGCAGCTCGACGCGACCCTCCGGCTCAGCTCGAAGGCGCTGCAGCGCCGGAGCTCGAAGGCGGCAGAGCCCAGCTGGGCGGACGCGCTGTGCCCTTCCCCCCCGCGAGTCGGTTGGAGGGTCGCCGCCAGCACCCGGACGACGGCGGCGCGCACCTCCTCGGCGGGGTCACTCCCGAGCAGGCGCGCCCAGGGGTGGCCAGGGCAGCTCAGCCCAGCCTGAGCGAGCCCCGCGATCGCGTTCACCCGCACCGCGGCGCGCGGATCTCCCAACCCCGCGCACAGGGCCTGGCTCCAGAGCTCTCCCTCCGCGCGGGACCGGTCGTCCACGCCCCCCGCACGGGTCATCCAGCGGGCGACGGTCGCGAAGGCGTTGGTGACCACCGCTGCGTCGGCGTCCGCGAGGAGGGAGCGTAGAGCGCTCCTCGTGGGTTCGTCCGGAGTGTGAGCGCCGAGGCTCCAGGCGGCGTGAGCGCGGACCGCCGCGTGATCATCCATGGCTAGCTCGACGAGGAGCGAGCGGCCCTGCTCGTGAAAGGCGAGCACCTCCGCGACCTTCGCTCGATCCCCAGCGGAGGCCCCCTGCGCCAGCGCGGCGAGCGCCTCCCTGCCAGCCTCGGGCGGCAGCGCGATCGAGATAGCCTCGATGAGGGAGTCGCGCGCCGGGGGCGTCATCCGCGGGACCAAGCGGCGAGCCCGCTCGAGGGCGGAGGGATCTCTGCTGGTCCTGAGGGGGGCAGCCAAAGCCAGCGCCACCGCCTCGCGGTCCTGGCCTTCACGGGACTCCAAACGTGTGATGAGTTCATGAGCCAGGTTCCCGGCGCCGGTGCTGCGCAACGACAGCGCCGCCGCGCGCCGCAGGGACGCGTCCGCGTCAGCGAGCGCGGCGAGCAGCAGCGCGTCCTGGGCATGCTCTGGCACCCTCCCCAACGCGACCAGCGCCGCGAGCTGGACACGCTGCGACGTCGAGGAGAAGGCGGCGGCCAGCGCGGGGCCGACGCTGCGATCACCGCTCCAGCCGAGGCTCTCGATGAGCTCGATCCGCTGAGAGGTGGACCAGCCCCCCTCCTGCAGCGCGACGAGCAGCGGCCCCGCAGCCTGCGGATCTCCGCCGGAGACTCGCAGCGACCGGACGGCCGCGCGCAGGGCTGCCGCGCGCGTCGCGGGCTCGGGATGTGTGAGATGTTCGAGAGCGAGGATGAGCGCGTCCGCCTTCCCCAGCTGCCCTACGGCCTCCAGCGCAGGCGCGGCAGAGACGCTCCCCTGCTCCAAGGCTCGACGGATCGTGTCGACGGCCCCCACCGGCCGCGCCGCGGCCAGCACCCGGGCGCACGCCGCGCTGGCCTGCCCGGTGGTGCGCGCGAGGCAAGCGGCCAAGGCG
>JAEWOQ010000514.1 GCA_023460875.1 Pseudomonadota bacterium
GCTCTGGAGGCCCCGCCCCCGCGCCGCAGCCGCATCTCCTCTCTCTCCGCTCTCATCCACCTGCGCCAGCAGGGGGGCCACTCCACCTGGTCCGGGACGGTGCGTCGCTTCGAAGGGGTCGATCCCGCCACGCGGACCCAAGCGGTCGTCGTCGAGGTGGACCAGCACCGCCCCGGCCGCGGGCGCCGCCTCTCGACAGGGCTCCACGTCGAGGTGGAGCTTCGCGGTCCGGAGCGCGAGGGCTGCCTGGCCGTGCCCCGCTCCGCGGTGCACCGGGACGAGGTCTGGGTGGTCGACGCTGCCAACCGCCTCCAGCGACGCACGGTGGAGACGGAGCTCGTCCAAGAGCAGTTCGTGTGCCTCGGCGACGCCGTCGCCCCAGGGGAGCTCGTGGTGCTCACGGATCTGTCTCCCGCGGTGGAGGGCATGTTGCTGGTTCCCCGTCGGGACGAGACCGCCGCGGCGTGGCTCGCGGAGATCGCCCGCGGTGAGGCGGACGAACCGTGATCTCCTTCTTCGCGCGTCACCCCACGGCGGCCAACCTGCTCATGATGCTCCTGCTGCTGCTGGGGGCTCTGGCCCTGCCGCAGCTGCAGCGGGAGACGTACCCGGAGTTCGAGCCGTCCCTCATCCGCGTCACGGCGAGCTATCCAGGGGCGCCGACGGAGCTCATGGACAGCACCGTCGTGCAGCGCGTCGAGGACGAGATCGCCGGGCTACCGGGCATCGCGCGCATCGAATCCCAGGCCCGCGAGGGCGGCGCGACCACCAGCGTCGAGCTCGAGGACGACGCCGACTTCGACGCCCTGTTGGCCGAGATCAAGTCGGCCATCGACGGCATCCGGGACTTCCCCGAGGACATGGACCCTCCCGTCGTGCGAGCGCAGACGCGCATGGCCTCCGTGGCGTCCATCGCCGTCACGGGGCCGATGTCCGAGCGGGATCTGCGGCTCTACTGCGAGCAGCTCAAGCGCGAGCTGCTGCGCTATGGGGAGGTCTCCCAGGTGAGCGTCGGCGGCTTCTCCACGCACCGCCTCCGGGTCCGCGTCGATCGCGCCGCCCTGGTGCGGGAAGGGCTCACCCTCGCCGAGGTCGCCAGCGCCGTCTCGACCGGGAGCCTCGACGTCCCCCTGGGCACCCTCGAGACCCGGGAGGGGAACATCTTCGTGCGCTACTCCGACAAGCGCACCCACCCAGAGGCGCTGCGTGAGCTCGTGGTGAGCGCCACGCCGGACGGCGCGGTGGTCCGGCTCGGCGACATCGCCGACGTGGAGGAGACCTTCGCCGTCGAGGCCGACCAGACGTACTTCAACGGCGAGCGCGCCGGCATCCTGACGGTGAGCAAGACGGCCACTCAGGACAGCCTCACCGTGATCGCCGCGATCCACGAGTTCTTGCAGGCGCAGGAGGCGAAGAAGCCCGACGGCGTGAAGCTGACCCTCACGGAGGACGTCGCCTCCGTGATCGAAGATCGCCTGGCCTTGCTCATCAAGAACGGCGCGCAGGGCCTCATCCTCGTGTTCGGCACCCTGTGGCTGTTCTTCGGGGTGCGCATGGCGTTCTGGGTGGCGATCGGGCTGCCCGTGTCGTTCCTGGGCGCGCTCTGGGTGATGCACCAGCTCGGGCACACCCTGAACATGATGACGATGCTGGCCCTGCTCGTCGCCCTCGGCCTGCTCATGGACGACGCCATCGTGCTCGCGGACAACGTCGCGGCGCACTTGGCCCGCGGCAGGTCCGCGCTGCGCGCCGCGGTGGACGGCGTCAAGGAGGTGGCCGGCGGTGTGCTGTCCTCCTTCGCCACCACCGCTTGCGTCTTCATCCCCCTCTCGAGCATCGACGGGCGCATCGGTCGCACCCTGCAGGTGATCCCCTTCGTGCTGCTGGCGGTGCTCGCGGTCAGCCTGATCGAGGCCTTCCTCGTCCTGCCCAACCACCTCGCTCACTCTCTGCGCACGCCTGCGCAGAGCCCGCCAGGTCGCTTCCGCCAGCGCTTCGATCGTGCGTTCGCGCGCCTGCGGGACGACCACCTCGGGCGCTTCGTGGATCGGGCAGTGGAGCACCGCTACCTCACCCTGGGGGTGATGCTCGCGGTGATGATCGTCTCCGTCGGGATGGTGACGTCGGGCAAGCTCCGCTACCAGGCCTTCCCCGACACCGAAGGGGACGTGACCCAGTTCAAGCTGGAGATGCCGCCCGGGACACCCCTCGAGCGCACCCGGGAGGAGGTCGAGCGCGTAGTGGACGCCGCCTGGCGCCTCTCGGAGAAGCTCCGGGCAGAGCAGCCCGATGGCCAACCCCTGGTACGAAACGTCCTCGCCCGCTTCAACTACAACGCGGACGTGGAGGAGCCCGGTCCTCACGTGGCGACCGTCTCCGTGGATCTCCTGAGCGTCGAGGTGCGCACCACCACCTTGACGGAGTTCACGGCCGCCTGGCGTGAAGAGGCTGGTCCCCTGCCGAGCGCCATGGCCGCTAGCTTCGGCCCAGGAGGGCGCAGGGGCCCGGGCGGCAACCCGATCGAGGTCAAGATCGAAGGTGACGACCTCGATCGCCTGAAGGAGGCCGCCGCCGAGGTACAGGGCTGGTTCGCTGGGTTCGCGGGCGTCTTCGATCTCTCCGACGATCTGCAGCCCGGGACGGCCCAGGTGGCCATCAAGCTCGCCGCGGGAGCCGGCTCCGCGAGCGCGACCGCCAGCGTCGTAGCGAGCCAGGTGCGCTCCGCGCTGATGGGGCAGTCCGTCGAGCACCTCCACCAGAACGGCGCCGAGTACGAGCTGTTCGTGGAGCTCGACCGCGCCGGCCGCGACTCCCTCGCCGACATCGAGCACATGCCGATCCGCGTCGCGCCCGACACCTCCGTCCCCCTCGGCGCCATCGCGCACATCGACGCTGCGGACAGCTACGCGAAGATCAGTCGGGTGAACGGCGTGCGCACCGCCACGGTGCGGGGCGACATCGATCGCGACGTCGCCAACGCCGCAGACCTGATGCGGCGCTTCACGGCGGAGAAGGCGCAGGAGCTCGAGCAGCGCTTCCCGGAGATCCGCTTTCGCGCGGGCGGTGAGGCCGAGGAGTCCGCCGAGACGCTCGGCTCGATGGGCCGCGGCCTGCTCATCGGTCTGGTGGGGATCTTCGTGCTGCTCAGCCTCCAGTTTCGGACGTACATCGAGCCCGTCGTGATCATGCTCGCGGTGCCCTTCGCGTTCGTCGGGGTGGTTTGGGGCAGCCTCCTCATCGGCGCCCCGCTGAGCTCCCAGTCCCTCCTCGGGCTCATCTCCCTCGCCGGCGTAGTCGTGAACGACTCCATCCTCCTGGTCCTCTTCATCAAGGAGGCGCGCGCCCAAGGGGTCCCCCCGATCGAGGCGGCGCGTCGGGCGAGCCGCGATCGCTTCCGCGCGGTGCTGCTCACGTCGCTGACCACGATCGCGGGCCTCGTCCCCCTCATGTTCGAGACGAGCCGACAAGCCCAGTCTCTCATCCCCGTCGCCACGAGCATCGTCTTCGGGATCTCGGCGTCGACGATCCTGGTGCTCGTCGTGCTCCCCGCGACCTACGCCGTCTTGGCGGATCACGGCTGGGTCCGGAACTCCACCCCCGATCCGCGTCCCCCCGTGGCCCCATGATCCATCTCCGATCACGCGCCCCCGCCCGCCTGCTCCCGCTCCTGCTCGCCGCCGCGAGCCCGGCCTTCGCCCAGACGCCCGCGGAGGCTCCGGCGTCAGCGAGCATCGTGCCCGTCAAAGACACCGTCCCGATCGACGTGCGCGCGGCCATCGACCTCGCCCTCACCCACAACCCGGAGCTCAAGGCGGCGTCCTTGGGAGTGGAGCAGGCGGGCCAGAACGTGCTCGCCGAGGAGGGGCGCTATCCGTTCATCTTCCAGGCGGACGCGGGGTACACGACCCGCGAGATCCCCCGCCTGTCCCCAGACGACACCGTGACCTCGAGCCTAGCGCGGTCGTACTCCGTCGGCGCGGCCCTGCGACGTCTCTTCCCGACGGGGACCGTGAGCGAGCTGCGCGTCCAGGGCGAGCGGTTCGAGCGCGACGCGGTCGGAGCAGGTGTCTCCGGCGGGCGGAGCCTCGGCGAGGGCTTCGGCGTGACCGCCCGGGCCTCCTTGACGCAGCCGCTCCTCCGCGGCGCCGGCACCCGCGTGGGCGAAGCAGAGCTGCGAGCGGCGCGGGTGGGGCGCTCTTTGTCGGAGAGCTCCCAAGCGCGCCTCCTCAGCGGGCTCGTGCGTGACGTCCTCATCACCTACTGGGAGCTCTGGTTCGCGACCCAGAGCGTGGAGATCGAGCGAGCCGCCCTGGATCTCGCCGTACGCCAGCACGGCGCCGCGGAACAGCAAGCGCGGCTGGGAGCGCTGGCCGTCGCGGACATCCACACCTTCGCCACCCGCGTCGCCGAGATCGAGGAGGCCATCGTGATGGCCGAGAACCAACGGCAGCAGTGGGCCCTCGAGCTGGGGCGGCTCTTTGGGCGCCTCGACGACAGCCACCGCCTCGCCGCGGTGTCGAATCCGGATCCCTCCGAGACCCCCGCGTCGCCTGCTCAGGTCGAGGCGGCGCTGCGCGCGGGGAGCCTCGAGCTCGCGGAGCTCGAGGCCCAGGCACGTCTGGCGCGGACCCGGGCGCAGATCGCGGGAGAAAATGCTCGCCCTCGCCTCGACCTCGAGAGCTTCGTCGAGAGCCAGGGGGTGAGCTCGGCGGTGCCCGTCGCCGCGCAGCGGGCGGGCCAGATGTCCTGGATGACCGCTTACGTCGGCGTGGCGATGGAGCTGCCCCTCGACGACACGCGCCAGCGCGCAGAGCGGTCAGCGGCATTGCTCGCGGTGCAGATCGCCGAACAAAACCTCCAAGCCGCCCGCGCCCGCATCGCAGCGCAGGCGCACCGAGCCGTCGCTGGCGAGCACGTCGCTCGGGAGCGCCTCTCCCTCGCCGAGCGCACCTTGACCACGGCGGCGCAGGCCTACGAGGCGGAGCGGACCCGCTTCGAGCTGGGCCAGAGCTTCCCCATGCAGGTGCTCGTGGCCGAGGACAGCCTGCGCCGCGCCCGGCTGCGTGTGGCGCGAGCCAAGGTGGACCTCGTACAGGCAGAGGCAGATCTGCGTCACCTCTCCGGGCACCTCCTGGAGGCGTACCGCTGAGCGACTGCCGCTGAGCAGCACAGCCGCTGAGCACTGCCTCCTAGCTCTGCTCGTTGCTCGGGCGAGCCGCGTGCTACCATGGTTGAAGGGCAAGGATGAAGGATGACGTCGCGCGGAGGCCACCGCGCGGCGACGGAGGCGACAGGACGATCCTGGAGGACGGGGCAGGCGTTCGACGGCTTTGGACGTCACCTCGTTCGAGGGCTGACGGCAGGGGGAGGCCGCAAAGTGGCGACGACGACCTGGGGGAACCTCGCGCGCTGGCGCGAGGAAATCGTGCGAGGGAGAGCCAGAGACCGCGGGGCGGCGCTCGCGGCGCGCCGCGGTCTGGGGCTCGACCTGATCCGGATCTACTTGGGCGTGGCGCTCCTCGTCCGCGGTATCCTGTTCGTCGCGGATCAGTCTGCGTTCGTTCAGTGGATGGACCGCTCGGGGTGGTTCGCGCCCGTGGCCCTCGGCCACGTGGTGGCGCTGGTCCATTTGGGTGGCGGCATCTTCCTCGCCCTCGGATGGTTCACGCGGCTGGCGGCGGCGGCGCAGCTGCCGCCTCTCCTGGGGGCCGTGTTCCTGATCCACTGGCAGGAGGGCCTGATGCAGCCTGGCCAGTCCCTCGAGCTCGCGGGGCTCGTCTTGGTGCTGCTGCTCGTCTTCACGATCTTCGGCTCGGGGAGCCTCTCCCTGGACGCCAGGTTCGGGCTCGGCAAGCACGGCGCGAGCGGCTGACCTCGCCCGCGCCGTGGTTTCGAGGTCACTCGGGTCGGGGCGCCCGCGGGAGGCCTCAACGGAGGAATGGCGCGCCCAGCGCCGCCTGGACCAACAAGGCCGCGAGGGCCGCCGCCGTGGCGCGCGACGGCGAGGCGCCCCGCACCCTCCAGAGCACGAGCGTCGCGCCCAGCCAGGTCAGCGCTGCCAACGCTGGCGCCGTGAAGCGCACCGCCGCTCTCAGGGCGTCGACGCCGCCTCTCCGGTAAAGGAGCCACTCGGGGCCGACGAAGGCGACGACCAGGGCGAGGCCGTAGACGACGCCGAGCCAACCGGCCAGGCGCGCGAAGGAGCCGCTCCGTGAGCCTCCCGTGAGTCGATGAGCGACGAAGGACAGCACACCCCACAGGCCCAAGAGGGCAGGCGTGATGAACCACGTCTGCGCCTGGTAGTAGCCCTCCGGCTCGAAGGGCGGCAGGACCCGGCTCGGCGCATGCCCTGCGCCATGCAGGTCGCGGGCGAACAGCGCCCACAGAGCCCCCGCGAGCACCACGCACGAGGCGCCGATGATCAGGACCTTGGGGGGGTTCTGTGAGTCACGCACGGCCAGGAGCCTGCCAGCTCCGCCTTGATGGGCCAAGCCGCGGCGCAGCTGAGGGGCGAGCGCAGCCGCGCAGCCGCGGACGGCAGCGCTCAGGGACGGGGCGGGCGCGCCGTCGCCAAGGACCGCCCTTCGCGCTCCTGTGTCAGGCCCCGGCTGCTCGACAGCTTCGTGTCTCCGTGGGGATCGTCGGAGCGGGCCACGGAGTGCTCGTGGGCGACGATCTCCGGGCGCCCTGTCGGCTCCTCGTCGGCGCGCGGGCTCTGCCCCGGGTCGCGCGCGGCCGCGGGCGGAGCCGTGTTCGTCGGCGCGCTCGCGAACAGCTCGCCGAGCTCTGGCGCGTGCTGCTGTAGGCGCGCTCGGGTGGAGCGGCTCAAGGACTCCGCGAGGACCTGCCCCACGATCTGCGCCTGCTCCACCGCCACCCCCATACGGAGCCGGCGTCGATGGGCCACCCGCTGATAGATCTGCCGGGGCTCGCAGCGACCGCCGCTGGCGCTCACCTGTGACGCGAACGGCTCCGGGAGCTCTGCCGCGAGGGCGC
>JAEWOQ010000515.1 GCA_023460875.1 Pseudomonadota bacterium
AAACCCGAGCTTGACGGGCGGCGCCCGTGCCTAAGGTATCGGGGATGGTCGCCCCCCTGCCGCCCGCCGACACGGCGCGAAGGCCCGCCCGGCGGCATGTCCACGAACGAGTGGTTCATTTGATGGAGCTCCTCACCCAAGTGCTTGCCAAGCAATCTGCAGCGCAGCGTGCCACTAGTTCCGATTGACGTCCATCCAAGACACCTGGAAGTCGCCCATCCGCGCTCCCCACTCTTCGCCGCATATCCCCTACGCACCGGCCGGCCATGCGACCGGCCATGGGCGCGGCCCTCAATCCCCCTTTCTCTCCTGGGGAAACACCATTTTCGACTGCGAATCGATTATCACTCCCGGTCAGCGCACGATTTTTCTGCCGACGACGGCCAACGCAGGCCCCCAAGCGCCATTCCTTCAGAGACGCTCCCCAGCGACCAGGCCGCATGGCCAGCAGTCCCCGGCACAGGCGACTTTTCCAAACGAGTTGTCTCCCTGGGGAAACGCCGCTTCGATTGACAATGATCAGCCCTCGCGATCCGAAAACGATTGTTCCGCTGCGGACGCCTGGTGTAAGAGCCAACGGAGTGGCGCCCTGCGCCACCGTCGAGAGGAGCCGAAGGGCCGTGACCCGGACTTCTTCGCGCTACGCGAGGAGAACTCTTATCATGCGATATCACCGACTCTACGGGTTACTGCTCCTGGGCTCCGCCGCTTTGATTGGCTGCAAAGAGAGCTCTCCGGCGAACAACGAACCTCGAGGCACGGGAGGCATGGGCGGCGCAACCACCGCGGCAGACCTCAGGAAGGGCGAGCGCGGCTCCTCCTGCGACTCGACGAACGACTGCCAGGAAGGGCTCTCCTGCATCGTCACCGCGGGGTGTCCGGCGGGGGTGGCCTGCGCGAACAAGTCCTGTCAGCCGTCCAACTTCGAGATCCTGGGCACGGGCAAGCAGTGCCAGCTCACGGAGTGCACGACGAAGACGGACTGCTGTGGCGACCTGCCCGAGGAGCTCCCCGCCAAGTGCGCGGACCGCGACGTGAAGTGCAGCCAGCCGACCTTGCCTGGCTGTGTCGCCACCTCCTGCGCCGACGACACCGCGTGCAACGGCGGCACCTGCGGCGGCACCTGCTCCCGGGACGGCGCCACCTGCTTGACGAACGACGACTGCGAGCAGGACTCCTGCGATCTGGACACCGGGACGTGCCGCTTCGGCCTCACCAACTGCAACTTCGACGACGAGTGCCAGCTGGTGAACAGCTGCTCCGTTCCCTACTGCAACTGCGCGAACCCCGCCTACGATCCCGCGGACGCCATCTGCAGTGACGCGGACTGCCAGGGCGTCTGCGGCTGGACCTGCGCGGAGGAGCGCTGCGTCGCGGACACCTCGTGCAAGATCGACGCGGACTGCCTCTCCCCGACTCCCTATTGCGGGGACGGCGGCGCCTGTGTGGCGTGCCTCACGAGCGACGACTGCGAGGACGCGGAGTGCGTAGGCGGGCGCTGCGGTCCCGAGTGCGAGCACGACACCCAGTGCGGCGTCTTCGAGGCCTGCCAGGACGAAAAGTGCGTCTTCGTCGGCTGCCGCACGGACCGAGAGTGCGTCCTCGGGGCGGCGGCGGGCGCGAGCGGCCCCGCGCAAGATCCGCGGCTCGCCGTCTGCAGCATCGAGGGCGGCGTCGGCACCTGCGTGTACCCCTGCGAGATCGACGCCCAGTGCAACCCGACGGAGGTCTGCCTGGGCGGGCGCTGTGAGTACATCGGCTGCGAAACGGACGCGGAGTGCAAGACGATCGCCGGCCTGCACAACCGCCCCCTCCCCACCCGGGATCGACCCTGGACCACCTCGGCGATCTGCAAGGCAGAGGCGACGACGCCGTGAGCCTACCCGGGGCGTCACGGCTCCCCCTCGACCGGGCGCACCGGCGCGGCGGGAGGGGTCCCCTCCGATCGGCCGCCTGGGCCCTGTCGGCGCTCATCGTTGGAGCCCTCGGCGGGCTCGGGGGCTGCCGCCGCGAAGCGCCGCCCTCCGCGGACGTCGGCTTCGGAGGCGCGCCCGCGCTGGACTCCGTCGCCGGTGTCCGGCGCAGCGAGATCGGCGCTGGCTGCGCCGTGAAGAACGACTGCGCGGAGGGCTCCTCCTGCATCCGGGGCGTGTGCCAGCCGGTGAGCTTCCCGTTCTCCTCCAGCGCCAAGGAGTGCTTCCAGATCGACTGCGCCGTCACCGCAGACTGCTGTGGCGCGGGCAGCCCCACCGAGCTCCCAGAGCAGTGCCGTCACCGCGGCGCCAAGTGTCTGGACACGCTCCCTGGGTGCACCGCGCGCCCCTGCACCCGCTCGAGCGACTGCGGCGGAGGTGGCGTGTGCACGGGCAGCTGCTCCGTCTCTTCTGGGGAGTGTACGGGGGGCGCCGATTGCCTCGCGAACAAGTGCGTCGCGGGGAGCTGCACCCTCGACTTCACCTCGTGCCGCGCCGACGCGGACTGCGTGCCGAACACCTGCGTGATGGGCTCCTGCGCTTGCGAGAACCCGTCCTTCGATCCGGCGGATCCCGTCTGCAGCGATCCGGCCTGCGCGGAGCTGTGCCTGTGGTCCTGTGAGGAGTCCCGCTGCGTGCTCCCCTCCCGGTGCACGAGCGACGACGAGTGCTTCGGGGTGACGCCGCACTGCGTGGGCGGGAGCTGCGCCCAGTGCACGTCGGAGCGCGACTGCTCCTTCGACAAGACGTGCATCGACGGGCGCTGCGAGACCCGCTGCGAAGACGACACTCACTGCCCGCTGTTCGAGGCGTGTCACGCCGGCGAGTGCATCTACGTCGGCTGCCGCTCGGATCGCGAGTGCACCCTCATCCCCGCCGTCGAGCTCCTGGGGCATGAGCAGGGCCTCGATCCGCGGCTGCTGCGCTGCAACACGGAGCGGGGCGTGGGCCGCTGCATCATCCCGTGTCAGACGGACGCCCAGTGCCCGCCCACGGAGGTCTGCGAGGGCGGAGCCTGCCGCTACATCGGCTGTGAGCAGGACGCGGAGTGCAAGACGATCACCGGCCTGCACGACCAGACCCGGTCCCCCGAGCAACCTTGGATCCCCCAGGTGGAGTGTCGCGCGGCGCTGTCGACGCGGTAGCGCCGTGAAGGCCGCTCAACGCTGGCTGCGCCGCCGCCCCCCCGCCAGATCCGGCCGCTGCCGCTCGGCGCTCGGCGGCGCGTGGACCCGATCCCAAGCACGTCGCTGCAGGACCTCTGCTCCCTCCGAGCCGGGCGCCCGGCGCCAGGGCGCCTCGTCCCGAGCGGAGGCGGCCACGCGGCGCCCCCTCTTCGCGATCTCGTAATCCGAGGCCTCGACGGCCTCCTCCATCCTGGAGAAGCGCGCCTGAGCCACGCCGTCGAGGCTCACCTCCCAGACCTTGCCCCGGGACGCTCGGCGCAACACGAGGAGCTCTCCGACGCGCCCAGGTGCGCGCTCGAAGTGGAGCCCCACCCCGTGCCTCCCGAGGGAGAACCACGCGTTGTGGGAGATGGCTTGGACCTCCGCGTCCGTGCGCAGGGTCAGCGGATCGAAGCTGGCCGCCCGCTCTTGGATCTCCGAGAGGGTGACCGCCCCCGCCTCGAGCTCGAAGCCAGGTCGATCGAGCTGGATCTCCTGCCAGACGTGGCGGGCGACGCGCACGTCTTCTCCCTGCAGGTCGACGTCCCGCGGGACCCCGAACAAAGACGGCAGCGTGCACAGCTCGAGAGACGCGAGGTCGACGAAATCGAGCACGAGGCAGTCCTTCTTCCCCGGCGCCAGCCGGGTGCCGCGCCCGACGCACTGCGCGTACAGGCCCGCGGAGCGCGTCGGTCGCGCCATGGCCACGCAGGACACCTCCGGATCGTCGAAGCCCTCCGTCAGCACCCCGACGTTCGTGAGCACTTGCAGCTGCCCGCTGCGGAACGCGGCCAGCTCCGCCGCGCGACGCTCCTGGGCCATCGCCCCGTGCACGAGCCCTGCTGATACGCCGATGGCGTTGAGGGCCTGGGCCAGGTGACGGGCGTGGCGGACCGTGACGCAGAAGGCGACCGTCCTCCGATCGCGCGCCAGCTCCTGGATCGACCGGGCGACGAGGGCGTTGCGCTCCTCGATGTCCACGGCCTCGGCCAGCTCCTCTTCCGGGAAGTCGAGCCCTCCGCCGCCGATGCGGCGCAGATCCGCGTTGGTGGAGACGCGGAAGCCCCGCAGCGGGACGAGGAAGCCCGCGTCGATCAGATCCGGCAAGCTGCGCGAATAGACGATCTCTTCGAAGGCGACGTCGAGCCCGCGCCCGTCGCCCCGCGCCGTGGTCGCCGTGAAGCCGAGCAGCGTCCCCGTCCATTCCGCGTCGAAGGCCCCCAGCTGCCGCAGCACCCGCAGGTTGTCCTCCGCAGCGGCGTGGTGGCACTCGTCGTAGACGATCAGACCCAGATCGCGGCCGCGCACCACCCGCGCCAGCCGCTCCTCGTGCAGGGATCGGATCGAGGCGACCAACACCCGCGCCTCCCGCGGCGCGCGCTCACTGCCCCGCTCGATCGCGACCAGCGGCGAGCCAGGCTCCTCGCCCAAGGCGGCCGCCAGCTTGTCCCGGGCCTGAGTGAGCAGCTCCTCTCGGTGGGCCAGCACCAGCACCTGCCGCTTGGCCATCCGGGCCAGGGCCGCGAAGATCACCGTCTTCCCCGCGCCGGTCGGCAGGCACACGACCATGCGTCGCACACCGCGGCGCCGCGCCGACAGCACGGCGGCGATCGCCTCACTCTGATACGCCCGCAGCGTGGGCGCGCCCGTGACCTTGGCTCCTTCCTTGGCTCCTGATCCGCTCGCCATCGGGCCCCCACGCTAGCAAATCGGAGGCGCTCCGCCCTCGGAGGCCCGCCCGAAGCGTCAGAGCGCTTGGCACTGAACCGGGCACCGAAGCGGGCACCGAAGCGGCCCATTGAACCGCGTCCCGTCGGAGGCGCACCTTATCGTCGGCGCGCCTCCGGCCGCTCCCCGGAGGATCGACGACGCGGTGCCCCATGAACGAGAGCGACGCCCGACCTGGCCTGCACACCGTCCTGGACTTTCCTTTGTTGGAGGCCCTGCTGGGGCGCCGATCCCGGCGCTTCTTCCGGGGCGCCCGCATCCCCGATGGCGTCTTCGCCTACGACTCGCGTCACCCGCCGCTCCCCTTGAGCGAGCTGGAGACGCTCCTGGTGGCGGGCGCCTGCGGCGGGAGCACCGGCTGGCAAGACCTGATCTATCGGGCGGATCGCTACGCCCCCCACCTCTCCAACTACGCCGGGGCCGCGGGCGGGCGCACGTTCCCCTCCGCCGCTGGCTTCCACACCAGCCAGATCTTCTTCACCGACGACACGGGCGTCTACCTGCTCGACAACCGCGACGCGCCGCCGGACGTCGAGCGAGGCGCCCCCGCCCTCGACGACCTGGTCGCGGGCCTGCGCAGGCGCGTCCGCAAGCTCCAAGACGGTCGGCTCCGCTTGCCTCCCCAGGTCCCCTACGTCGAGGCCCACAACACCTGGGTGGTCAACCACCCCGGCACCCTGCTCGTGAGCCCCGTCGGCGATCTGGCCCAGCACGTGCTCCTGGTGATCTGTTATCTGCTGCAGAACGGCTACGTGCTCACCGACGACGTCCACCGCCGCGCCATCCCCGGCATCGAGCGGTTCCGGGGCATCGTCGACGTGGAGGCCGCCTGGCCCCTGAGCTTCGTCGAGCAGTGGTGCATGGCCGAGCTCACCGTGGAGCTGGGCACCAGCTGCTACGCCGGGATGCTGCTGCTCCAGGCGATGGGCCTGGGAGGCTGGATGTTCAATGGCATCGACCCCTTCTGCTTTCTGGGTGCCAGCGGCGAGGCGGCAGCCCCCGGCCTCGGCTTCCGTTACGACGTCGACGAGCGCTGGCCCACCCCCAACCCGACGGGCCTGCCCGGGGTGATGGAAGGCTTCTGCCCGCCTCACTACGAGCACATGGAGCAGGCCGTCGACGCCCTCTGCGAGCGGAAGTTCGGCCCAGGGGGCCCCTTCAGCCCGCAGACCCCCGGCCCCTGGAGGGGCTCCGCGCGGGTGCGCGGGGCTGCGCCGCCGCACGACGCAGCCTTCCGCGAGTGCGTCGCCCTGCAGGCCCAGTACGTCTTCGACACATTCGGTCGGTTCCCGGCCACCGTGCCCTCCATCTTCGTGATCCAGCACCTGCAGGCGCACCACCTGGATCTGGAGTTCTACGATCGCTTCTACGAACCGGGCGCGTACCTCCCCAGCCACGCCCACCACATGGATCTCTGGCACCCCGGTGGACCCGACGCGCACGCCGCCGGAGACCGCTCTGGACACGCCCCCTCGAGACACCCCTCGGCAGAGGGAGCGCCTCGCCCGCCACGTGACTCATGATGGAGCGACGCCGCGGAGGCTGACGGGCGAGCGGCTGTTCAGCGACCCCGCTTCAGGGCCGCTCCGTGTCGGGGGAGAACACCACGACCCGATCCCGCCCCTGCGCCTTGGCCTCGTAGAGGGCGCGGTCGGCGGCCCTGAGCAGCGCCGCCTCGTAGTCCGCGTTCGAACACTCCGCGGTGAGCCCGAGCCCGCTGGTGGCGCTCACGCCCACGCTCAACGTCTGTCTCCCCGCCACGGAGCCCGCCTCCGTGCGCTCGCGGAAGATCGTCCGCAGCCGGTTGGCGAGCTCCTCGGCCCGCTCGAGGGGCGTGTCGGGGCACAACACGACGAACTCCTCCCCTCCATACCGAAAGGCCAGATCCGTCGGGCGCACGACCTCGTCGAGCACCTGGCTCAGCCCCGCGATCACGATGTCCCCGACGTCGTGGCCGTGGGTGTCGTTCACCCGCTTGAAGTGATCGATGTCCATCATCAAGGCGCACAGGGGCCCCCCGCCGCTCAGGGCCTCCTCGACCTGCTCCGCCAGCTGCTCCTCCAGGCTGCGCCGGTTCAGCAGACCGGTGAGGTTGTCGATGCTGGCGAGCTGCGCCAAGCGCCGCGTGCGCACCTCCAGGGCGTGGGTCAGCCGTCGGATCCGCAGCATGGCCATCAAGCGGATCTTCAGCTCCAGCTCGTCCACCGGCTTCGTCATCAGGTCGTCGCCGCCGCTCTCGATGGCGCGGAGGCGGGTCGCCGAGTCCTTGAGCGCGGTGAGGAAGACCACGGGAACATAGCTGGTGGCGCGCTGCCGCAGCATGGTGGTCAGCTTGAAGCCGTCCACGGTCGGCATCACCGCGTCCATCAGCACGAGGTCGATGTCCTCCTTGGCGAACGTCTCGATGGCCTCCGTCCAGGAGTTCGCGATGAAGGTCTGGTGGCCCTCGTTCTCCACCATCAAACCCACCATCCTGCTGGACAGCTTGTCGTCATCGACGATGAGCACGTTGGCGCGCCCTCGATGACTCGAAATGGGCGAAATGCTGGACGCGACCCGCGTCGTCCCTGCCCGCTCAGCGCGGCTCTTCAAGAGGCGTCACCCACGTCGAACTAGATCCTGGCACGACCGCCCGGAGGGAAGTCTCTCCTTCCATCGTATCACAGAGAGCCCCGACCGATCTCAGCAGACCACCAAGCCGCGCGAACCATGTCGCCGCCCCACACACCTCCAACGACCTCTCCTCTGGTCCCCGCGCGTGGTCCCCGCGCCTGGTCCCCGCGCGTGGTCCCCGCTCGTGGTCCCCGCTGGTCCTCTGAATCGAGCTCATACTCGTCAGCGTTTTCCACCTGGCGGAGGACTCTCCTCTGGTCCCCGCTCAATCCTCTGAATCGAGCTCATACTCGTCAGCGTATTCCACCTGGCGGAGGACTCTCCTCTGGTCCCCGCTCGGTCCTCCGAATCGAGGGTCACGGCTACCCCCCGCAAGTCCCCCGATTCACCGCCCCCCACGCAGGCGCCCCAGATCCTCACCCCCAGTGGTTCATCCCTCCGCGCGGACTTCGATCCCGGGGATCTTCTCCTCGTAGAAGGCGATCCGATCCGCGAGGGCCGCGTGCTCGTCGTAGGTCTCCTCGTAACTCCAGACCACGTCCGCCAGCTCCTCGTCCCCCACCTTGACGTCGAAGTAGCTGGCGGTGCCCTTGAAGGGGCAGCTCGACTTCGTGTCCGTGCGCTCGAAGGCGTCGAGCTTCACGTCGCTCCGCGGAAAGTAGTCGCGCGGAGGATAGCCGTCCTCCTTCACTCGGATGACGTCTCGCGAGTCCGCCATTACCTGCCCCGCGATCTCCACTCGCACCCTGCCCTTCACGTGCTCTTCCCGAACTTTGTGATCAGGCCATTTCTGATGCCCAGGTGACTTGCTCATGATTTCCCCCCAGGTTCCCTTCCTCCGTGTCCGGAACCTTCCTGCACCGTTGTAGCACGTCGTTTCAGGCCCATTCGGATTGACCAACAACACGGTCTCCGCGAGACCTACCCTTGGAGTGTCCATGAGCTTCTCGATCCGTCCTCGGCACCTGACCCCGCCCATCCTCGCCCTCGCCCTGTCCGGCGCGTGCAGCAGCAACGCGCCCGATGACGCAGACGGTGGAGGAGGCGCCTCTGCCAGCGGTGGCGCCACGACGGGGGGCGCGTCCACGGGGGACCCCGACGCGACCGGCGGGACCAACACGGGCGGGGCGGGCCAAGGTCCCGGCGCCGATGGGCCCAGCGGAGATGGCTTCCATCAGATGGAGAGACTCGACCGTGGCCTGGTAGCGGTGCTCGTCGACGGCGGCGTGTACGTCGGCTTCCGGATGCACGGCTACGAGTACGACGCGGAGAGCCCCGCTCGGGTCGCCTACGCCGTGTACAGGGACGGCGCCCTCATCACGACCTTGGAGGACAGCACCAACTACCTCGACGAGGGCGGCAGCGCCGACTCCCGCTACACGGTCCGGCTCGTGCTCGACGGCGTCGAGCGCGACGACTCCGAGGAGGTCACCCCCTGGGCGCAGCAGTACCTGCGCCTCCCCCTCGAGCCCCCAGGCTCCGGGTATCAGGCCAACGACGGCAGCGCGGGGGACGTGGACGGCGACGGCGAATACGAGATCTTCCTCAAGTGGGAGCCCAACGACGCCAAGGACAACTCCCAGAGCGGGCACACCAGCGACGTCTACATCGACGCCCTGAAGCTCGACGGGACCCGCCTCTGGCGCATCAACCTCGGCCCGAACATCCGCGCAGGCGCCCACTACACCCAGTTCATCGTGTACGACTTCGACGGCGACGGGAAGGCGGAGCTGGCGGTGAAGACGGCCCCGGGCACCCGGGACGGCACAGGGGCGTTCCTGAGCAAGGGGCCCGCCGCCACCGCCGATCACGGCGCCGACTACCGCAACGACGGCGGCTACATCCTCACGGGCCCAGAGTACCTGACCGTGTTCAGCGGCGAGACGGGCGAGGAGCTGGCCACCGCCACCTTCGAGGTCGGGCGCGAGAACGTCTCCGGCTGGGGCAACAACGAGAGCTACGGCAACCGGGTCGATCGCTTCCTGGCCACCGCGGCCCACCTGGACGAGACGGGCCTCGGCAGCATCGTCATGGCGCGGGGATACTACGGCCGCTCCACCCTGACCGCCTGGAACTTCCGCGGCGGCGAGCTGACCCAGCTCTGGAGGTTCGACAGCAACGACACCCCGACGGACGCCTCCGGCAACCCCTTCACCGGGCAGGGCGCCCACAGCCTGAGCGTGGCGAACGTCGACGACGACCCTCAGCAGGAGATCATCTACGGGGCCATGACCATCGACCACGACGGCAAGGGCCTGTGCTCCACGGACTACGGGCACGGAGACGCCCTGCACGTCACAGATCTCATCCCGTCGCGGCCCGGCGTCGAGGCGTTCATGCCCCACGAGAACACCGCGTCCCCCGACTGGACCCTGTGGGATCCGGGCACCTGTGAGATCATCCACAGGAGCCCGAACGACGGCGCGGACACGGGGCGCGGCGTCGCCGCCGACATCGATCCCAACAACCCGGGCGCGGAGATGTGGGCGTCAGGCGGCGTGCCCTTCCTGAGCGCGAGCACGGCCCAGAGCGTCGGCAGCAAGCCGTCACAGATCAATTTCGTGATCTGGTGGGACGGCGACGAGTCCCGGGAGCTCGAGGACGGCACGACGATCACGAAGTACGGCGCGGGCGCGCTGCTGAGCTGCGGTCAGTGCTCCTCGAACAACGGCACCAAGTCGACCCCGACCCTCACCGCGGATCTGTTCGGCGACTGGCGCGAGGAGATCATCTGGCGCGAGTCGGACAACTCGGCGCTGCGGATCTACACGACGACCCACCTCACCCAGCGCCGCATCTACACCCTGATGCACGATCCCCAGTACCGCGTGGCGGTCTCCTGGCAGAACGTCGCCTACAACCAGCCGCCCCACCCGAGCTTCCACATCGGCGCGGGCATGGTCGCTCCCCCCGCGCCGGACATCCACGTCCCCTGAGCCGACCCTCACTGCTCTCGAGCTCACGGGGAGCCGATCCGGCCTCCCCGTCCAGCCTCCCTGTCTCCCCTGCCGGCGGGCTGCCGGCGGGCCGCGGGCGGGCTGCGGTTCGCCTGCCCCCCGACGATATGCTCCCGGTGCCTTGCGCTCCAGGCGAGGCTCGCTATCGTCGCGCCGCGATGTTCGAGCCCGCCTTCATCACCCTCGCGAAGATCGTGGCCACCCTGGTGGTCCCCATGAGCGTCATCCCGCTCCTCTTCATGTTGTCGAAGGGCGCGGACACGTCCGAGCCGACGGACATCTTCGACACGGACTAGTCGAGAGCGAGCTTCGCTTCGATCCTGCGGCCCAACTTCAGCGGCCCCAACTTTCAGCGACTCAGGGTCTCCCGCGCGACCCGCGTGCGCACGGTGGCGCCGCCCCGGGACAAATTCAGGACCACGTCCGATCCCGCCGGACCTCCGAGGCGCTGCCGAGCGTCCGCCATCCCGGCGACGCCGTGGCCGTCCACCTCCACGAGCACGTCGCCCGCCTGGAGACCCGCCCGCTCGGCTTCGCTCCCCTCGGCGACGTGCACCAGCACGACGACCGTGCCGCGACGCTCGTCACGTTCTCCCAGGGTCACGGCGACGCCCCCGCGCCAATCGTGCCCGTCCTCCGCCGGCGGCTCCGTGAGCCGGATCACCAGATCCCGGTGCTCGTCCCCAGCGCCCAGCACCACCGTGACGTTGCCGCGCCCCACGCCGGACGCTTGGGCGCTCACCGTGCGCCGGCCAGCCTCCACTCCCTCCAGCACGAACTCGCCCGCGCCATCCGTGACCACCATCCCCTGAGGGAGCGCCCCCTGAGGCACGTAGGCGGGCACCACCCCAGCGGCTACCCGCGCGCCGGGCACCGCCTCCCCCGCGGTGTCGAGGACCCGACCTCGCACGCTGGCTGCCTCGACGAGATCGATCGTCGGCACCTCGAAGGGCCGGTCCCGCTCCCGCCGGCTCACGGTCACCTCGAGGGACCCGCGGCCCAGCTCCGGGTGCTCCACGGACACCGTGAAGGCCCCCGGGGGGACGTCTCCCAGGCGGTACTCGCCGTTCCCGTCGGCGCGGGCCTCGCGGCGAATCCCTTCGCCCCGGAACACCACCCGAGCCCCAGAGGCGGGCTGGCGCCCACGCACCCCGGTGACCCGCCCGGTCACCGCCGTGGCCCGCTGCAAGCGTAAGCGGCCCTCCTCCGGCAGCTCGGGCCACACCGCGTCCAGGCGCGCGAACCCCGGGCTCTCCACCGACACCCGCGCCTGGATCCCAGCGGCGGCCGCCAGCTCGACCGTGCCGTCTGCCGCCGAGAAGCGCGTCTCCCGCAGGGGCACCTCCGGATCGAGGGACAGCACCGTGACCTGTGCCACGGCCACGGGCTCATCGCGATCGTCGAGCACCTCGAAGCGCACGTCCTTGCGCGGCGCAGGGAGCGCCAGCTCCAGCTGCTCCCGCGGGTCGTCGCCGAGGGTGACCTCGCGCCGCAGCGCCACGCGCAGGGGGTCGTCCACCCCGAACACGGAGACCACGAGCTCCTTCGGGGCCACCGCCACGGCGAAGGTGCCGTCGGCGCGGGTGAGCAGCGTGCGATCGAAGGCGCCGCGGCGCGCCTGCAGTCGGACACGGGCCAGCGCCACGGGGAAGCCGTCGGCGTCGACCAGGCGCCCCTCGACGCGCCGCCCCGCGCGCAGCACCACCTCCACCTCCGCCTCGGCTCCCGCGGCGAGCCGCACGGGGTCGCTCACGCTCTCCACGAACTCCGGGTGCCGCGCGAGCACCCGCAGCTCCCCTGGGCTCACCCCGCCCGCGCGGAAGCGGCCATATCCGTCGGTCGTCCAGCGACTCTGGAGCACGTCGGCGAGGACGTTCACCCCGGGCACCGCCGCCCCCACCATCGGGATCGGCGGCACGGGACCAGGCATCACCCCGAGCTCCCCCGCGGGGACGAGCGGCGCGGGTCCCGCGAGGATCTGATCGAAGTGCGCCTTGCGCACGGCGCCGCTCTCCGGGGTGAGCGCCACGGGCATGCCGTACACGTCCGTCCCGATGACCTCGAGGGAGACGCCCTCCACGGGGAAGCCGCGCTCATCGACGACCCGCCCCACGAGGCTGCCGCCCCGCACCAGCTCCACCCGGAGGGTCTCAGCGGGGCCGACCGGATCGACCCCGACCCACAGGGACCGCGGGACGAAGCCATCCGCCCGCACCGCGAGGTGCGCCTGGTGCCAGCGCAAGGGGCCGAGGCGCGCGCGGCCCGCGTCGTTCGTCCGCGCCGCGAAGGGGAAGGCCGCGACCCCCGCCTCCGCGAGCACCAGATCCGCGTCCGGGACGGGCTGCCCCTCCGCGTCCACCACCTCCACCGAGAGGAAGCGCCCCTCCCGGAGGACGATCTCCACCGTGTGGAGCCCCCGCTCGTGCACCCCGTGCCGCAGATCGATGCCCCGCAGGGTGTCGGAGATGCGCGAGTCGGCGCGGGCGAAGACGTCGTAGGTGCCCGCCAGCAGCCCCGTGATCACCACCTCGCCGGAGGGGTTCGTGTCGACCCGGCGGGTGGGCCACAGCTGAGGTCCGCTGAGCTGGACCTCAGCGCCCCCGACCGGCGTGCCAGACGTACCCCGCACGACCACCCGCAGCCCCAGAGCCCGGCGCAGCTGCACCTCGAGCTCGGCGCCGCTCGTCGTCGCCTCGAAGGGTTCGTAGCCCCGGGCGACGACCCGCACCGCCCGAGCGCCGCCCCGCAGCCCCTCGACGGCGACGCGCCCCTCCCCATCCGTCGTCCCCGCGACGGGCAGCTGGTCTCCTCCGGTGACGAGCACGGCGGCGCCCTCCACGGGCTCTTCCCCGTCGCGCACGCGGACGACCAGGGGCGCCGACGCTGCCTCCAGGACCAAGCGCACCTCGCGGGCCCCATGGATGGCCACGGGCTGCGCGAGCCGCGCTGTCCCGGTAGCTCGAACGAGCACCCAGTACTCTCCGGGGGGGATGCGCGCTGGGGCGGCGCCCTCCGCGTCCGTGGTCAGGTCCGCCACGTACTCGTAGCTCCCGGCGCGTTCGCGAAAGAACCGCACGCTCGCTCCGGCGGCGGGCTCTTCGGGGGCCCCGTCCGCCGCCAGGACCACCCGCACCGCGACCGACAGCAGGGACGCGGCCGGCGGAGGCGTGATCCGCTCCCGCCCGGGCTCGCCGTCAAACCCGATCGCGACGAGCGCGCAGGCGATGCCCGCCAGCGCCCAGAGCCAGCCGGGCAGCCGCCCCCCCGCTGTTCCGCTGGTGCCCTTCCTGCCAAGGGGAGTGGAGGGCCCATCCATCACGACCGGCCGTCACCCTAGCAGCAACGTCGGCAACTTCCGTCAACGGCACGCTCCCAGGGAGCGAGACGCTGCCCCGAGTGCTATTCTGCGGGCTCGTGCGCTCACTTCGTCTGGCCTGCTTGGGGTTGGCTCTGGGGCTCCTGCAGGGGGTCGCAGGTTGCGGGGACGACCCTCGCCCGCCGCCCTTCTCGGGAGGAGCCTCCGGTGGCAGCCCGCCCGCAGGCACGGGCGGCCAGCTCCCGGTGGACGAGTGCGAGAGGCCCCCGGAGCCAGGCGACACTAGCCTGTGCGGCAACGAGGTCGTGCTCGTCCTCCAGCAGAAGCCGAACCTGCACTTCGTGCTCGACGTGTCGGGGAGCATGTCCTTGCCCATGGATGGCGGCGCGACCACCCGGCTGGAGGTGGCGAAGGCGGCCCTCAAGAACCTGCTCCTGGAGATGGGGCACCGGATCAACTACGGCGTCACCGTCTTCCCGGCGGCGGGCCCCGATCCTTCCGGGGATGGCTCCTGCGGCCGCGGCGAAGAGCTCTTCGAGACGCAGGAGGGCGATCCCATCCGATGCGCGGGCGACCGGCGACCAGGTCCGGTCCTCACCTCGCTCTTGCGGGTGATGAACCCCATCGTGCCCGTGGGGGGAACCCCGCTCGCCGCCACCCTGAACGGGGTGCTCCCGCGGATGTCGAGCCTCGAGGGGACCAGCGCGGTGGTGTTGATCACCGACGGGGCGCCCAACTGCGGCTTGACGCCCTGCACGGCGGAGGAGTGCATGCTCAGCGTCGAGGGCTATAGCTACATGGGGACCAACTGCGACGCGGCGCTCAACTGCTGCGACCCCGACGTCATCGACGCCCCGCTGGCGGCCCTCAACTGCGTGGACCGGAGCGCCAGCCTGGCGGCGATCGAGAAGCTCGCCAGCGCGGACATCAAGACCTACGTGGTCGGCATCCCAGGGACGGAGTTCTACGTCGACGTGCTCGATCAGCTCGCGGAGGCGGGGAACACCGCCCAGCAGGGGCAACGGAAGTACTTCGCGATCAGCGACGGCAACGCCTTGCAGGAGGCGCTGCAAGCCATCGGCAACGACGTCGCGGTGACCTGCGACATCGCCCTCCAGTCCGACGCCGTCTCACCGCACCTGACCAACGTGTACTTCGACTCCAGCCTCGTCCCCTTCGATGAAACGGACGGCTGGACGTACGCCGACCAGACCGTCCACCTGCATGGGACTTACTGCGACGATCTGCTGGCGGGCGGCGTCGTCAACGTGCAGGTCGTGTCGGGCTGCCCGACCGTGGTGCGCTGAACCCGGTGCGCTGAACCCGGTGCGCTGAACCCAGCGTCCGGCCGCCAGCCGGCCTCGCTTGCCTCGGTCGAAGCGCGCCATTAGCATTCCGGCGCCGTGATTGAAGACCAGGAGATCGACGAGCTGAGGCGTCAAATCGACGCGATCGATCTCCAGCTGCTCACGCTCCTCGCCAAGCGCCACGAGGTGGTCCTCGCCGTAGGGGAGCGCAAGCGCCTGCAGAACCTGCCGGTCCACGATCCCAAGCGTGAGGCAGCTCAGCTCGAGCGACTCGGAACACTGGCGCCGCCCCCCGTGGACGGCGACACCATCCGCGCCGTCTTCTCCGCCATCATCGGGGAGTCACGGCGGCTGCAAGAGCAGCACATCCGCCGCGCCAGCGAGCGCCCCCAGCCCTGAGCGCACCGCCTCGTCGGCGCACCGCCTCGAGCGCACAGCCTCGAGCACACCGCCTCGAGCACACCGCCTCCGCCACACCTGCGAGCGATTTGCCGAAGGGCCAGGGCCAGTCCGAGCACGTTCTAGTGGAGCGTGTGCCAGTTGCCGTCGTGCTCGACCTTGGGGATGTCGGGGCGCGAAATCCGCTCCCGAGGAGGCACCGGCATGCCTTCGCTGGGGCGCGCCAACACGATGTGCACCGGCCGACTCGAAGCCAGCTCGGCCCGCCGCGCGTCTTCCCGCGCCTCCTCCACCGCCCAGCGCGCCAGGATCTTCCGGTTGCGCTTCTGCCGCTTCCGCCACCCCCAGACGAACAGCCCCAGCGCCCCCATCCAAACCATGGAGCCGCTGAACAGGACGGGCCAGAAGGTGTAACGGCGCGCGACGTCCTCGCGCCACTCGTACTCGAGGTTGCTCAGATCCGTCGCGTAGGCATCGGCCAGCGCCGCCTCGAAGCTCTGTCCCGCACGGAGGCGCTCGATCAGAGCGCGGAACCGGTAGGCCTCGTGGGAGCGCAGCAGGTAGCGCACCACGTCCGCCGCCTGCGCGTAGGCGACGGACACGTCGGTCGCGTCCGTGGGAAAGCGTTGGGCGAGATCTGCCAGGGGCAAGAGGTTCCCTGCGAGGGTCGCGGTCCAGAGGGTCTGCATCCGATCGGTCACGGCCTCCCCCGAGGCGTGCACCGCGAACCCCTCGTTGAACCAGCGAGGCACGTTGCGGTGCCCTACGGCGTCGTGCAGAGCCACGTGGGCCAGCTCGTGCCGGAAGATCTGCACGAGATCGTGTCGCTCCCCCGGGTAGCGCGGCTGCTCCGTCAGCAGCACCAGGCCGATCTCCGAGTAGGCCACCCCAGAGGCGTACTTCGGGTACCCCGCTCCCGCGGGCGCCAGGGTCTCCATCTCGGTGACGGTCCGCCCCACCCGCACGTGGACGCGCGTGAGCACGTCCTGGCCGAGGATGTCCCGGAGCTCCTGCCGGGCCTTGTCCGCCGCGAGCTTGAGGGCCTCCACCCGAGCGCGACTCGACGGCTGGTAGGCGAAGTGAATCCAGCCACCATCGTGGGTCTTGAAGCCCTCCGGCACCGGGGGGACCTCGAGACCCACGGCCGACGGATGATCCGAAGGACGCGCCTCGTGGGCGTCTCCCGAAGCGTCTCCCTGGCCATCTACCTGGACATCTACGTGGACCGAGTGCGGCGGCGGGCCCGGTGAGGGCGCGGGCTCCTCTGGAGCTACCCCGACCGCCGGATAGGTCGTGTGCGCGCCCACCGCCTGCGCGCTCGCCACCCCGCTCCAGAGCAGAGCCAAGAGCGTGCAGAGCAACACGCGCCAGCGAGCCGCGCCAACCGGGCGCTGACGGGCAGCCGCAGCGCGCAGCGCGGGCGAGACGAGACGCGGCAAGGTACCTTTCAAGGTAAGTTCCCGGTTCAGGTGCGTCAATCCCGGCCGGCGACGCAGCGGGCGGCGACGCAGCGGGCGGCAGCGCTGCGACCGGCAGCGCCGCGCCCACGCGGAGCTGCGCTACCGGGCTGGCCAGGTGAAGGCAGGGGCCACGCGATCGAGCTCGGGGCCACGCACCCACAGGGCCGCCACACCGACGACGCAGACCGCCGCCCAACCGAGCAACGCGCCTCTCCAGAGGCGACGCGCCGTCGCCTGTCTCCGCGGAGAGTCCGCTCGCGACGCAGCATGCCGCTCTGGCTGTGGCTCTGATGTCTGTGCTGGCGGCTTGTCCTCGCTGGCCTGGACGGGGGCCTCTCCCCGCAGGGGCAGGAGCCAGGTGGCCGCCACGGTCAGCCCCAGGAGCGCGAGCCCGTCGACCCACGCGCTCCCCGCGTCGAAGCCAGCGACGACGCCGCGCACGAGGAGCCAAGCTCCGAGGGCCGCCGGCACCACAGCGCAGGCGCGGACGACCACCGCGCTGCACGTCAACAGCAGGCGGCGCGCGACGATGGCCGCCCCCAGAAAGACGCAGAGGGCCGCGCACGCGAACGTCACCGCCCCGAGGGGTCGATGGTGGGTGCTCTGCTCGAGCCACGCTCCGAGCCACGCCAGAGGCGCGATGCCCAGCGCCAAGGTCACGGCGAGCGAGCGCAGCAAGCCGGGACGAGGCTGCGCTCCAGGCGCCAGCACATGGGGCAAGCGGGCGCGCCGCAGCGCCAGCACCACGGGCCCCGTGACCGCCATGGGGAGGGCCAAGGCCCCGAGCAGCGCCCAGAAGTCGGCCTCACCCCCGAGGACGCGCAGCGCTGCGGGCACCCCCGCCAGCGCGCCCGCAGCGAGCCCATAAATCAACGAGCGCGCCTCCTCCACCACGAGCGAGGTCGGGTCGTGGAGCGCCGCGTCACCCGCGGCGCCTTGCTCGCGCGCGGTGTCCGTCACGTCGGGCGCAGCTCCAGGCGGGCCCGACGCGCCGCGTGCTCGGGCACGTAGCCGTTCTCGAGGTACCAGCGTACCGCGCGGGCCAGCGCCTCTCGCGCCGGGCGGTGCCGATAGCCCAGCTCCCGCGCGGCCTTGTCGCTGTCCACGTACACGTAGCGACCGTAGTAATCCTGCACCATACGGCGGGTGAGCAGCGGCTCACGGCCACGCCACGCGGAGCTCAGCTCGTCGAGCCACGCCCCGAACCGCGCCAGCCCCTCGCTCTTCTCGCCGCTGGGCTCCGCGAGCCCCGTGATGTCGCTGAGGGCCTCGTAGAACTCCCGGTGGGTCAGGTTGTCGCCACCGAGCAGGTAGCGCTCTCCCACCACCCCGCGCTCCATGGCGAGGATGTGCCCTTCGACGACATCATCGACGTCCGCATAACAAAACCCTCCCGGCACGATCGGGACCGGCACGCTCGGCGACGTCTGCAGGTACTTCAACAGCATCCGCCCCGCGGGGGTCGGCCTCCAGTCGCCCGGCCCCACGATCACCGAGGGCTGCACGATCACCGCGGGGATCCCGCGGTCCACCGCCTCGAGCGCCGCGCGCTGCGCGTCCCGCTTGGCGACGGCGTACGCGTTGGCCTCGGGCAGGTTGAACTCGTGCTGCTCAGCCATCGGCTCCGGGCGATCGGTGGCGCCGAGGGTCGCCGCGGAGCTGGTGATCACGACCTTCTCCGTCCCGGCGCGGCGGGCCGCTTCGCAGGCGGCCTGGGTGCCGAGGACCGCGTCCTGGAAGATGGTGTCGCGGCGACGCTCGGACACGGAGTAGGTCGAGGCCACGTGGTACATGCGATCGCAGCCGCGCAGCGCCCGGTAGACCGTGTGATCGACGCGCACGTCCCCGACGGCGATCCGCACCCGATCCAACGGCAAGCCGGCGAGGGACTTCAGATTCGACTCGGGGCGCACCAGCGCCTTCACGCGCTCCCCGCGCTCGATCAGCTTGCGGACGAGGTGCGAACCGACGAACCCGTTCGCCCCAGTGACGAGGATCCAACCCTGGGCTTCGCTGCTCTTCATCGAGGAGGGGTCTACCACCTGGATTTCCCCCGAGAAAGCCGCCGGCGGAGGACGCGCCCCGCACCGGCCCAGCTGCGCCGCCGCAGGGTGCGTCCTCCCTCAGCGGCGACCAGCGGGAGCACTGACCGCTCTGCAACCAGGGTGAGACGGATCTGCGGCTTCGGCCGCCAGCTTACGAACCTGTCGAGGCACGCCGTCGCCGAGGAGCGGCGCCAGCTGCTCCCGGAGACCGGGGCTGCGCAGCTCTCCCAAGGCGCGGAGGGACGCCACGGACAGCCGCCGTTGCTCGGGTTCGATGTGCGGGTCCGACAAGCGCAAGGCCTGCTCGAGCAGCGCCGCCCTGGCGCCCGTCGCGCAGATCTGTCCGAGGCTGCGAGCCGCTTCCTGGCGCACGTCCGCCGCCTCTTCCCCATCGCGGAGGGCTCGCAGCAGCCACTCGCCGGCCGCAGGGGTCGGGCGGCGTCCCAGCGCGCGGGCCGCTGCCGCCCGCACGAC
>JAEWOQ010000516.1 GCA_023460875.1 Pseudomonadota bacterium
GTTCGTCGTCAAGCTGCGGGGAGCCGGGCACGGCACCCTGGCGCTGGTGGCGGAGATCATCGTAGCGGAGCTCGCCGAGCGGCTCGGGTTGGCGGTCCCCGAGCGGGTGATGATCGAGCTTCCGCCAGACGTCCCGAGCGACGATCGAAACGACGAGCTCGCCGACCTCTTGCGAGCGAGCGTCGGGATGAACCTGGGGTTTCGCCTCCTCGAAGGAGCGTACGAGCCGCGCGCTGAGGCCTTGCGTTCACTCGACGACGAGTTCAAGGCGCGCGTCCTCTGGCTCGATGGCTTGACGATGAACCTCGACCGCTCCGCCAGAAATCCGAACATCCTGTTCTGGAAGCACCGACCATGGCTCATCGACCACGGAGCTGCCTTGACGTTTCATCACGATTGGAGCTCCGTCACCGAAGACTCACCGAGGGAGCCCACCGCGTACGTGGGTCACGTCTTCGAGGACTCAGTGTCGCTCCTGCGGCGGTTCGATCCGACGTTGGCGTGCTTGGTGAGTCAGGAGGTCTTGGACGAGGCGGTCGCGCGGGTCCCCGACAGCTTCCTGCTCGAGGCGAGCTCCGACCGCAGCGCCTTCCGCGTTCGCGCGGCGTATCGAGCATTCCTGTGGAAGCGCTTGAAGGCGCCGCGACCCTTCTCGTAGTTCCACGGCCGCCTTCGAACCGTCGACTCGATGCCCTCGAGCACACGGGGCCCAAGGGCTCCGCCTGGGACGACGTCGAACCTCGTGTTCGGGCTCCGCGGGCGCTCAGCGGTTTGGCTCCAGCACGATTTTGCCCGTGACCGCGCGGCGCTCGAGCATTTCGTGAGCTTCGCGCGCCTGCGCGAGGGGGAGCACGGCGCCCACGACGGGATCGAGCTTGCCGTCGCGATACAGCTCGATGAGCGTCGACCAATCGCGGCGGCAGTCGGGGAGCTTGGCGCCTTCGTTCAGCGTGATGTTGTACATGCGCACGCGCTTGCCGTCGGGGCGGAGCTTCAGGGCGAGGAAGCGGAGCTGCGCGAGGCCGACGGCGGAGGGGCCGCGATCGAGATCACCGGAGGCGCCGAAGGCGACCAGTGTGCCGCCGACCTTCACGCAGCGGAGCGAGCGCGCCAGGTGAGCGCCGCCGATGGGATCGTAGGCGCAGGCGACGCCCTCCGGCTCGAGCCGGAGCACCTCGGCGACGAAGTCGCCTGTGCGGTAGTCGATGGGCACCGCGCCGTGGCTCCGCACGAGGTCGTGCTTGCTGGCGGAGGCGGTGCCGTACACCTTGATGTCGCGTAGGCGCGCGAGCTGGAGCAGGGCGGTGCCGACGCCTCCGGCCGCGCCATGGACGAGGATCGACTGCCCCGCCTGGGGCGCGGTCACGCGGGTGAGGAGCTGGTAGGCCGTGATGTAGTTCAGGCCGAGGCACACGCCGCGCACGGGATCGAGGTCGCTCGGCACGCGCAGCAGGTGCTCTTCGGCGACCACGACGTGCTCCGCGTAGCCGCCATGTCCGGCCTTCGGCATGAAGCAGGCGACGCGCGCGCCGACCCAGCTCTCGTCGACGCCCGCCCCCACGGCGTCCACGTCGCCGACCACGTCGTAGCCCGGCGTGAACGGGCGCCGCGAGAGTTTGCGACGAAACACGTCCCCGAAGGCCACGCCGGCGGCCCGCACGCGAACGCGGATCTGCCCGGCACCGACGCTCGGCGCGGGCTCGTCGACCACCTGGAAGTCGTCGAGCCGAGGCCCACGAACGATGACGCGCTGACTCATGAATCCCTCCGTTCCTCGAGCACGAGGCGGCGTCAAAGCTACCACGGGCGGCGCGGTAGGGAAGGCCAGCCGCGGATCGAGGGTGGTGTCTCGACCCTCCACGTCCCCGCGCGTCCGCTCCCGCGGGCCAGCGCTTGCAGACTCGCACCATCAGCGCCGCACGTCGCCTCTCACGACGATGCGCACAGCGGCGCCGCCGGGCGCCCGGCTCAGGGGTAGGCGGTGCTCGTCTGGTACGTCTGTTGCCGCTGAGCGTCCTGGGCAGCGTCCTGCATCATGATGGTGGACATGCCAGCCGCCGTGGTGCTGCTTTGGGCGACGAGGTCCGAGTCGACGCTGGCCTGCGAGCGGTGCTGGCACACACAGCCGACGTTGTTGGCCATGATCGCGACGGCGGTGACCTGCAAGCCGATCGACCTGCACTGGTGGGCGCAGGTAGAGGCGGAGTTCGAGGGGATCCTGACGGTCTCCGCGCCCACGTGCGCGGTGCACGCGGGCAAGAGCGACGTGAGCAGGAGCAGGGGGATGCTGGAAACGAAGATGAGTCGTGCCATGGGGCAGGGTATCAGAGTCTTGCCGTGAGGCGGGCTCGATGCCGTGATGTGCGTCGGGGGATCGGGGGCGCCTGCGGGGAATGAGGTGCATCTCGCGACGAGCGCGGGGTAGCCGTGACCCGAGAACGAAGCGCTGTCGTGGTGAGTCGAGGAGCGCGTGGTCACGCGGATCCGACGTTGTGGTGAGGGGCGCCCACTGGAGGTCGTTTGTGATGATTCTGGGATTCGCTCTGGAGAGGGTTCGGGACGCGTCGGGGCGCGGCCGCCTTCCCGCCTGGGCACGCCGTCGCCGAAGGCTCACGGGAGGAGCGCAGGGCCGCCTGCGTGGGCCGTCGTGTCACCAGGAGCGGTCGGCAGGAGCGGTCGGCAGGAGCGGTCACCAGGAGCGGTCGCCATGGGGGCCGCCAGCGGTCGTCTTAGCGCAACGGGCAGCGACCGCGACGTCGGTGGCTGCACGAAAACCCAGTGAGTTCCCGTGTTTGAGTCTCTGTTTTCGTACTTTTCGATTCTTGTAAACCACCGTGGTTTATAGGAACGCAGACCTGCTAAAACACCGTCGTGCGGCCCCCCAGCGTCGCGTCGTCGGCGCCGGGCATGGCCGTGAGTCGAGCACGCTGACCCGACGCTGTATCGACGGTACGTCGAGGAGCGATGTCGCACGTTCTGCGCGCTTTCAGCTCCCCGCGCTCGAACCCGCGACGCTTCTCGCGCTCAGTTTCCGACGAAGGAGCGATGGTAGAG
>JAEWOQ010000517.1 GCA_023460875.1 Pseudomonadota bacterium
ACCCAGGAGCAGGCGCGGGGAGCCGGTACGGCCGGTGACGACGCCGCCGCAGATCCCGAGAGCTTCCCCGCGGGGAGGGCCCTGGCCCGGCTGCTCCAGGTGCAGGCCACCATCGACGGCGAGCGCTCCCGCGTCGCCGGCGTCGACGTGCCCGCCAGCGACGCCGCCGTCGTGCGCACGGCCCAGGAGCGCGCGCTGCTCGCGTTCCTGGAGGCCGTCACCGTGCTCGAGATCGCCAGCCAGTGGGAGCTCACCCCCGACGTGCTGCACGCGGATCTGGACGGGCTGCTCCACCCCCTCGACACGGGCTTCGGCGCGCTGCTCGAGGGCGCGCGGGCCTTCGGCGTGCCGGAGGGCTTCGTGCCCTTCGTGTGGCGCCCCGAGGACGTCGCCCGCGGAGCGACGAACTTCGAGCAGATGCTCGCCCTGGCGGCGGAGAGCGTCGCGGGCGAGAGCGCCCTCGAAGAGGCGTACGTCGTCGGTCACCGATCCTTCGAGCACTCGGAGGCCGAGATCCTCCGAGAGGCCCAGAACCTCCGCGCCACCTACGAGCTGCAGATCGCCGAGCTGTGCGGCGGCGGCTTAGACGTCGACGCGGTGGAGCGCCCCGAGGACTGGCAGGCCTGCGGCGCGGACAACGGGGGCGAGGTGGGCTCGCTGCTCCTCGACGTCGAGCTGATGCGGGCGCGCGTCGAGGCCGCCCACGCCCGGGTGCAGGGGCTCGCGGACAAGGTCGAGATCGACCGGGCCACCCTGGCGCGCACCCAGGGGTTGCGCGCCGACACCATGCGCTTCGTCGACAGCAACGGGCGGCAGCTCGACACCCTGACGATGGCCGAGGGCACCCTGAACGCCATCCAGCAGTTCCTGACCATCGCCTCGAACGCCAGCGTGCTCAACTTCGGCACGCCCTACGGCATGGCGGCCGCCGCCGCGGCCGTCGAGGCCAAGCGCACGGCCATCCACGTGCAGCGCGACCGCCTCCAGCGCGCCCAGAGCCTGCGCTTCCAGGAGCAAGACGCCACCCTCGAGCTCATCCAGGGCATGGCCCAGATCCAGAAGCAGCTCATCGATCTGGAGCAGCTCGGGCTCGAGACGATGCAAGAGGACCTGTTGGCGACCCAGGCGGAGGTGCGGCTCACCAGCGCCGTGGAGCGGGCCAAGCGCCTGCATCGGCTGCGCCAGCAGGCGATCGCCCTCGCCGCCGACAACCCCGCCCACGATCCGTCCTTCCGCATCCTGCGCGACCAGCGGGCCTTGCAGCTGCTCGACGCGCGGGCGCGGGCCCAGCGCCAGCTGTACCTCGCGGGGCGAGCGCTGGAGTACGAGGTGAACACCCCCATCGCGAGCCTCGGGGGCGCGGTGCTCGGCGCCCGCAACGGCCTGGCCCTGCACCAGCTGTCCACGTGCCTCAAGGAGATCCACACGAGCCACCGGGTCGCCTTCGGCGATCCCCAGAGCTACACGACGGAGCTGTCCGTGCGGGAGATGCTCGGCATCACCGGGCCTCGGGAGGACGAGGTGACCGGGCAAGTGCTGAGCCCGGGGGAGCTCTTCCGGCAGCTCGCCATCCGCAACGCGTCTTGGGACGAGCGCGGGGCCCTCACCATCACGTTCTCGACCAACCTCCAGCCGGGCAACGGGCTGTGGTCCACGGACGTATGCGGCGACCGCGTCACCAGCGTGCAAGCGCAGCTCGTGGGCGATTTCCTCGGCGACGACGAGGCCCAGGTGAACCTCTCCCTCTCCGGCGCCGCCGTGCTGGCCAAGTGCGACTCCGAAGACGTCGAGGCCTGGTCGATGGCGGACGGCACCTCCGCCTCCCAGGCGGTGGCCGTCTTGCAAGCCGGCGTGAACTCCTTCGGCAAGGCCTCCCCCAACGCCTCCCTCTTCGGGCAGTCCGTCGCCCGGGCCTCCTGGAGGCTCACCCTCCCGCCCGGCGACGCGGCCCCGAGCAACGCGGATCTCGATCCTTCGAAGCTCGAGGACATCGTGCTGCGCGTCGAGCACCAAGCGCTGCCGCGGCGCGCCACGCCCCTCTACGTCGACACCTCCTGCCTGGCGGGGATCCAATGAGGAGCGCAGGGATTCGAGCTGCGGCGCCCCGAGCGGGGCTGTTCGTCGCGGCCGCGCTGCTCGGCGCGCAGCTGCTCGCCCTCGCCCCCGAGGCGCACGCGTCCTCTTCCTCGAAGCTGAGCCTCCCCAGCGGGCCGGCGTCCAGCGCGGGGCTCGGCGGGAGCTTCACGCCGTCCCTCGCGTCCGGCACCGCGAGCTACCGGGTCGAGATCGCCGTGCCGCCCGCGGCCGGTGGCTTCGCGCCAGCCCTCGCCCTCGAGTACGACTCCGGCGGCGGGGTGAGCGAGGTGGGGCTCGGCTGGCGCCTCGGCGGGGTGCCCAGCATCCGGCGCCGCACCACGGAGGGGCTGCCGACCTTCACGGAGGCAGACCGCTTCGAGGCGGCGGGGCTCGGCTTGCCCTGTGATCTGGTGCCCGTCGAAGGGGGCTTCTTCCGGCCGGAGCACGAGGCGGGCAGCTTCGCGCGCGTGCAGCGGAGCGACGATGGCTCCCAGTGGGAGGCCCGCACGAAGGGGGGCGTCACGTTTCGCTTCGGCGGCGACGGCTTCACCGAGCACGAGGAGCTCAACGACGCGACGGGCGACGCGACGGGCGACGCGACGAGCCAGGTCGTCACGTATCTGCTCCGGGAGCAGCTCGATCGACACGGCCACCGCGTCGCCTACGAGTGGGACACCGAAGACGGCCACGCCCTCCTCACCTCCGTCACCTGGAACGACTTCTCCGCAGACGTGCGCCAGCGCATCCAGCTCGTCTACGAGGACCGCCCCGACGCCCACGAGCTGTATGGGTCGGGGATCCGCAAGGTCCTGAGCCGGCGCCTGGCGCGGCTGGACGTCACGTTGGGCGGACAGCTCGTGCGGCGCTACGAGCTCTCCTACACGGACGCGCCCCTGCCGCAGCTCGAGGCCGTCACCATGCTCGGGACCGACGGCGCCACCGCGCTGCCGACCCTGCGCTTCGAGTACACGGAGCCGAATTTTTCCGCCGAGACCTCCCTCGTCACCATGACGACCCCGCCCGGGCGCTCTCCGGCGGACGCGGACGTGGAGCTCGTCGATCTCGACGGGGACGGCCTGCCGGATCTGCTCGTGACGGAGGCGGGCAGCTATCGCTCTTACCTGAACCACGACGGCGTCTCCTGGCGGGGCGCGAGCGATTGGCCAGCCGCCGAGAGCCCGTCGGTGTCCCTCGCGGCCGAGGGTGCCCAGCTCGCGGACCTCGACGGGGACGGCGCCCTCGATCTCGTCATCAAGAGCGGCACGGACGCCTTCCGCTACCTGCCCGGCGGGATCGAGCGCTTCGACGCCGCCGTGCCCATCGCCACCGTGCCGAGCTTCCACTTCGAAGATCCCGAGCTGCGCCTCGTCGACCTCGACGGCGACCGCCGCATGGACGTGCTCCTGACGAGCCCCGCAGGCCTCGTCGTCTCCTACACCCGCGGCGGCCACGACTGGTCCACGCCGGAGACCCTGGGGGTGCTCGACGAGCGCCACGAGCTGCGCTTCAGCGACGGCAAGACCCAGCTCTGCGACGTGAACGGCGACCGCGTCTCCGATCTGTGTCACCTGCGCTCCGGCGCCCTCACCTACTGGCTCGGCCGGGGGCGGGGCGCCTTCGAGCCCGCGCGCCAAGCGCAGGGCGTGCCGAGCTTCCCCGACAACCAGGCCTGGCGCCTCGTCGACCTGAACGGCGACGGCTGGGTCGATCTCGTCCACGTCGGCGTGACGCGGGTCTTCTATGCCCTGGCCGAAGGCGCGGGCCGCTTCGGGGAGGTGCGTGAGATCAGCGACGTCCCCGAGCGGGGCCCCGGCGTGCACGTCGAGCTCGTCGACCTGAACGCCTCAGGCACCGTCGACCTCCTCTGGGGCGACGTGGAGGGCGCCCCCGAGGGCGCCTGGCGCTACCTCGAGCTGTTCCCCGAAGGCCGCGGGGGGCTGCTCCGCCGCATCGACAACGGCCTCGGACAGGTCACGGAGATCGCCTACGAGCCCGCCGCCCTGAGCGCCGCCCGGGCCCGAGACGAAGGCGCCCCCTGGACCACCCGCATGAACGTCCCCCTCCCCGTGGTGCGCGCGGTGGAGATCGACGGCTCCCTCGGCGATCCGCGCCTCACGCCCCACTACCACTACCTCGACGGCACCTGGGACCCCGTCGAGCGCACCTTCGCGGGCTTCGGGGGCGGTGTGCAACGGGAGCTCGGCGACGCCACGACCCCCACCCTGATCACCGAGACCCGCTTCGACGTGGGGCTCGAGCACCCGCCGCTGCGGGGCGCCCCTCGCTGGAGCGAGCAGCGGGACGAGGCCGGCCATGTCTTTCTGCGCACCACCCACGAGCACGAGGTCCTGGACCTCCCCGTCACCTACGCCTACGAGTCCGCTCGTCGCACGGAGCACCTGGAGGGCCAGGCCACGGGCCGCGTCACCCTGCAGGAGTGGGTCCAAGACGAGCACGGCAACGTCGTCGAAGAGCGCCACTGGGGCGAGGTCATCGGCAGCAATCGCCGCATCGGCGACGACGAGGCCATCGTGCGGCGCACCTTCGCGAGCGACACCTCCGATTGGCTCTTGGGTTTCCTCGCGACCGAAGAGCTCCTCGACGGGGCGGGCCGCCGCGTCGCCATGAAGCACAACTACTACGACGGCGAGGCGTTCGAGGGGCTCTCCCTCGGCCGAGTGACCCGCGGCGACCTGACCCGCCAGGAGGAGTGGGTCGGCCCCGACGAGGACGCCTTCGAGCTGGTCACGGCCACCCGCTACGACGACCACGGCCTCCCCGTGGAGACCACCGACGGCATCGGCGGCGGGCGCCTCTTCACCTGGGACGCCCAGGACCACACCACCTTGCTCAGCGAAGAGGTCAAGCACGACGGCGCGGCGCGCCTCATCGAGCGGGCGGAGACGGACCGGCGCTTCGGCAACCTCCTCGCCGCCACCGGCTACAACGGCGAGGTCATGCGCTACGAGTACGATCCCCTCGGGCGCTTGACGGCGGTCTTCAAGCCCGGCGATCCGCCCGATCAGCCCAGCACCCGCTACCGCTACGAGCACGGCTATGGGCTGTCGCGTGTCACCACCGAGGTGCGCCTCTGGTCGGGACGGGAGGTCTTCGAGCGGAGCGTGAGCGTCGTCGACGGCCTCGGCCGCACCCGCGCCACCCTCACCCAGGAAGGCGAGCGCTGGCTGCTCGCTGGCGTCTCGCACCTCGACCGGCGCGGCCAGCCCTCCCGCGTCCTGCGGCCCCGCTTCCTCGACGCAGCCGCTCCGGACGACGCCGTGCTCGCCGCCCAGATCCGCGCCGACGGCGCAGGCAGCTCGCTGTGGCGCGACGCCCTCGGGCGCGAGATCGCCACCCAGAGCGAGCTCGGCATCGAGACCGCCACTCAGTACCACCCGCTGCAGGTCCGTCGCTGGGACGGCGGGCAGCTGGATCCCGCCGCCGGCTACGAGGGCACCCCGACCGTGGAGCACCTCGACGGCCTCGGCCGCGTCGTGGCCGTCGAGCGCGTCAACGAGGGCGAGGCCCTCGCCGCGCGCTTCACCTTCGACGCCGCCGGCAACCTCCTCGAGCGCGTCGATCCCGAGGGCTACGGAGCGCGTTACGGCTACGACGGCCGGGGCCGCCGGATCCTCGTCGACGACCCCGATCTCGGCCGCCGCGAGCTCGTCTACGACGCTACCGGCAACCTCCTCGAGCGCCGTCACCCCGACGGCAACGTGATCCGCTACGCCTTCGACCGGGCGGGCCGCTCCGTGAGCGAAGACTGGGACGGCGACGGCGCGGCCGAGGTCGTCCACCACTGGGACAGCA
>JAEWOQ010000518.1 GCA_023460875.1 Pseudomonadota bacterium
CGACGCGGCGTCTCGACCTGGAGTCACCGACGGCGCCGAACGACTCCCCGTCAGCTCGAGGGTTGGGCGACGGCTGGCGTCGGGAAGCTCCATGGGCGACAGCGCCTGTTTGTGGCTCATGCCGCCCGCGCCTCCCTGAGGGGAACATTCACCTCAACGACAGCGCGCGCGACGTGCGGGCAAACGCTGTTCCCGATGAGTCGGACCTGGTCGCCTTTCGTCCGTGCCGCGGACAGGTCGTAGGTCTCCGCGTACTCCCCGAACTGAGCGCGCAGGAGCTCGTGCGGCTCGAGCATGCGGAGGCCGATGTCGGTGATCTGGTAGTCGACCCCCGCCACAGTCACGAGGCCCAGCCGGTGCTTGGCCGTCAGCGTGCGCAGAGGCTCGGTGACAAGCTGTCCGCCCGTGCTGTCTGATCCGTAGTAGGCCGTGAGGAACGCACGGACCTCTGCCACGTGTATGCCGCCCGCGGAGATGGTGGGGAGGGGCTCATCGACGGACGCGCTGCCCGGCTGGCTCGGGTGCGTGCCCCTGAACTTTGCCAGGGTGACGGCCGCCAAGCTGTGGTGGTCCTTCGCGGTGATGGTCCCGATTGGGTCGGTGAGCTCCGACCCAATCACGGCGCCGCCCCCCTTCTTCCGGCAGGGATCGCCGTAGTGCTTCGACAGAAACGCAGCGACTAGCGCATGCTTCTGGCCGCAGCTGACGACGGTGCCGAGGGGCTCGTGCAGGTCGAGGGCGCGCGGCTTCTGTCCGGGCCTTTCCCCGTACCCGGTTTGCACGAGGGTGGGGGAGGCGCTGCCCACGAGGAAGGGGCGCGGATTTTCGAGGACGTAGCGGCGGATCCCCTGGGCGATGCGCCAGAGGGTCTTCTCCGCGAGCGGACGCTTCCGCTCGAAGATCGACGGACACGGCAAGGACCAGTCGATGCACTCGGCCGCCGTGCGGAGCGGGCGGCGCCCAGGGCCGTGCGTGGGCTCGGGCCAGCGGATGGGCCGCCCGTCGCATCGAGCGACCACGAAGAGCCGCTTCCGCTTCGTGGGTGCACCGTACTCCGAGGCGTCCAAGATGCGGTGCTCCACCACATACCCGAGGCGCTCAAGCTCCCCTCGCCACCGCGCGAAGGTCTCGCCCTTGCGGGCCTTGTCGGGACGTCCGTCGGGACCCAAGGGGCCCCACGTCAGGAACTCCCGGACGTTCTCCAGGGCGATGACCTGCGGTCGGACGTCACGCGCCCACCGGACCCCGACCCAGGCGAGCGACCGAATCCCCTGGTCTCGCGGCACGTCGCCCTTTGCGTTGCTGAAGTGGGTGCAGTCCGGCGAGAGCCAGAGCAGGGCCACGGGTCTCCCGCCGGTCGCCAGCTTCGGGCTGATGTCGAAGACGTCGGAGACGAAGTGGCGGGTCTGTGGGTGGTTTGCCTCGTGGACGGCCAGCGCCGTCTCCGAGTGGTTGATGGCGATGTCCACCGGGCGGCGCAGTGCCGCCTCGATTCCCGTGGACGCACCGCCCCCACCAGCGAAGAGGTCTACGACTAGGCCCTTCACCGCGTCCCCTTTCGTCGTGCAATGGCGTCGCCGGCGGCCGTCGAGATCCGGTTGGCGATCGCGAGCGCGTCCTCGGCGCTGGCCCACACTTCGACGTCGCCGACGGTGAGCTTCACGGAGCCGTCGACCTCCTCGGCGTCCACGAGGGGCCGGACAGCCTTGCCCGTCACGACCGCGTCGCAGAGCTGGTCCACGCGCTCCGAGCGGGCTGTGAGTGCGCTGGGGAAGCGGAGGACGTCACCCACGGGGCGCCTCCCAGGGCTTCCACGTGCTGGGCTCCCGCCCAAGGAACTGGACGAGCTCCGACCACCCAAAGCCCCCGCGCTCTGCCATGCGCTTGGCGGACTGGTAGGTCCCGAAGCGCTTGGCGTAGGCGTTCCACGCCTCCACGTGCTCCGACCATGTGATCGTCCCCGGGGGGCGGTAGCCGGCGTGCCCGGGGTGCTTCTCGCCCTGGACGGGAGCTCTCGGTTCTTGGTTGTCGCGGCGGGTCATGGAGCCACCGCCCTTCCCCCAAATACGGGTGAAGCTTCACCCGAAACGCGGTCCCAGGTGCTCCCCGGTGAGGTGTCGCGCTTCAGAAGCCAGCAGAAATAACGCTGTTCCCGGCTTGTGCGGCAGGTTCGAGCCCTACCGCTGGAGCCATTCATCTCCGTTCGCGAACTTCGCGACGGGGCGTTTTACACCGAGACCCTCGCGGAGCGATCCCCGAGGGTTTCGTCTTTCCTCCAAGGAAAACCGAGGCTTTCGCGCGCTGCGCGCGTCGCGACGGTGCTCTCGCGGGTGCTCGCGGAGAACGCCGAGCGAGCGCGATGAGCTCCGCGTGGGACAGCTCTCCCGCCCTCTCTCCTGTCCCGCGGGGAGAGAGAACCCGAGAGCCGTTTAACAGCCGCCCCGGTGATTAACGGCTTCGCCCCTCTGGCGGGACTCCCGAGAGGCGGGCGAGCCGTTGATCATTGGGTACGAGGTTCGCCCGGAGGAGATGAACGGCCCGTTTTCGGGCGATCGCGAACCGAGCGCGGGCGGCGTGGGCGTGGGCTGTTGATCGCTGGGTACGAGGCTCGAGCGGCGCGGAGCGGGCGCGCCGGTCGTCGCGTGCCTTCGGGACGGGCGCGCTCCCCCTGCTACTGTCCCAGCGCGCTGAACAAGCGGCTCCGCAAGAAGAAGCGCGTCGGCGAGTTCCAGGAGCTCGGCTTCGAGGTGCGCGGTGAGCTGCGGCCCGGTGTTGCTGGCGCCCAACTCGACGCGTTCGTCGACCGGTTCCTCGCGCAGGTCGAAGCGCGCCAGCTCGGGTTCGCCCGCATGGCACGTTCTTCGTAGCCGGGCGATCGCCGGCCATCGCGGTGAGAAAGCAGTTGACCATCCGCAGTCACCTTGGAGCAGGTGACCAGGCAGTTCGGAACTCCTCCGATCCCAGCACCTCTTCTGGAATTCGTCGTCCCGCCCGCAATATGCCGCGGACCTGATTGCGGAGTGACGGGCTGATGACCTCGAGCACCTTCTCGCGATCCGGGTCGGAGAAGCGCTCCTGCGCGGGCCAACCCAGTGAATGGCCGAAGGACTCTGCTGCCAGCAGCATCTGGCGATGAAGTTCGTCGGCGGCGAGGAGGTCAGGCAGCCCAAGCTCCGCCGCACACCTCCGAGCAGCGAGCGCTATGTCGAGCCCCGCGTGATCGAGGTCGCCCACGTAGTGGAGTGACTGGACGGTGCGTTCGATGGTCTTGAGATGTCCGAGCGCTGCGAGAAGCCCTCGGCCGCCCCCGTACGCGACAAGGTCGTATGGCCGGGTGTCGAGTTCGGCGAGAACACGCCTCGCCACAGCAAACGGACCAGCATTCTCGAAGATGACCATCCGACCACCGTCTCCAACCGGTTCCCATGCGAGCGGAAGCGCATCTGGAAGACAGGCCAGTAGTTCCAGGGTCAGGCGTGAGGGGCCGAACAGCGAAGTGGTCGAGAGAGACGCGAGCAGCTTCTCGTCGCCCGTGAGCTGCAGCGATCGGTACTTCAGCGGCGCCGGTTCGCGGAACAGTCCGTTCACGAACCCATCGTGAACGCGGCGAAGGAACTCAACCTGCTGCGTCGAGAGGTTCCGGCACTGGGCCACCCAGTGAAGGTTCTGGTGCCAGGGAAACGTCCGCCACGGGAACCCTGAGGGAGTGGATTGTTCGCGAATGACGTCCACGCTCGTCGGAACGGCAGGATCCATGGACCGGTCCCAGCGCTTCCCATGCTCCGGTGGCAGGCGAATGCTCCCGCGCACCTCCATCGATCGGAGCGCACCGAGCAAGAGCCGACGTTCGGCGGGACCGGGCGCCCTGTGCGGAAAGACCTTCGCCAAGGCGCCCCAGAGCTCCTGACCACTGACGCGAACGGCGTTGCCGGCGAGGAGCGCGCGTTCGAACTGCTCGAGCTGCCGCTCGTCGATCTCCGGAGCTGTCATAACTGCTCCACTTCGTCCGTCGTCGCGCCCGGGCCGTTCTCTCGTCGTCCGATGCGGACGGCCTCGATGACGCGGCTCTCGTCGGGAGAATGCTCGACCAGCCGGCGCCCCGTGTTGCGGTCGACGCGCTCGTTGCGGAGGCGAATCACATTCGGGAGGGCGCGGAGCGCCTCGTGATCGTTGACTCCGGTTGTGTAGATGAGCTGCACCCCCATGGCCCGCGCGACTTCGCGCTGTAGTTCCAGGAAGCGTCCGCGTGACGCACGCCCGATGGGGTTGTCGAGGATCAGAACGCTGGACGCACGCCTGGAGTACCCGCGCGAGCGACCGCGCACCCGCGCGAGCGTGCAGTAGAGGAGAATGGCACCCGTGAGCTGCTCTCCCCCGCTGGAGCGGGCCATCTCGGGAATGCTCACGGTTCGCCGGTCGAGCGCCGGATCCGGGTGCAATACGCGCACCTGGACCGGTCGCGCCAGCCGTCGCACGGCCGCCTGAACCAACGCAACGCCGCCAAGATCGTGCTTGCCGTCGAGAAGCTCGTCGATGAGCTCGGCCAAGCGAGCGCGCCTCTCGCTCGGGTCGTCCGGCTCCTGCGTTTGGATCCGCAGAAAGTGCGCTCCACCGATGCCGGGCAGATGGTCAGGAAGCTTGGAGAGGTTCGATGCCTGGCGCAGCAGTTTCATCCCCTCTTCAGCAACGGCATGAAGCTCGTCGACCAGAACCGTCCGATGACGCTCGACTCCGGATATCTGCTCCTCGAGTACCGTGCGGCGCAGCTCAAGCTGTGCCGCGAGCTGCTCGCTTGCGCTCTCGAGCGCAGGCTCGTCGTGCTCCTGGAGGCGACGAACCCATGGGGCGTCCAGTCGTTCGAAGTCAGCCCCCGATGCAAAGGCCCGGAGCCCGGCGATGGCGCTTCCTCGCTCGCTGTCCATCGACTGCCAGTCCGCACGCGCCTTACGCAGACCGTCGCTCGTCTTCCTCAGCCGCGAGGACAGGAGTGACTCTTCGAGCGTTGCGGCCAGCCCGGCCGCCGCCGGGCCGACACCTTCCGCAAGCAGGTCCGCGTAGTCGTCCCGCAAGGACTTCAGCCGCTCCGTGTGCCGCTCGATGTCGGCCGCGCGCTGTCGAACCTGCTCGGCGCTCTGTTTCGCCTCGTTCGCGCGCGCCTGCTCGGACTCCGCGCTGTTCTGGTGCAGCTTTGCCTCACCCTCGAGGTGCGTTGCCTCGGCCTCTGCGAGCTCCGGCGTGCCCGGCGCCCGCTGAAGGGGGGCCAGCATGATGAACGCTTTGCAGGCCTCGTCGGCCTGCTCGAGCGCAACGGCAGCAGGTTCGATGCGGCCCTTGAGATTGCCCATGCGGCCCTGCAGCGAGCTCGCCCTTGCTTCGGTCTCCTGCCGGAGTTGCTCGACCGTGTCCGGCTCGGCAAGGCCTGCGAGGTGTTCTCGGACGACCTCCTCGGTGATCTCCGCAGAGAGCAGCTTCGCGAGTCGACCGCGCTCTTCCTTGGCGTTGTCGTCGTTCTGTTTCGCGAGGGCCAAGAGCGCGTCCGCCCCGACCTTCTCTTCATACTGGCTCTTGAGCAGGCGGTACCTGTCACGAAGCTCGTCGAGTGGGCCAGCTTCGCCGACTATCTCGCCCTCGACGTACTCGAGCGCGGCACGCTCCGTCTCGATGACACGTGCCTCTTCGCCATGCTTCTGCGCCGCTTCCGATGAGCCCGTCGCGCGCTCCTCCGCGACCTCCGCAAGGCCCTGCCACTGCTGGATCTCCTCGGCGGCCTTCTTCGCCCGGGCCTTCGCCGACTCCAGGTCTGTCCGCCACTTCGCCGAGGGCTGCACGTGTTCGTCGAGGAACGCACGGAGGCTACGGACGGCGGTCCTGGCACTCTCCAGCGCGCGCTCCTGGTCACGCCGTTCGGCTTCGACCCGCTTGCGGTCGGCGGCCTTCTGCTTGCGATCGTCCTGGAGAGCTGCGAGCCGACCGCGAGCTTCTTCCTCCTTCAGCGATGCAGCCTGAACGTCGCGTGACGTGGTCTCGTACCAGCCCACCGGGTATCGGGTGCGAAACGAGCGCAACGACTCGGCAGCTCGCGTGAGATCCCTTTGCCGCTGTTCTGCCGCCTGGATCCGCTGACGGTGCTCTTCGAGTCGAGCCCGGAGCTCGCTCAGACGGGTCTGCGCCGCGGCGCGGTCGAACCATGCTGACTCCTTCGGTCCCACCACGACGCCAGGCAGTTCCGGGGCTCGGGCCAGGGCGTCAGTGCCACTGAGCAGCACAGGGCCGTCGGGCTCCAGTCCGGCCTCGCGCAGGAGGTCAGCGGCTCGTTCGAGATCGGTGGGCCGAACGACAACGCCCTGCGCGAGCGAGGGCGCCTTGCGAACCGCGGCCCGCGCGTCTTGCTTCGGCACGTTTGCCTGAATCCATGACCACCCGGACCAAGCCTGTCCCCCGAGACGCTCGCCCAGAAACTCGACCACGCGCTGGGCATCGGGCGACGGTGGCAGGAGGCCGTGCTCTTCGAGGTGAATAGCGGCGCGCTCGTCATCCGCGGCTGCCAGACGCGTATCCACGACGATCCGTTGTGCCGTACGAGCCGCCTGCTCGAGCGTGCCCACGGCGTCAGTGCCGATGCGATCGGCATCGAGCGTCTCGAGTTCGAGCGCCGACTTCAGAACCGCATCGCCCTCGATGCTCTTACGCTCGTCCAGGGCGCGATCGAAGCGATCCTTCAGCTTCTGGTGCTCTGACTTGAACTGCGAGAGCGCGTCCGCCGCCCTTTCGATGGCGCCGTCGAAGGCCTCGAGTGCCTCGTCGAGACGTCCGATCTCGCCGTCCAGCCGTTCAACAGCACCCTCGTGGTCGGTGGCTTTGCCCGTCCATCGGCTGACCCCCGCGTCAGCCGACTCATCGCTGCCGAGGAGTCCCTCACGGACCAACTGCTTGCGCTTGGATTCGACGGTGTCGAGGCGCTGCTCGAGCCCTTTCGCCTCGGTCGCTGCCTGGCTCTGGACTTTGCCGGCCTCCATCGCCTGGCGTCCAAATTCGCGCGCCTCGTCGCGGGCCGATTTCTCGTCGCGGCGCGCCTCGTCGGCCTTCTTCCGATGCTCTTGTGCTCGCCACGTCAGCGCAGAAGCGAACCTGCGCGCCGCGCCCTCGAGTTCGGAGCGGAGAGGGGCGTGCTCACGCTCGCGCTGCTGGAGCGACCTGCGCTGGTCCTTCGCCTTCTCTTCGAACTGGATCGCGCGTCGGAGGGGGACCGCAGCGCTCCAGATCCTGGCGAGACGCTGGGCTGTGCGCCAGTCGTCCTGAACCTGATCATGTTCTTCCTTCAGCCGCGCGAGCCGCAGTTCCGCTGCGTGCTTCTTGAGCTGAGCGGCGCGCCCCCTCTTTGCGGTCCCTTGTCGCGTCTGCTCCTCGGCCGCCTCGGCATGGCGTGAACGGGCCTCCTCGAGCCGCTCGGCCTCTCCGCTGAGCTCCTTGATTCGCAGTGCGGCGAGCACGTCCAGCGCTTCGAGATCGGCGCGTGCTTGCCCCAGCTCGGTGCGCAGCCGCTCGCGACGGTCACGGATGCCGCACACGGCAGCCATCCGTGTGATTAGGCCGGCCACGAGGTCCCTCTCGGGCACGAGCTGCTCCTTGCGCTGGAGCAGCTCGCGGCGGAAGGCGGTGATGTTCCTGCCAACGCGATCGCCCAAGGCAGGGTCGAGAGCCAGCGCCAACAGGAAGTCGACGAAGTCTTCGGCCTCGGCGAACCGGAACAACTCGTCGGCGCCGCCCTCGCGCTGATTCATCCTCACTTGGTACGAGAACAGCTCGGGGTCGATGCGGGCAGCCTCGAGCACCTCCTGCCACTCGCGCTGGTTCTCCGTGTCGCCGACGTTGAGGTGCGGAGCGCGATCCCGAAGCGAGCGCCACGCCTCGCGGAATGCGCCGAGGGTGCGGCGCGAGCGCGCGCCGTTGTTGGCGGTGTACAGTGGTAGGT
>JAEWOQ010000519.1 GCA_023460875.1 Pseudomonadota bacterium
TGCGAGAGGTGGTGGCGGGAACGCGGGGGCGCGGGGGTGTTGGAGGAGTGGGGTTGGGGGTTGGGGGTTCATTTTCGTTGGGTTTTCAAAGACCTGTGCGCCGCGCGAGCGGTGCTCGGTGTAATGATGCCACAGGACCGCTCGCGTCGGGGGGTACATGAGACCGAACGACCGGGCGTTCGGCGCCGGGTGACAACGAACCGCGCCGCGAGGAGCGGGCGTCCTCACGAGGCGGTGCGGGGCCTTCCGGGGGACGGGCATGCGCGGCGGCGGCGAGGGTCCCATCAGTGTCCCATCAGACGACCACCGCGAGGCGTTCGGGGGCCATGTATGCTTTGCCGATGGCGGCGATGGAGGTGCTGCCGCGTCCAGACACGGGGCCCACGTCGACGAAGAGCACCTGATCCTCCGTGTGGTGGATGATCTTACCGAGCTCGGTGCGGAGCTCGACGAGCTCGCGGTGGGTCAGCTCGCAGCGAAACACCGAGTACTGCAGGTGGTCCCCCCAGCCGCGCAGCGTCTTGAAGACGCGGCGCAGGCGCTTGTCGTCGCAGATGTCGTAGCTGACGATGTAGGTTTGCCTCACGAAGGTCCCTCCAGAGTCGGGTGCGAGCCCCTCGGTCAGCGCGTCCGAAAGGCTGGGTATTCAGGGGTCTCGCCGAGCAGGAATTTTCCGAGCAAGCGCGCCTGCACCTCGAAGACCCTCCGGTAGCTAATCCGATAGCCGAAGACCGGGTGCGTCACGAGCTGGTCCATCCGACGCTCGAAGGCGAGGATCAGGTTTTTGCGTCCGGCGGGCTTGAGCGCGACCCCCGAGGAGCGCACGACGAAATCTTTCGGCGTGACGACGCCGTTGTTCAAGGCGCCGAGGACCACCGAGTCGGCGACGATCGGGCGGAACTCCTCCATCAGATCGAGAGCCAGCGCCGGCCGCCCGAACCGCGGTTGGTGGTAGAAGCCCAGCAGCGGCTCCAGGCCCACGGCGCCGAGCGTCAGCGTGAGCTCCTTCGTCAGCAAGGCGTAGGTGAAGGACAGCAAGGCGTTGACGGGATCGCGGGGAGGACGTCTGTTCCGGCCCTCCCAATCGAAGTCTCCCGCCCGCGCGTCACCTTTGAGCATCCCCGTGAAGTCCCCGAAATAGTAGCGCGCCGCCGTCCCCTCCAACCCCAAGAGCGACTCCAAGGACTCGGCGACCTCCGCCTTCTTCGCGAGCTGCTCCAGCTCCTTGAGGGTGACCGGGCGCGGCGCCTCGTGGTTCCTGCGGAGCAACGTCCTCGAGTTGCGGATCTTCGAGGCGACGAAGCCCCTCGCGAGGCGCAAGCACGTCGCTGGGTCGACCACTCCCCGATACTGGGCGACGCGCAGCTCGACGTTCTTTGTGTCGAAGCCTCCGGCGCGGCCGTAGTACCAGCCGCCGTGGCTGAAGAACGAGACGGGGATCCCGCGCTCGAGGAGGGCCCGTAAGGCCGGCGTGGTGACCTGGGCCGCGCCGAAGAGGGCGACCTGTGAGGTGTTCGAGAGGCGCGCCTCGGTCGCCCCTGCCTGCCTGGAGCGCACGATGAGCCGCTCTTGGGACAGCCCGATCTGCGTCCCGGCCTCCTGCACGTAGATCGGGAGCTTGTCGTCCCGCGCTGGGTGAAGCCGACGGAGGCTCCTCGACGGCTCCGTCTGAGGCCCAGCGAGGTTCCATGGGTCTGGATCCAGCGGCCCGCTGAGATCGTCCTCGATCGGCGCTCGCACCTCCTCGGGACCGTCGTAGAGAGGTTGACCGGCGAGTCCACGCAACAAGTTCGTCTCATCGGGAAGGCAAATGCCCGATAAGGAACAGCCGTGGCACTTGGGGCTGTCGTCCAGCGGCGGCGGCGCCTCACCTCGGCCGACCACCTCGCGCGCCCTCGCCACCGCGATCTCGACGGTCTGCGTCAAATGCTCGGTGATGGGGATGGGGACGCGCTTCTTCGACTTGGCGAAGTAGATCGCCCCGTCGTCGCAGCGGTACCCGTGCTCACGGAGCAGTAGCGCCTGAGCTGCCACCTGCGCGCGCTCGGGGAGATAGGCCCCCTCCTCGAGGTCGGGAGCTGCGCCCCGCTTGTACTCGATAGGGAGCACCACCCCGTCCTCGCTCCCTTCGACGACGTCGATCTTGGCGGTGATGCCGAGCCGCTCCGACGACAGCCACAGGGAGCGAGCTTCGTAGGGTCGCTCCGCGATGAGCTCCTCGACGTCCGCCTCGCCGCTCGAGGCGACGGTAGGCTTCGTTCGCTCCGAGGGGCCGCCGCCCGTGCCCTCTCCCTTCGTCTTCGTCTTCGTCGCCGTCCTCGGCGGCAGGTCACCGCTGGGTTGATCGGCCCGCTTGTGCACGGCGCGCCCCTCTACCGTGAACGCGTTATCGGCGAACTCGCCCTGCGCCCACTCGAGATAGAGAAGCCGCTCACAGTAGAGGACCTCGTTGATCATGCGCGCGGGCACCAGGTCCGGAATCGTGGTGACCAAAGGGGCGCGGCGCGGCAGCGTCTTGGCCCGCGCGCGTCCGCCCTCGTCGAGCTCTCCTTCGAGGTCCTTGTCTGCCTCTCCTGCCATCTGTCCCCTCCTCGACTGCTTACACGTCTGACTCTGCCACGGCCTCCAGGCCCTGCCGGTGCAGCTCCCGCACCGCGCTCACCAGCTCTGCGGGGCGCACCGGCCTCACTTTGCCACCGAAGGAGGCGACCCATGCGGCGATCTCGGGGAGCCCCGCCGCGCGCATGTGCAGATCGCAGGATCCATCGGGGAGCTCAGTCAGCTCCTGACTCGCGTGCCAAGCGCGCTCCCGGGCGAGGTGCGCCACGGACCGCGTGAAGTGCACCGTGATCTCGTGGACGGCCCCGTGCATCACGCCGAAGCCACGCTGCACGTACTCGGCCTCGTCGAGCTCGGCGCGTCGCTCGAAGCACTCATCGAGGAGGTACACTCGGCGGATCCGCTGCACGGCGAACGTCCTGAAGCCCAGCGCCTTGCGACAGTACGCCACCAGGTACGCGCGACCTGCGGTGCTCCAGACCAGGTGCGGCTCCACCGTCCGCTCCTCGACGGGCTTGCCGGGCGCCTCATAGGCGAGGTGCAGGCACTGCTCCGCGATGCACGCCTCGCCGACCGTCTCGAGGATCTTCTGGATCGTCCCGTGGATCGGCGCGTGGCCGGTCACCGCGAGCGTGCGGCGGAACTGGTCCACCCACGCACGCCCCTCTGGCTTCAGGCGGGCTCGGATGCTGGTGCGCAGGCCTTGGATGACCTCTACGACCTCATGCCCATCCAAGGGCTGAAGGAGATCCTCCACGACCAACAAGGCGAGCTCCTGCGACGGCTGCAGGGGCTCCATCCGGAGCGACTCACCGTCGATACGCCAGCGCGTGCCCTCCTTCACGAGGGGAAATCCCGCCAACACCAGGTGGTCGACGCTGCGGTACACCTGTCGGATGCCGCAGCCGAGCTCCACCTGATCCATGAGCTCGCGGACCGTGAGCCCCTGACGTGCGCCCTCCAGGGCGCGCAGGATGTTCAGCAGCCGCACCACCTGCTTGCCGCTCTCGACGTCGTCCGCTCCGCGCGCCTTTCGGCGCTTCCGCGTCGAGCCAGCAGCCTTCGTTGGCCGGGCGCTCCCTGGAGAGTCTTCGAGGCGCTTGGCTCGCACTGGACCGAGGCCATCCTCACGCGACGTCCTGGCCGTCGCACTGCCACCCCCCCGATCTCTTCGTTCACTCATGGGACCGATCGCCTAGCGTTCCGGAAAGACGACCCACCCGTCAACTTTTTGTCGCCACCGCGTGTTGTCGGCGCGACATTCGTTCAGCGCCGTTCAGCGCCTGAAAAGGCGCGCGCGATCGCGAGCAGTCCGTAGCGAACCGTCGCGATCGCGCGCTCTCGATCACGCGCTCAGCGTGACTCAGCCGGCAGCGCCACCTGCGCCGCCTGCGCCTGTGGAGTCATCCTCCGAGCAATCCTCCACGGGGAACGTCACCTGGGATCCATTCTCGCACGAGATCCGGACGGTCTCGGTGTCGACGCAATCCACGGAGCAGCTGCTCCCGTCCTTGCCGTCGTCGCCGTCCTTGCCGTCGTCGCCGTCCTTGCCGTCGTCGCCGTCCTTGCCGTCCTGGCCGTCGTCGCCGTCCA
>JAEWOQ010000520.1 GCA_023460875.1 Pseudomonadota bacterium
CCCCTGGCCACGGGACCGCCCCTGGACCTCGAGGGGCCCGTGGGGGTGGGGCTGGGGGGGGGTGGGGCGCGCGCTGGCCGGGCGCGCCGGCGGGACGGGGGGCGGCAGTTGGCCGCCCCCCTCAAGAACAACCTCGGGCGCACCATCGGCGTGCTCGAGGTGGTGGGTCGGCGGGAGCCCTTCACGGAGCAGGACGAGGCGATCCTGAACGCGCTCAGCACCCAGGCGGCCGTCGCCATCGACAACGCGCACCTGCTCGGGACGCTGGTCGAGCGGAACCGTCAGCTGCTCGCCACCAAGGTGCAGCTCGAGCGCCGTGTTCGTGACCTGGAGCTCCTCTTCGAGCTCGAGCGCTCGACGGCTCATGCCGCGTCTCACGAGGAGCTGGCCCGCGCGGTGCTCGGGCGCTTGGCGCGAGCCTGCGACGCGCGGGCGGCTGCCCTCCTCCTCCGCGACGAAGAGACCCGCGAGCTCGTCGAATACACCCTCGACGTGGAGGCGCCGGGCTTGCGCGCGCGAGGCGGCGTGAGCGAAGGGCCCCTGCTGCAGGCGATGGTGACCGACGCACCGCTCCAGCAGGGGGTGCCCCCATCGGAACCCGGCGCGCCGGATCCGCTGCTGTCCTTTGTCGTCACCACCTTCGCGGCGGAGCCGCTCGAGGGCGACGAGGGACCCCTCGGTGCGCTGGCGCTGTTCAACAAGGTCGATAGGAAGGCGTTCTCCGAGGAGGATCTCGGCCTGCTCCGGCTCGTCAGCGCCAACCTGTCGACGGCCGTGCGGCTGTTCGATACGGGGCAGGCTCGTCAGCGCGAAGAGCGGCTCACGAGCATCGGGCGCCTCTTGTCGCAGGTCATCCACGATTTTCGGTCGCCGATGACGGTCATCAGCGGCTACGTGCAGCTCATGGAGGAGTCGGACGATCCGGCCCAGCGCCGCCGCTACGCGGAGGAGATCCTCGCGCAGTTCGAGGCGGTGGCGTCCATGCAGCGTGAGGTGCTCGCCTTCGCGCGCGGCGAAAGTGATGTCTTCGTGAGGCGCGTCTATCTGGACCGGTTCTTCGCGGACCTCGCGCGGCAGCTCCGCCATGAGGTCGAGGGGCGCGCCATCGAGGTCGTGCTCGACGCCGAGCCCAAGTTGGTGGCGCGCTTCGACACCGAGCGGCTCACCCGCGCCCTGCTCAACCTCGTGCGCAACGCCGTCGAAGCCATGAGAGAGGCGGGCGGTCGCCTCACGGTGGGGGCGCGCCGGGACGGCACGGCGCTGCGCCTGTTCGTCGAGGACACGGGACCAGGGATCCCGGAGGCGGTGCAGGCGCGGCTGTTCCAGTCCTTCGTCACCGCGAACAAGGAGGGCGGCACCGGGCTCGGGCTAGCCATCGTGAAGCGCATCATCGAGCAGCACGGCGGCACGGTGTCCGTCGCCACGTCTCCGGGCCGCACCCGCTTCGACCTCCGGCTCCCCGGGCAGTTCGAGGCGGACTCGAAGCCCAAGGTCGTGGAGACGCCCAACAAGGCGCAGAACGTTCCCAAGACCCGCGCCAGCGCCCCGCCGTCAGGCGGCGCCCTCCAGGCACATCCGAAGGGCTCTCCCGCTAAGTCGCGGCACACCCCGTCGCGTCCCAAGAGGACCAGGTCTGCGAGCGGCCGGGCGGGGCGCCGCCCGGCGTCGAGCAAGCGCGTTTGAGGGGTGGGGGCCGCATTGACCCCCCTGGCGCCCTTCCCATGGGCAGGGTGGCCCCGATCGCGGTAAGCATGGGAGAGGAACTGGAGTGCCCCCCTACGACGTGAACTTTGGCAAGGTGGCCCAGCGCCGCCTCGAGCTGCCCATCGCCCGGGAGCGGCGCATGGAGCTCGAGACCTGCGCTTACTGCCCTCGGCTGTGCCGCGCGGTGTGTCCCGTGTCCAACGCGGAGCCCCGGGAGGCCCTGATCCCTTGGGGCAAGATGACCTCCCTGCTGTCGGCGGAGCCCTCCGAGGTCCGCTTGGAGCCCTGGGGCTGCACCGGATGCGGCGCCTGCACCGAGCTGTGTCGGCACGACAACCCCGTCGCCGAGGTGCTGATCGAGGGGCGCGCGTCCGTGTTCGCCGCGGGGCGGGCGCCCGAGGCCGCCGTCCGCGTCGCTCATGAGCATCCCGGGCGGCTCCTGCGGCAAGCGGCTCACATCGAGCGGCTAGGCGCCTTGGTGGAGGCAGATCCCGCCGCGCCGACGGCGCTCCTGCTCGGGTGCGCGACCCTGCAGAGCTCACCGGGCATGGCCGAGGAGGTGGTGACCCTCACGGGCCAGCTCGCGAAGCGGCCTCTACGGCTCGTCGCCGAGTGCTGTGGGCTCATCCCGTCCTTGGCCGGGGACGCGTCGGGCGCCCGTCTGGCACAGGAACGTCTGGGGCGCGCCCTGCAGGGGGTCGACCGCCTGATCGTCGCCGATCCGGGCTGCCATCGGGCGGTGGGGGAGCTCGTCGGTGGCCGCCGCTCCCTCGCTCGCCAGCTGGAGCACACCTCGTTCCTCGCCTTCGCCGCGGGGCGCGCCGCGGGTGGGAAACACGAGCTGCGCCGCGTGGACCGCCCCGGGATCCGCTATGGCTGGCAGCCGCCTTGCTGGGCGCGAGGGACCAGCGCCGAGCCGGCGGCGCGGGTCCTGCTCGAGCAGTTGGTGGGGGAGTTCGTCGACGTGGAGCCGGGCTGCACGGGCGGTGGTGGGCTGGTGCCGTCGGTGCTCCCGGACGCTTCGCGACGCATCGGGGTGTCGCGGCTCGAGGCGCTCCGCGCGGCAGGGGTGGACTGCGTGGTGACGGGCTGTGCGTCGGGGGCCCGGCGCCTGCGGGCGTCCGCGCAGAGCATGCCCGACAGAGCCGACACCGCGCCCGACGTCGTGGAGCTGACTTCTCTCCTCCGTCAGGCCATCGAGGAGCCATGAGCGCGCGGCTCCCGCCCCGTCGACGTACCGTCGCGGCGCGCATCCTGCTGTCTTACGCCGCCATCCTCTTGGCGTTCTGCGTCGCGGCTGGCTGGAGCCTGTGGGCTCAGCGGAGCTCGGCGCGGGAAGCGCAGCTCCTGCGGGACGGCTACATGCCGCTGGCGCTCTCGCTCCGGGATCTCGTCGCGAGCCAGGACACCTGGAACACTCAGCTCAACCACGTCACCGCGGCGCGCAACCCGGCGGACAAACGCATCTGGTTCGACACCGCCCTGACCATCGGGCGCCCCAAGCGGCTCGCGGAGGTGCGCGCCCGCATCGAGCAGGTCTTCACCGCAGGAGACACGCAGACGGCGGCCATCGGAGCGGATCTGCTCGTGGAGACGACCTACATCGAGAGCTTCCTGCGGCAGGACGAGACGCTGGTCGCGCAGCTGTTCGAGACCTTGGGGCGCGCTCCGAGCGACAGCCTGAGCGACCGCGCGGAGCAGCTCCGCGACGAGCTGGTCACCCGCGGGTTCACCGCGAAGAAGCGCTTGAGCGGCTTGGAGCGCCTCGTCCAGACCCACGTGGACGGCTTGCTCGATCAAGCGCGGAGCCGCGAGCGGCTCGCCCTCGGTATCCTGGTGGCGCTCGTGGGCCTGACGCTGCTCCTCGGGTTGCTCATGGTCCTGTATGCCCGCCGGGTGCTGCGCCCGCTCGGGCTCGTCACGGAGCGCGCGAAGGCGGTCGGCCGCGGCGACTTGACGCCCCGTGAGCCCCTCGGCTCGAGGGACGAGCTGGGCGAGCTCTCGTCCACCTTCGAGAAGATGGTGAGCGCCATCTCCGAGGCGAACGAGCGCCTGCTCGCTACGGAGCGCCTGGCCACGATCGGGAAGATGGCGGCGCACGTGACCCACGAGGTGCGCAACCCGCTGTCTTCGATCGCCCTGAACCTCGAGCTCTTGGAGGAGGAGATCGGGCGCGACGAAGCCGAGAGCCGCGCGCTGCTCCGGGCGATCACCCGCGAGGTGGAGCGCCTGTCGGCTTTGAGCAGCCAATACCTGTCGATGGCGAAGCACCAGCCCTCGAGCTTGGAGCCGGAGCTGCTCGCCGAGATCGTCGAGGAGGCCGTGGAGTTCATGCGCCCAGAGCTGCGCCGGCACGGCGTTCAGCTCGAGCTGGAGATCGATCCAGCCACTCCCCTGGTGCGCGCGGACGACGCGCAGCTCAAGCAAGCCCTCTTCAACCTCATCCGCAACGCGCGTGAAGCCATGCCCAGCGAGGGCACGGTGCGCGTCGTCGTGGGGCCCCGCGACGGAGGCGCCATCCTCTGCGTGGAGGATGAAGGGCCGGGCATCGACCCGAGCGTGGGAGAGCAGCCCTTCGACCCGTTCTTCACGACGAAGCGGCATGGAACCGGGCTCGGCCTCGCGGTGACGCGGCAGATCGTGGCGGCCCACGGCGGGAAGATCCGGTACGAGGCTCGCGCCGAAGGGGGCTCGCGGTTCATCATCGAGCTGCCCGCGTGCCACGAGGACGAGCCGGACCACCTCACCACGCGAGAGATCTCCGCGAACGCCGTCTCCTGAGCTGCCCCCGACCGCTGTCTCTCGAACGAATTTCAGCTAGGAGTCTTGCGTGAAGATCGTCCTGGCCTCTCAGAACCGCGGCAAGCTCAGGGAGCTCGCGGCGCTCCTCGATGACCCGACCCTCGAGCTGCTGACCCTCGATGACGTCGGCCTCGGGGGGATGGAGATCGAGGAGACGGGAGACACCTTCGAAGCCAACGCGCGGCTCAAAGCGGAAGCGGTGGCCCAGCGTGCGGGCCTGCCGGCGCTGGCGGACGACAGCGGGCTCGAGGTGGACGCTTTGGGCGGGCGCCCCGGTGTGTTCTCGAAGCGCTACGCGGGGCACGACGCCACGGACGCGGACAACAACGCGCGCTTGCTCGCGGCGCTCGCGCAGACGGCGCTCGACGCTCGCACGGCGCGCTTTCGATGTGTGATGGCTTTGGCAGTGCCGCACGCCCGCGAGGCGCGCTGCGTGCTGGTGGCGGCGGGCTCCTGCGAGGGACACATCGCGCCGACGGCCCGCGGAGACGAGGGCTTCGGCTACGATCCGGTGTTCGTCCCGTCGGGCTGGGGACAGCGCACCCTCGGGGAGGCGAGCGCGGCGGAGAAGAACGCGCTCAGCCATCGAGCCGAGGCAGTTCGGGCGCTGCGGCCCCAACTCCTCACGTGGCGGAAGCAGCTTTTCGCGGGGCGGAATCAGGGGAGCGCCGATGGATGACCTCCTGCGCCGTTTGACCCCCCTGCCCACACCGTGCTAAGCGAGCCCCGCTTTCGCGCAGGAGTGCAGCACTACTGGAAATCAGCTGGTAGCTACGCGACGGTCGGGCTCGAGTTCGCGCTGAGCGTGCTCGTTGGGCTTTTCATCGGGCAATGGCTGGACGAAAAGTTAGGCACCGGCGGGTGGCTCACGGCAGTTTGGCTCGGTTTCGGCATCATCGCCGGAGCGCGGGCGGTCTGGCGCGCACTCCAGCGCGCGAACCGCGAGGCTGAGGACGAGGAGCGCAAGGAACGCGACGCTCGAAGGGAGTACTTCGATGACCACGACGACCCACGATGACCTGACCCTGCGGCGCACGTTTGGTGCGGTGGCCGCCTGTGGTCTCGGGATCGCAGGGTTGGCGGCCTTCGGGTTCGGCCTGAGCTGGGGCTTGAGCGTCGTGGCAGGCGCCGCGTTGGCCTTGGGCAACCTGTGGGCCTTGTCGCGGGCCGTGCAGAACCTGGTCCGCGGGGACGGGCCCGCGCTGCCGTGGACCGTGGTGTCCGTGCTCAAGTTCTTCGCGCTGCTCGCCGTGACCTGGGTCCTGGTGCGCAGCCCGCAGCTGCAGCCTCTGGGAGTCGCCCTCGGCTTCGGTTCCCTTCCCCTCGGGATCGTGTTCGGCGGCCTGTCGAAGCCCCCTGCTCCCTCACGGAGTGAGCGTGTCGCGACGGAGCCCACCTCCCCAGGGCACCGCTGAACGAGGCACCGCTGAACGAGGAAATGGACCATGCCTGATCACGCGAGCTGGCTGACACTCATCCTGGCCCACGCCAAAGACACCCTCGAGCACAACGCTCACCTGCTCGGCGCGACCATCATCGGCGGCGAGCAGCCCGAGTGGCTCAGCTGGGAGCCGATCGCCGCGTCTTTGCTCGTGATGGTCTTCGTGCTGCTGTTCGCCGCCCACGTGCGCACGCGCATCACCGGCGAGCGAGCGCTCATCCCCGAAGACCGCCTCACGCTGCGGACCTTCACGGAGGCGTTCATGGAGTACTTCTATGACCTCGCGAAGAGCGTCATGGGCCCCGAGCGGGCCAAGAAGTACTTCCCCATCGTGGGGGGCTCGGCCCTGTTCGTGTTCTTCGGGAACCTCATGGCGCTGGTGCCGGGGATGCCCGTGGCGACGAGCAACTTGAACATCACCTTCGGCAGCGCGTTGGTCGTGTTCGTGCTGTTCAACTTCTACGGCCTGCGGGAGCAGGGGCTCGGCTACATCAAGCACCTGCTCGGCCCGGCCTGGTACCTGGCGTGGCTCATCTTGCCGGTCGAGATCATCTCGTTGATGGTGCGCCCCATCACCCTGGCCGTCCGCCTCATGCTCAACATGGCGGTGGATCACCTGGTCCTGTCGATCTTCCTCGGCCTGGTCGCCGTGCTGGTGCCCCTGCCGGTGATGATCCTGGGAGTCCTCGTGATCGTCGTGCAGACCCTCGTCTTCACCCTGCTGACCAGCATCTACATCGGCCTGGCCACCGAGCACGAGGCCCACTAATCCCCCGAATTTCGGAAACCCGAGATTTTTGGCTACTGATCGAAAAGCGGTGGCCGCCCACACGAAAAGGCGGTAACGCCTCGCCCCGCAGAAGACCCAAAGGAGACCATCTGAAAATGTCCAAGAAGAAGCTGGCTCTTGCCTCGGCCGCTCTCACCACCTTCGCCCCCGCCCTCGCCCTCGCGCAGGACGCGGCCTCCAACACCTTCGACGTGCAGTCGATGGCGGCGCTCGGCGGCGGTATCGCCATCGGGTTGGCGGTGCTCGGCGGCGCCACTGGCCAGGGACGCGCTGCGGCGACCGCCCTCGAGGGCATCAGCCGGAACCCCGGCGCTGCCTCGCGCATCCAGACCCCGATGATCCTCGGTCTGGCCCTCATCGAGTCCCTCGTGCTGTTCGCCTTCGTGATCGCGTTCTTGCTCCAGGGCAAGATCGGCTGACCGGGCGGGCGAGCGTACTAGCCTGCGGACGGGCCCCGGCTGCTTAGGCGGCGCGGCGGGGGTTTGGTCG
>JAEWOQ010000521.1 GCA_023460875.1 Pseudomonadota bacterium
GATGGGCTCTGGGTCGAACCTCGAGCTTCGCCTCGACCTGGCCTTCTCCTGGGGCGTGGCCCACTTCTGCTGTTGGGGTGGGGAAGTAGGGGCCTTCGGCTTGGCGGCGGCCTTCACGGGGCGGCTAGGGGCCTTGGCGGCCTTGGTCACCTTCCGCTTCCCGCGTTCCTCCGGAGGACGGGTGGGTCTACCACGGAGCGTGCAGGACTCGCAGGCGAGCATGCACTCGCGCCCCTTGGCCTTGGCGCGTCGGACCTGTGCCCTGGCGTAGCTGAGGGTCGTGTCGCGGGTCCCGGCCCCGCACTTCGTGCAGTCGAAGCGCCAGACGAGGCTGTCGGTGTTGGGGTTCGGTGCGTGACCGATCGGCATGCGAGCTCGCAGGTAGCCGAACATCTCACCGGCGACGTTGACGGGGCGGGCGTTGGGCGCTTTCACCAGGAGGGCGAGTTGCTCTTGGATGCTCAGTTCTTGGGCTGGGGTCATGGGGTGTTTGGGGTCAGAGGAGGGACTTCTGGACGAGTTCTGGGCGCTGAGGGGCGGTGGGCTGGGCGGGCTTCGCTTTCGGCGGCGCGGCGCGACCGTTCGCCTTCTTGAGGTAGGCCTCGGCGAGCTCCCGGATGCGATTCCCGGAGACGTCGAGTTGCTCGATGATGTCTTCGCTCGGGTTGCGGATCCCTTCGACCTGGGTCCGCTTCACCTGGAGGATGTCGGCGACGATCGGGTCGCTCCCCTCGTCGGCGATGAGGTAGTAGGCGATCACCTGTTCCTTCTGCTCGTCGCGTTTCAGCCGCGTGAGCACCTGCTCGTGAACGCCGGGGGACCAGTCGAGCTCACCAAAGACGACGGTCCGGCAGCGGTGCTGGAGGCCGTCGAGACCCACACCCGAGCGCAGGCTCATGATCATGAGGTTCGTGTCGCCGTCGACGAAGCGGGCCCGAGCCTTGTCCTTCTGGGATGCGCTCTCGCTGCCCGTGTAGAGCGCTGGCTTGTACTCAGCGAGGCGTTCGAGCCAGATGTCGTATACCGACCTGTGCCAGCCGCAGAGGAGCACCGGTTGGTCCTGCTCGAGCAGCATGCGCACGAACTCGGCAACATAGGCCGCTTTCGCCACGCCGGTGGCTTGCCTCACCATCGCGTCGAGGTCCCCGCCGGCCTGCATGCGGGCGAAGCTCGGGTTGCTCGCGTCCTTGATGATCTTCGCGAGTTCGATCGCCGCGCTCGTGATGTCCTTCAGGGGGCCGTCGTCGACCTGGATATGGTGGGGGATGCGGATCTCCGGAGGGAGCTCGCGACCGACGTCAGCGCAGGTCCTCCGAAGCATCAGGCCGGTCTCCCGGACGTGCGCTCCGAAGGCCTTCGGGTCCCGGAGTCGAGCTCGCCCGCGGGCGTCGACGGCGCCGCACCACTCCCGGAGGAACTCCTCGCGGGTGCCGAGGGCATCGGGCGCCACGAAGCCGAGGACGGCGTGGATCTCGCTGCCCATGTTGTAGATGGGGGTTCCGGAAGTACCCATGCGGATGCTCGCCGCTTCGCTGAGTACCTTCGCCCCCACGCCCTTGTTCGTTGAGTCGCCTGCTCGAAGGTCCTGGCAGTTGTGAACCGCGAAGCCGTTGGCGAACAGTGTATGGTGCTGAACTGTCTCTATGTCCCAGACATCGAGAACACCTAACGGAGTTATCCGTGTGACACGGCTCGGCTCGATTCTCGAGACCTGCGCCACCGGCGATGCTTTATCAGGCACTCCCTGCCTTGGCAGCATGGCATTTGTGGAATCGAACCGCCTCGCGCCCTCGGCACAGGAGCAGCGCAGAAGGCGCACTTCAGGTGCTGCTGCGGGTGCGTCTGGGCGTACCTCGCTCGCCTCTCCAGATTCTCGAATGCTCTTCTGCACGTAGGGCAGCGCGTGCCGCGGACGTTGACACTCGCCGGGCAATCTAAGCAGGTCTTCTCCGTCGGATATCCGTTCCTTGCGGCCCACCAGAGACTGTATCGCTGCCTTTGGCACTGCGGCTCCCCGCAAGTCGCCAGCGTTCCCGTCCGCCTTCCCGGGAGCGCCGCTCCACACCCCACGCATTGGACACTCGGCGGCTCCTCGCGGATCTCGACCTTGTAAGCCATGCACGATGGGACGTACGGCTTGATCATCTCCACCAGGCGCTGCGTGGCGCGCTTGCGCAGTCGGAGCGATACACACTTCTTCCCCGATGGGGTCGTCTGCGGGTCGATGACCGCATCCACCCCCCGCGCAGCGAGCCAGCTGGCCAGGAGTTCGTTCTCTGCGAGGGAGAACGAGTGGGTGCTGATCGTTGCAGCTACGCACCTTGTCAGCAGGTGCCCGTCGTCCATGAACCAGTAAGCCGCACCCTCCCATGTCAGCTGGTCCAACCACTCTTCTGTCACTGTCTTGCGCATCCGACCTTCCTCCGGACGTAAGCACAGAGAGCGTAAGAACTCGAAGGATGGGGTCGTCACCGTTCTGAACAGGCAACTCTCTCTGCCGAAACCCAGGTTTGGGACGATCTTCGGCCATGTCCTTACGTACGGTGCTAGCGCCTGCGCCTTGTGCATGACGTAGGCCGCCTGACTGGCTGAGTGGTTGAAAGCGAGGCGCGGGTAGGTCGGTGCGTGGTTTAGGCTGGCGTCGCCCAGAAGACTGCCCAGCACCAACTGGAGCCGTGACCCGGTGAGCGGCTCCAGCCGTGACTGCCTCGTTGCTATTGCTGAAAGCATCTATCAGATCCTGTGCGTGTACCCATCCATCACAAGTTAGCAGGCGCTCGTTCGGTGTGCAGTCGAGGTGCGAGCCGTTCTCCAATTCTATCCTCCATACTTCTCGCATTCCCTTGGCGACGACGCAGGCAACCTCGTCACGGACGATCGTCCCGGAGGCATCGAAACTAGCGATCGCGTCTCCTGGCTCAAGAGCCACGATCGCCTTTTCGCCAGAACCGGGCGGCCACAAGGCGACCCGCGTGTCAGCTGTCACGCACTCGTCGTAAACGACGCTCTTGATGAGCGGGGCCAGCGTGTCGGCCCAGCCGGCGAGCTTCGAGTAGGTGCCGATGATCACGTCGGGGAATGCCCCCGGCATCGTCATCTGCCCACGCTTCGCGCCCCTGGAAAGGGTGAGGTCGTAGGGGGTGCCCTTCTTCAGGATGTGCGTCGAGAGTCCCGGGGCGAACCGCTGGATCTCCCGCTGCCATTGCTTGCACAGGCTGGTCAGGGTGACGACCAGGGCCGGGCGGGCCCTCGGGTCGGAGACCATGCAGATGGCGCTAATGGTCTTGCCCAGACCCATGTCGTCAGCGAGGAGCAGTTGCCCTGTTCGAAGGGCGAGCTCGGCTGCCACCTTCTGGTAGTCCCGCGGGGGGATAGCGAGCTCGAACGCCCGGGGTTCTGCTGTGCCGGCCATGAGCTGGGCAACGAGGCTCTCCCGCTCCCGGTGCTCCGCGGCCCGGTTCACGAGGTACGCTTCGTCCGCTGGGCTCATCTCCACCGGGTAGCGGTCACGGAACCAGTCGAGCTCCCGGCAGGTCTCGACGGTGTCGCTGAGATAGATCCGCCCCTGCTTGTTCTGGGAGGCCCCCGTGAATAGGCGCTTGGCCTTGATGATCACGTGGGGCTCGGCGTTCAGAACCCAGTTCTTCTTCTCGCTCCGGGCGAGCGTCCCGAAGGTGCGCATGGTCAAAGTCCTCCCAGGCAGATCGCAGTGACCCGCTTCCCCTGCAGCTCCGTGGGCAGGTACAGGTGCTTGCGCCTCGTGCTCACCAGGACGAGTCCCGAGACGACGTCGTGCTTCGCATAGCGATCGAGCTGACGGATGAGTTCCGCGATGGACCCGTCGACCTTCAGTTCCACGCCCACCGAACCCACCATGAAGTCGATGCGGTCCCGAGGGGAGAGGCGGAACTCCCGCTCGAAGGGGACGCCGGCCTCGGTGAGGAGTTGGGCCACTGCGCTCCCGAGCTCGCCCTCGTCGGTGGTACGGATGGCGTGGCCCGTCAGAGCGGAGTGGATGGCTTCGACGGTCACAAGTCCTCCGTCCTCTTGGTGGCCAAGCGGTCGATGGTCATCGCCACCGACCGTTCCGCGACGTCGCACCCGGCGAATCGTCGCCCGTGCTTCAATGCGGCCTCGCCAGTGCTCCCGCTCCCCATGAACGGGTCGACCACCAACTCGCCCTCGGAGCTGCTCTGCTGGACGAGTACCTCGAGCAGTTCGACGGGCTTCTCGGTTGGGTATCCGCCGCGGATCCTCGGGAACGGCAGGACGTCGCGGATACCCTTGTTTGCGAGGTTCCGCTTGCCCTTCTCGAAGAAGAGAATGCACTCGTAGGACGCCCGGTAGTGGTAGCCCATGCCCATTTTCACCTTGTCCCAGGCGATGGGCTTGACCACGAACATGGTCTCTTGGTCGCAGAGCACGTAGCAGTGCGCGTCCTTGCGGAGCACGCGGTAGAGCTCGGCGAAGAACTCGGGGTAACGCGAGTTCGGGAAGATCGGGAACCAGTCGGCGGTGAGCCGGGTGGTGGTGCCGACGGCCCGGTGCTTCTCCAAAGACTCGTAGGCCGGGTCCGTGATGATGAGGTCGACGCTTTCGCCGGGAAGCGAACGGAGCCAGTGGACAGCGTCATCTTGGTCGACTCCGAAGCGGTCGCCTGGACCAAGGATGTCGCCGCTGGGCTCGAACAGGTGCACTTGTCTAGCCACGTTCCCCCCTCAGCACTTCCTCGAGCCGGTCGAGGGAGAGGTTCAGGGCGTCGCGCATGGTGGAGTAGCCCTCGCGCAGGGAGTACTGGACAACGAGCACCAGGACATCGGCCATCTCCTTTGTGACCTTCGACCGGGGGACTCGCCCGCGCTCGTAGTCGGCGATGGCGGCGATAAGCTCACCGCATTCACCTGTCGTCTGAAGCAACTGCTTCATGTCATCGCGCTCGCGGACTGCCCGTTGGCAGACGGACAGCAGGCGGCCGGTGACTGCGATCATAGGGGCATCCTCCCGAGATGAGCGATCACACGGTCGGCGATCTCCTCGGTCAGCCCCAGGTCATCGTCCGTCGCAAACATGTGCTCGCGGAGCCAGTCGTCGGGCCCGTCGACGATGCTGCTCGGCTCGTCGTCGAGAATGGCGAACCGTTGCGCCTTCGGCAGAGCGCCTTCGTTGGTCAACCACCAGAGGATCTCGTTACGCCTCCGGTAGTTCGACATTCGGCACGGCGTCGCGCCGATCACGGCATCGAGGCACTTGCCGCTTCGGTCTGCGTCGGCGAGGGCCACGGCGAAGTCGCTCCCCGGGCCGATTCCGCCCAGTCGCCAGCTCGACGATACGACGATCTTGCAACCGGTCTGGAGCACGATCCGAAGCAGGTGCCCCGTCAGCTCCGGGTCCATGCCGCGGATGCCTTCGTAGTCGTAGGCGCGCCGCTCGTTGGAGTTCAAGACGCCATCGACGTCCAAGAACAGGACCTTCACCCCAGCACCCGATTCCCTTCCGCCAGGACCAGCGCATCCGCAGCCGCACGGGCCTCCTCGCGGGTTGGCTTCTCGCCCACGGCCGCGCCGCCGCTGTTGCCGTACCGCCACCACCCCGGCGTGAACTTGGTCCCGGGGGGCATGTTGCCTTCCACGTTCCGGGCAAACCAGGCGAAGAACCCGTAGCCGCCAGCGCGGCACTCACGCTCCTCTTCAGGGTTGCGGAG
>JAEWOQ010000522.1 GCA_023460875.1 Pseudomonadota bacterium
CCCGCCCCCCCCCCCCGCCCCCCCCCCCCCCCCCCCCCCCCCCCCCCCCCCCCCCCCCCCCCCCCCCCCCCCCCCCCCCCCCCCCCCCCCCGCCCCGCTCGGAGTTCATCCGGGCTAGTCGAACGACGAGCCGCGCGCGGGACTCGTCGTCCACGAGATGTCCGAAGCTCTGCACGGTTTCGTCGACCCAGGCAGGGACGGTGATGACGATTTCGCTGTCTTCTCTGGGCGCCATCCTCCGAGGCTAGCGCGTCCGAGGGCCCGTGACTCGGGGGTAATCTTCTCCGCGGATCTGTGCGTGGGCAGCCCAGCTGGTGCGTGAACGAGCGTCGAGTTGCGGACACGTGACCGTGGCCTCCTCCGAAAAGGGTCGGCGTCTGCACCTGCCACTCATCGTTGGTTCCGCGCCGCTCTACGCAAGTTGTCGCCGCTGAAGCGCCGCACAACGGACGAGTGTCCGCCGCCCCCACGTACGAGCGTGACGGTCATGTGCGCACGATGTGAGAGCGTTCGGACAGATGTCCGTCGCTGGCCCGACGTGCCTGCACTGCTATCCACGAACTTCAATGCTCTATTTCCAAAGGTTCACCTCCCTCGCGGCGACCCTTTCCCTCGCGGCGGCGATCAGCCCTGACCACAGCAGCGACTGGTGCGGAGCGGTGCAGGCGACGCTCAACCCGGAAATGAGCGAGCAGGAGGCTGCAGATCGCGCGGCCATCGAGGCGCATCCCGTGTGCATCGGCTCACGGGTCTGGTCTGCGGGCACGATGGCGGACACGGTCTTCTATCACTACCGGCGCCACGGTGATGAGCTCACCGTCGGCTATTTCGTTTACTGGTCGACAGAGCGCCCGTGGGGGAGCAACAACCTCACTTACGGTGTCTTGCCTGCCCTCTTCGTCGACGCCTTCTACAGTCACACGTTCTTCTTGCTGCCGGGCGCCCGCGAGCTCCTCTACGGACCAGGCGACATCGAGGGGGCTTCCGTGACCTATCAACAAGATCCGACGAGCGGAGCGCTCGTGCCTCTCGGCGGCGTCGCGGACGACGATCGACACAAGGCGGTGACGCTCTCCGCGGAGGATCTGGACGCGTCCGGGCGCACGGCGTTAATCACCGACGTGTGGAGTCATCAGCTGGGCGGGAAGGGAGGCGCGAGGCTGCTCCGTGAAATCTTCGGTGAAGACGATGACTCCAGCCTCAGCAGGGTAGCGCTCGCGGCGTCACCGACGGCGGGCGCCCCGGGCGGCGACGATCGGGAGGACGGCCGAGCCCGATGTTTCTCGGGCGAGGCCCTGCGGCCTCTGCCGGAGGCGGTGATGCGGACGTTCCGGTTGGGTAGCACGGACGCACCTCGTCGCGCCAAGCCTGCCTGGAGGCTCGACGCCGTTCAGGGAGCGGAGGTCGAGGAGCTCGCGCCAGCGCGGGTGGCGCGTCGTGAGCAGCCCAGCCACGAGAGCCCCAGCCACGAGAGCCCCAGCCACGAGAGTCCTGGAACGGAAGGTACGGGAACTCGTTCGGACGCCGAACGCTGACGTTCCGATACCTCGCGAAGGCCTCTCCGCCCCTCTCCACCGCCTTGTGTCAGGCCTGTGCCAGCCCTGCTAGCTCGCTAGGCGCCAGCCCTGACTAGCCAGCGCGCTGGCGCTCACGGTCACCCACTCGGGCTCGCCAGCGTGAGCTCGGCGTTCTTCCTTGACGGAGTTGCCCAGGCGCACTCACAATTTAGAGTGCCTAATAAGAAAGTGCGGATGGGGACGGGGCCTTCGCGCAGGGCCCCGATGACTGAGGCGTTGCCGCGTGAAGAGAAGCGAGAGGCAGGTCGTACGGAGACCAGCCTGACGCCGCTCAACGTGAGGACGTCAGGCTTGGCGTTGGCGCCGGAGGAGCGCGGCTACTTCCGGGTTCGCCTCGGCAAGAAGCTGGGTAAGTTCTCTCCCCACATCGAGCGCGTCACGGTGCGCTTCGAGGACGTGAACGGGCCGAAGGGCGGCGTCGACATCGAGTGCCGCATCAAGGTCGTGCTCAGCGGGCTCCCGAGCCTCGTCGTCACGGAGTCGGCGGAGAGCGTACCTCTTGCCTTCAACAAGGCAGCGGATCGGAGCGTGCGGGTGGTGCGCAAGAGCCTCGAGAGCTCGGGCACCAGCACCCCGAAGGTCACTCGGAAGGCCACCGCGGCCATCAAGGAGAGCGCAGCTTCAGCTTCTCCGCGCCTCCCGGCGCGCGCGTCCCCAGCGGGGAGTCAGATAGGGCGTCGAGTGGGGGGCAGCAAGGCCAACGTGGCCACCGCCGGTGTTCGCCCCGAGAAGCTCTCGCGAGAGTTTCCCGTGGACACGGCCGCGCCGGGCATCAGCGCTTCGGATCGCAAGGTGGGTGAGGGCGCGACGGCCTCTCGGAACACGAAGTCGCCGGATACCAAGGCCACGTACGCCCTCGAGGACTCACAAACGCAGCCTTCTCGGAAGTCGACCCGGCGTGGCGGCGGGGCCCGCGTGAAGCCCGACAGTCAGCTGCGAGGACGCGCGGTGCGGGAAGCTCGCTCGCCGACCGTTCGAGCGGAGCGTGCTGCGGCGGCGGGACGCGGCACGGACCGCGCCTGAGCCTAGGAGCTCTTGGAGTCGATCGTTGGCGGGCGCCCCAACGTGCGTCGGCTCCGTGCGTCGGGGGCGCGCCGTGCATGAGGGGCGCGTCGTGCATGGGGGGCGCGCCGTGCATGGGGGGCGCGTCGAGTGTCAGAAAGAGCGACGCCCCGGTCGACACGAGGGGCGTGTCGTCGCGGGGCGTCGAGTGGGGCTGAGCTCGCGGGCGAGCTCGGCCGTCACGGGTGCGGATCGTCGTCTGCGTCCGGGGTCTTCTGGAACTTGGACTCCTCCGCGAAGGCCCAGTCCGCGGCCCAGGAGCTGACCGTGAAGATCTGCTCCTTCTCCGGGACCTGCGCCCAGCGGCTCGAGCCCTCCGCGTTGGACCCGAAGGTCAGCTTGCGTTGGGCGCCGTCATCGAGGCGGATCAGCACCGTGGCCAAGGGCTCGTCCAGGCCCACCTCGGCGGGCTTCTTGTCGTCGCCGAAGCCGCTCGCGTTGAGGGACTTGTAGGCCCGGAGCATGTCGTCGATCTTGCTCTGCTCGAAGGCCTCGAGCTTGGCCGCGGCGGGCGCCTTGGCCTTCTTGAGCTTCGCAGACCACTCATCCCCGTCCTTGTCGAACTGGTACGAGCCGTATTCGTTCTCGATGCTCACGGCGACGACGTTGTCTTGCTCGAACTTGAAGATGGATAGGTCGCGCCAGCCCTTCGAGTCGCGGGTGTAGAGGAAGCTCGAGTAGCCGTCGACGACGAACACGCCGTCGGCGCCGTCCCAGCGCGCGGTCTGCCCGCGACCGCCGCCCTTGCCGAACCAGAACTCGTACTTCTTCTCGTCGCCGGCGAAGAAGGTGGCGCGCACGGCCTTATCGTCCGTGAGCTCGTACTGAGCGAAGGCTGCCTGGGCGTCGGCGCCGCTCGAGAGCCGCTCCTTCACCTTCAGGCCCGCGAGGTTCTTGAGCAGGCTCTCCACGTTGGCCTGGTTGCCCTGCGCCTTCAGCGGTTCTTCCAGGCGCCACTCGTCACCGTCCTTCACGAGGACATGCTTGGTCGCCTTGGTCGCCTCGCCGTCCTCGGCTTCCTTGGCCGGCTGCTCGATCACGATGCGCGTCAGCGCCTTCGTGTCGTCCTCGGTGATGCTCAAGGAGGGCAGGTTGGTCATACCCTCGTAGGAGTGTGCCTTGCGATCCGCGGCGGCGCTCTGGCTCTGGTAGTAGAGCGCGCCGCCGAGCACCGTGAGGACTGCGAGCGAGAGGTAGAGCTTCTTGTCTGTGGTCAATGCCATGGAAAAACTCCCTCAAGCGACCTTGCTGTTACGCTTGGATTCTCTTGAACGCCAGCGGACCAACCCGAAGCCCGCGAAGAGCACGGGCACCCCGAGGGTGAGCGACCACTGGACCTGCTGCTGCAGATCCTTGCGCTTCCTGCGGTACTCCTCGTCCTTGCGGCGCATCTCCTCCTCGCTGTCCTCGGCCTTGAACTTGGGCTTGCTGATGCTCGAGTAGGTCAGGTTGGGCTCCCCGAGGATCTTGGCGCTCGCCGCGATCAGATCGGTGTCGCCGCTCATCCAGTCCAGGGTGTTCTTCAAGGAGAGGATCGTCGCCGTGAGGTACTTCTGCGCGTAGGGCCCCGCCATCATCTGGAGCTGCTGGTCGCCGCCGATGCCGCCCATCATCTGGAACTGCCCGCCGAGCTCGGGGCCATTGCCCGCGTAAGCGAACGGGTTGGTCAGGAACTGGCTCGAGGCGAGGACGAAGACCCGCGAGGGCTCGGATGCCCTCTCGGTGGCGGGCTTGATCGACTCGTCGGGATTTCCGGCGAAGGCGCTCTTCAGCTTGCCCTCGACGACGGCGCCGATGATGCGCTGCTCGAAGGGAGGCCTCGTCGCCCACTCGTCGCGCAGGCGCATGTCGACCGGGCCGTCCGTCGTGGCGGTGGTCCCCGGCGTCGTACGCGCGGTGACCCTGAGCTCCACGTCCTCTGGCTGCTTGTCCTTGTGGAGCTCCAGGCTCGAGGGGAAGGGCACCATCAGCTCGTCCATCCGGAAGAAGCCGGGGAAGCTCGTGTCCAAGAGCTTCTCGTCCTCCTCGAAGCGCGAGTCGTTCACCACATGAGCGATGCCGGGGTGCCGGATCCAGCCCGGCGTACCCACCTGGGTGAACACGGGGAGACGGAACTGGGCGCCGTGATCGAAGAGGGCGTCCTTCTTCATCTCGATTCCGTAGCCGGTGAGCAGCTGGTCGAGACCATGCAAATCCAGATCCGCCTGCATCGAGGGATCGTTCGGCTTCATCGTCACGGCGGAAGCGAACACCGCCAGGGACTTGCCGCCGAGCATGAGGAACTCGTCGACGCGGCGCAGCTCCTTCTCCGTGTAGGCCTTGCGGGGCTGGGTGATGATGAGGCCGACGTAGCCGGAGTCGATGGGCTCGTTGCCCTCCTTCAGGTCCACCTCCTCGATCGTGTAGAAGGGGAACGCCTGCTGGATGATCTGCTTGAGGCTGGGCGCGCCGCCGCCGCCTTGCCGCGCCACCAGGTTGGTGTCGTCGAGCTTGAGCTCGTCCTTGCCCGTGACGACTCCGATGCGGTGCTTGATGTCGTCGTTCTTGTCGCGGATCTCGCGGATCTTGTTCGTAATCCAGAACTCGAGCCCCTCCCCACGGGTGGGGTGCAGGGCAGGGATCACGCCCTTCTCGCTGCCGTACTTGAACACCAAGCCCATGAAGCCTTGGGTCACCGAGGCCTGATCGTCGCCGGTCGCGCTGGCTTCGCCGAAGGGCTGCTCCTGGAGACCCGCCTCCCGCGCCTTTTCACGGAGCTCGTCCGTGTCCGGCTCGATGAGCGTGTACTGGAACTTCCCGTCGCCCACGCGCTCGTACTCCTTGAGCAGATCGGTGAGATCACGGACGAAGGCGTCGAGCTGGGCGAGCCCCGTCTTGACGTAGGCTTCGACGTGGACGGGCTCGTTCAGGGTGCGCACGAGCCGGCCGGAGCCTTCGCTGAGGGTGTAGCGCTGAGTCTTGGTCCGATCGGAGCGGACGTATGCGCCCGCGCTCAGCATGTTGGCGACCACCACGATCGCCGTGATGACGACGAGGTAGAGCCCGGTTTGTGTGGCGACTTTGCGCCTGCGGTCCTGGTTAGCCATCGGTCACGCCCACTTACGGCGCTCGAGCGCCCGGAAAGCCACCACGAGCGCCAGGACCGTGATGGACAGGAAGAACACGACGTCGCGGGAGTCGATGAGCCCGCGCATGAAGCCGCTCATACGTGACTGGAAGCTCACGTAGTGCAGCACGTTGGCGCTGGTGCCGGAGAGGTGGTCGGCGACGTTCCCGGAGAACCAGAAGGCGCCCAGCACGAAGAAGGTCACGAAGAAGGCCACGGCCTGGCTCTCCGTGAGCGAGCTGATCAAGAGCCCCACGGCCACCGCCGCGGTGGCATAGAGCACGAGGCCGAGGTACCCGCTCCACACGGGCCCCATGTCGAGGGGGCCGAGGTTCCACGGCGCCTTGAACATGAGCACGGGGTACAGGAGCGTCGCGGTCACGATGGTCAGCACCAGGCCCAAGGCTCCGAAGAACTTGCCCAGCACGACGTCGCTGTCCTTCACCGGCAAGGTGATGAGCATCTCGAGGGTGCCGCTGCGCTTCTCCTCTGCCATGAGCCGCATCGTCACGACCGGGACGACCAGCATCGCCAGCCCCGCGGGCACGAACTCGAAGAGCGGCTGCATCGTGGCGCGATCCAGCTGCCAGAACCCGCCGCGATACATGAAGAAGAACAGGCCCAAACCAAAGAAGCTCAGGCAGATGACCACGTAGGCCAGGGGGGAATCGAAGTAGGAGCGAAACTCGCGCTTCGCGATCGTCAAGCTAGGCGTCATGGTCACCTCTTCTCCGCGGCTTCGGCGACCGGCTCCGCGGCGTTCGCCCCGTCCGTGTCGTCGTCGTCCTCGCTGTCGTCGTCATCCTCGTTCTCGTCAGCGGGACCCGCCGCGACGGCCTCGTCCCACTCGCGGCCACGATCCAAAGCCTCATCGGCCTTCGTGAGATCCCGGAACACCGCGTCCAAGCTCTGCGCGTCGCGGCGCAGCTCGAGCAGGGTCCACCCTCGAGCCACCATGAGGCGGAAGATCTCCGCCCGCAGGTCCGCGTCCGGGGGGCCGGCGATCTCCACGCGACGGGCGTCCTCCTCGGCGCGGAGCTCGCGGACGTTCTTCACGCCTGGCAGGGTGCCGAGCGCCTGCTCGAGCTCCGCGTACCCCGGCGCAGCTTGGTCGCCCTCGGCGCCCTGGCCGTCGACCGCGACGACGTAGCGGACGCCGCCCGACTTGGCGCGGATCTCCTCGAGCTGCCCGTCGGCGACGATCTTGCCTTTGCTGATGATGATGGCGCGGGCACAGGCCTGCTCCACCTCCGAGAGGTTGTGCGTGGAGAGCAGCACGGTCCGGTCGCGGCCGATCTCCTGGATATAGCGGATGACCTCCGCCTTCTCGTTGGGATCGAGATCCGCCGTCGGCTCGTCGAGGATGAGGATCGGTGGGTCGTGGATGAGCGCCTGTCCGAGGCCCACCCGCTGGCGGTAGCCGTGAGACAGGGTGCCGATGTCCTTGGTCAACACCTGGGCCAGGCCACAGACCTCGATCACCGTGCCGAGGCGCTTCTTGAACGTCGCGGGGACCAATCCGCGGATCTCCGAGGTGAAGCGGAGGTAATCGATGACGGACATGTCCGTGTAGAGCGGGGCGCGCTGCGGCAGGTAGCCGATGGAGCGCCGCACGGCGAGCGGATCGTCGAACACGTCGTAGCCGTGCACTGTCGCCGAGCCTGCGCTGGGCGACAGAAAGCACGTCAGGATCCGCATCGCCGTGGATTTGCCTGCCCCGTTGGGGCCGAGAAATCCGACGACTTCGCCTTTTTTCACTTCGAAGCTGACCTTGTCGAGCGCTCGCACGTGTCCGAAACGCTTTGACAGGTCGCTGGCTTGAATCATGACGTCGGTAGACATCCGACCTCCAATTGGGTGCTGGGCCGTTCCTGTTCGAGAGAGGCGTGACCCGAGGGGCCACCGCCGATGAAACCGTGATCCGAGGGGCCGAGGTATCCGCGTCGCAGTACCTCGCTTCCGAAAAGGCCACTTCCCTGGTGGGGGTGCCCCGGGAGACGCGGAGACCCAACGAAGGGGTCACTGGCTCCCTGCGCCGCGTACCTCTCCCATCGGCGTATCGTCCCTCCACGGGGGGGGACGCGGCCGCGGCATCCTAACGATGAGTCGATCGCTGTCAATTGCATGGATTGATGAAGGGGGGAGCCGACCACCGCGGTCGAGGTCGCCTGGGGAACACCCAGCCCGTCGCGGTGGCCAACCGCTTGGGGGGGCATTTATTCCGAGTCCTCCCCGAGGAGGGCGTTTTTTTCTCAGGGAGCGTTGAGAAGCCGGTGCAGGGTGCGCTCCAATGCCCGGTACTCTTCCATGACCACTCGGGCCTGACGTTTGCTGGCGCGGCCCTGGGCGGCGAGCTCCTCCAGCTTCTGACACTCCCGAGCCAACTCGCTGGCGCCGACCAGCAGGGCGTTGCCCTTGAGCCGATGGGCGACGTGGCGCAGCGTCCGAGCCCGGACGGCCGCGCTGCGAGCCGGGTCGTCCCGGCCCGCCCCGCGCGGCGCTCGTTCAGCGACGATGGATTTTAACTCGGCGAGGAGAGCCGCCCCGTCTTCCAGGACTCGGGCGCCCATGCGGTCCAGGAGCGTCCGGCCCTCGGCGCTTCGGGTCTCCCGCAGGTCTTCGAGGACGCGGGGGTCGAGCTTTACTTCGCGGAGCGCGGGGCGTTCGCGCCGGGCGCGGGGGCGAGTCGCCGCCGGAGCTCGCTCCTCCTCGTGGGGAGCATGCGGGGAACTCGTGAGCTGCTCCAGCTGGGCCACCCGGGTGAGCAAGGCCTTCAGGTCGACGAAGGCCAAGGGCTTGGTCAAGAAGGCGTCCATGCCCCCTTCGCTCGAGAGCGCCTGCGCGCGCGCGAAGGGGTCGGCGGTGAGGGCGACGATCGCGGGGCGCGCCGATCGCTCCGCCCCTTGCGCGCGGATCAGCCGCGCCGCGGCCATGCCGTCTAGATCGGGCATGTGCAGGTCCATGAGGATGAGGTCGTAGGGAGCGCGGGCCGCGGCGGCGACCGCCTCGCGAGCGGTCGCGGCGGTGTCCGCGGCGTAGCCGAGCAACTTCAGGAACTCCGTCATGAGCTCCAGCACGGCGGGGCTGTCGTCGACGACGAGCAGCGTGAGGGGATGGCGCTCGGCGAAGCCTCGGTCGGCCTGCGGGGGCGCGAGGTTTGGCTCGGGACCGGACAGAGAAGTCGAGGCGGAGCTCACGGCGTCGCGAGGTGCGGCCGCTACGGGCAGCTCCACGATGAAGGTGGAGCCGCGGCCCTGCGTCGTCTCCAGCCACAGCTCGCCGCCGAGGAGATCACAGAGCCGCTTGGAGATGGCCAGCCCGAGCCCCGTGCCTCCGTGCTTCCGCGCCGCGCCCTCGTCTGCCTGATGGAACGGCGTGAAGAGGCGCGCCTGGTCCGCCGGGGCGATACCGGGGCCGGTGTCCGCCACGGTGAGGCGCACTTTGCAGCGGGATGTGGACCGGGATGTGCAGCTCCGCGGGCTGCCCTGGGCGAGGGTGACGACGACGCGCCCCGCCTCGGTGAACTTGATGGCGTTGCCCACCAGGTTCGTGAGCACCTGACGGATGCGGAGGTCGTCGGCGATCACGAAGCGGGGCAGCCCGCGTCGTCGAATGTTCGTCACCAAGGACAGTCCCTTCGCGTCCGCCAGGGGGCGGGCGGCGCGCACGCAGCTCTCGACGAGCTCCGCGAGCTGGAACGTGCGCTCCTCGAGCGGAGACTCGGCAACCTGGAGCGACGAGAACTCGAGCACGCCGCCGACGATGCGCAGCATCGCCTCGCCCTCCGCGCGGATGATCTCGGCGAAGTGATGTTGTCGTGAGTCCGCGAGCTCCCCCTCGAGGAGCTGCGCGTAGCCGACGATGCACTGGAGCGGCGTCCTGAGCTCGTGGCTCATGGTGGCGAGGAAGTCCTGACGCGCGGCGGCGGCCTGCTCGGCCCAGCGCATGGCCTCCTGCAGGCGTCGCTCGGAGAGCTTGCGTTCGTGGATGTCGCGCACGCTGGTGCGGTACCCCAGCGGGACCCCGTCCCCTTGTTGAAGGCCCTGCCAGGACACGGCCAGCCAGCGGGTCTCTCCTTGCTTGGTGACGACGCGGAACTCGAAGTCGTTGCCGGAGCCCCCCGCGGCCGCCGCCCGCAGCAGCGCCGCGATGGCCTCTCGGTCCTCTGAGTGCACGAGCGGCAGCGGGTAGTCCTTCATGCGGAAGCACTCCGCCACACCGAAGCCGGTCATGCGCTCGACGGCGGGGTTCACCCAGACGAGCTGCCCGGTCGCGTCGATCCAGCTCTCCCAGTCGTAGGTGTAGTCCGCGACGGCTCGGAACACCTCGTTCGATCGGCCCTCAGGCTCGCCCCGCGGAGGCTCACCGCGCTCCGAGGGCGCTGGCGGCGTCGTCCCCGGAGGAGCCGACCCTGGAGTGGGTCTTCCGGCAGCGTGGGCGCCGCGGGCTACTTCCCGCTTGGAAGAGGTCATCGTAGGGCTCCTAGATGAGCCTCATACCTTGGGCTCGATGAGCCCGCGATCGATGGCGTAGCGCGTGACGCTGGCCACGTCGTGGAGGTCCAGCTTGTTGCGGATGTGGAGCCGGTGGTTCGCCACGGTCTTGGCGCTCAGGTCGAGCTTGCGGGCGATCTCCTTCGTGCTGAGGCCGGACGCCACCAGCTGCAGGATCTCGCGCTCCCGGGGGCTGAGCTCCACCTCTTGGATCGGGCGCTCCACCGTGCGGCGTAGGAGCTCCGACGAGGCTGGGCAGAAGAACGTGCCGCCCCGAGAGACTCGATCGATCGCCTCCTTGAGCTCCCGCAGCGGGGTCCCCTTCATGACGATGCCCTTGGCCCCGGCCCGGAGCGCGTCCTGGACCACGGTCGGCTTCTCGTAGGCGGTCATCATGAGCACGTTGAGGGAAGAGCGCTGCCTCACGAGGGCCCGCAGTACGTCGATCCCGTTCATGTCCGGCAACATCACGTCGAGCACGACGAGATCTGGATGCAGCCTCACCGCATCCTCCACGCCTTCCCGCCCCGTGTGGAACTGCCCCACGACCCGGTAGCCAGGGCGGCTGGCGACGATCTCCGCGAGCATTTCTCGGAAGATCGTCTGATCGTCGATGACGACGACCCTGAGATCGCTCATGGTCCGACCGAGACGGTAGGGGTCATTCCCGGTCGAGTATGGGCTAGTTGACGGATCGTGCATGGGCAAATGTGCTCATCGACTCCCCGGGGCGGGTGACTCACGTTGTTGGCAGGACAAGAGCCACCCCAAGGTAACCATGGAGACTTCGATGTATACTAGCAAGCTCGCCCTCACCGTCCCCGCCTTCCTCCTCGTGATCGGCTGCTCGACGACCACCCCGACGGCCGAGCACGCCCGCGAGGGAGAACCGGGCCAGGCCTGCGCAGGGTTGCCCACGGAGGCCCGGGACGTGAGCCTGTTCGCCTGGGAGGGCGTGTCTTTCGTCGAGGCGCGCAAAGAGCAACGCCCCATCGGCAGGGCGCCCCGGCAGCAGACCACCGGCGCTCGCGTGTTCGTGCCCGCGCGGGGAGGCGTGACGAAGGAATACGTGCATCGCGCCGCCAGCTGCCAGCTAGCCCAGCACGCCACTTCGGGTCAGCAGAGCAGCGATCCTCTCGCGCTCCCCGGGGTGCGGGTGAGCGTGTCCGCGGCGCAGAACGGGTATCTCGTGGACGTCACCGCGGAGGACGCGGCGACGGGGCGGGAGGTGCTCGAGCGTGTGCGCGCCGTCACTACGGGATCCGACGTCGAGCAGCTCGCGCTGAGCGTGGACCGTTTCGCGCGGTTCTGAGCGGCGCCCGGGCGGATCGATGGCTGACTTCAGCCTGGGACGTACCCGCTCGCCAGCGCACGAGCCAGCAGGCCCCAGCCGTCCACGGCCACGAACAGGAGGAGCTTGAAGGGCAGGGCGACCTGGGTCGGGCTCATCGCCTGGACGCCGAGGGCCACGAGCACGTTGGCGACGATCAGATCGATCACGAGGAACGGGAGGAAGATGGCGAAGCCGAGGGCGAACGCCTCGAGCAGCTCCGTGACCAGGAACGCGGGGATCACCACGCTGAACGCCCCGTGGTCGACCGTGCTCCCGGGCGCGGACTGCTCCTCCAGCAGCTGAACGAAGCGCTCGAGCTCTCCGGGGGCAGCGTTGGCGCGGTAAAAATCGCGCAGCGGCTCTCGGAGCTCTTCGACGGTCTCGCGGGCGACTTCTCCGAGTGGTCGTTGCTCCACTTGCTCGAGGAGCGGAGCGATCCGTCCGTCGATCAGGCGCCCCACGGGGGTCATGGCGACGACGGTCAAGGCAGCGGCCAGCACCATCACCACCAGGTTCGCAGGCACCGCGGGCATACCGATGGCGCTGCGGGTGATGAAGAGCACGGTCGAGATCTTCACGAACGCGGTCAACCCCATGAAAAGCAGCGGCACCAGGCCGAGGGCCGCGACGACGATGAAGAGCTCGGCGTCCTGCACGGTGACTCCTCTTCAGGAAAGCGGCGCGGGTGTCGCCGCGCCGTCCGCCGTGGGCTGGCTTTCCGCCGTGGGCTGGCTTTCCGCCGTGGACTGGCGGCTGAGCGTGCCCGTGACGCCGCTCTCGAGCAGGGGAGCGTCCAGCTCTCCGAGCCGCGTGAGCCCCGCCTCGCTCGCTCCCAGGACGAACAGGCGCTCTCCCGCCCGGATCAGGTACACGTCGCGACGCCCGCCGAGGTGCAGGCGTGCGACCAGGCTGAGGGGGCCGGGGCGGCGGCTGCCCGAGCCGCGCCCGAACCGCACGAGCCCGGCGGCGACGGCACCGAAGGCCAGCAGGATCAATGATACCTGCAGCGCGTAGGTCACCAGCGAGCTCACTTCGTGGATTCGTCCCCCTCCTTGGCTGCCCCTGCCGTGGCGGACCCTAACGCTGGACGGCCCCCGGTGAAAAGGGGCGTCGCCTCTCTAATGCGAAGACACCTCGAGCCCCGGTCCGTGAACGGAGAGCTGGCGAATCGCTCGCTGCTAGCGCTGCTGTCTGCCCTGACGGATCTGGGACGTGGAGAAGGTCCCCACCACGTTGCGGAGCTGTTGCTGCACCCCCGGGCTCATCTCGCCGCGGAACAGCAGGCGCGGCGCGCCGTCGCTCACCACGCCGCGGATCTCCGCCCGGGTGACGCCTGCGCGGGCCACGATGTCCGCGATGTCCGCCAGCAGCTCGGCCGGGATGCGCCCGCGGGAGAACGCGACGCGCCCCTCCCGGATTTTTACGACGAACAGCTGGTTGCCGCGCCTCAAGCCCCAGACCCAGAAGACGATCGTGAGGAGCAGGAGCAGGAGCAGGAGTGTGCGCATGGGAGCTCGATGGTGTTCCGGAGATGCGACGAGGGCGGCGCGCCCACGGCCGCCACGACGACTCACCCGGCTGGGGCTTCGTCGCGCGGAGCACGGAAGGCGGCGAGCACCCAGTTCACGTGGCGCCCCGCCTCGTCACCTTCAGAATGCCTCACGAGCACCGGTTCCACCAGGATCCGCCGATGATCGGCGATGTTCGTGCGGAAGGGCGAGTCCTCGAGCACCTTGCCCGTGGGCAGCACCTGACGGCCCTCGATGCGCATGCGCTCCAGGACCGCGAGGCTGGCGCGGCGTAGCAGCTCGTAGGGACGGCGCGACGACGGGGCGCGCAGGGCGACGATCAGCTTCCCGAAGGTGGGGTCCTTGTTCACGAGGGTGTCGCCCACCTCGAACCCGGTGTCGAAGCGGATCTTCAGCTCCTCGATTTGGTCCTCGGGGCCGAGGCCGCTGGTGTCGAGCGCGGCCAGCACGTCTTCGCTGCTGGGCACGTACAGCTCATCGAAGATGCCACCGTTGGGCACGAACAGACCCCGCTGCCCGTCCCGGGAGTCCTTCAGCTGGGGGTTCCAGGATTCGGCGTTGATCCGGAACTCCCGTGCGACGTGGGTGGGCACGATCTGCTCTTGGGTGAAATCCAGGGGCGCCCCCTCGGCGATGAGCATCTGGAGCTGCACCAAGTCGAGGGGCGTGGCTCCGTCGGGGCCGTCGCCGCGCTGGATGCAATGGGCCTCCTCCGTCACGGGGTGCTCGACCTGGATGCGCGTGTTCGTCTCGAGGAAATAGAAGCTCTCGTCCTTGTACATGAGCTCGACGGTGGCGGCGCCCACGTAGCCGACGGAGTCGATGATTTCGACGGCGGTGCGCTCGATCCGCGCGCGGAGCTCCGGTCGCGCCACGAGGAGGGCGGGGGGCGCCTCCTCCTGGATCTTCTGGCTGGCGCGCTGCTCGGAGCAATCGCGCATGCCGAAGTGGCGCGTGTTGCCGTACCGATCCCGGAGCACCTGCACCTCGAGGTGGATGGTCTCGAAGATGTTCTGCTCGAACATCACGCCCGGATCCCAGCCGTACGCCTGGATCTCACCGAGCACCTTCGCGATGGCTCCAGAGAGCTCCTCGGGCTTGCCGACCAGCGCTTGACCGCGGCCGCCGCCGCCATTGGCGGCCTTGATCCGCCCGGGCAGCGCGAAGTCACCGCGGGCGAGCCCCTCCTCCACCAGGCGCGTGATCTCGGCGGCGTCGTTGGAGTCGATCACGATGCCTGGGGTGACCGCCTTCGGATCGAGGCTCTGGGCCAGACGGCGGAAATTGCGCTTGTCACCGATGTTCTCGACGACGTCCTGGGGGGGACCGATGAACACGATGCCGTTGCGGCGAAAATGTCGGATGGCGGCGGCGTTCTCCGCGAGGGGACCGTAGCCCGGGTAGAGCGCCGCGCGGCGGAGCTCCGTCTCCCAATCGTCGCCGAAGCGCTCCTGGAACGTGGCGTGGATCCGCTCGCTCATCTGGGCGTAGTTGGCGTAGCTCTCACGGAAGCTCCCCTCGAGGCCGATCCCGAACCCCCCGGACGCCTCCGCCAGGCGGAGCTGCAAGGAGCCTGCGTCATCCTGCAGGCTGAAGAGGGGGACGGGCACCTTGCCGAGGGCCGCTGCCTCGCGGACGGCGCGCACCCCCATCTCGCCCTTGTCGGCGACGAGCACGTAGCGGAGCTCGCCTGCGCTGACCGTGGTGGCGGGGTAGCGCCGCAGCTCCGACAGCGCGAGGTAGAGCAGATCGAGCTGACGGGGGGCCGCGTCGTACAGCGCGTTCGCGCGCTGTCGGAGGAGCTCACGCCCGCGCGCCCGGAGCTCTGGGTGCTCATGCAGCAGGGCGAGGATCCGCAGGGCCTCGGGCTCCCGGGGGTCACCACACAGGGCGGCGCAGATCCGTGTGCTCGGGTCGAGCAGAGAGGAGAGCCAGGCGTCGTCGGGGCTGGGCTCCGCGGCGGCGGCCCGGCGCAGGGCGGTGATGTCGGTGATCAGCGCGCGCACCCTCTCGAGGTCCGCCTCGAGGCGCTGCTCCAGAGCCGCTCCGCTCAGCCCCTGCTCGGTGAGGAGCGGGGTGAGCGCCGCGCGCAGGGGCCCCTGCCACGCGAAATGGTCGAGCCAAGCCTGCCCGTTGGCGACGATGTAGCGCAGGGTGATCAGCCGGCAGCCCGCTTCGCCCGCGGGCAGGGCGGGGTGGTCGATCAGGGAGCAGCCAGGGAGGCCGAGATAGACGGCGAAGGCGTGCCGGTAGCTCACCTGGCCTCCCGGAGGCAGGACCAGGTGCATGTCGATGGGATCGCTCGGGCGCTGGACGAGCTGGAGCTCGCCCCGCGGGCCTTCGGTGTAGGCGGGGCGCACGGGTGCTTCGGAGTTGGTTGCCATCGGGGGAAGGAAAGCTAGGCCCGCCCCGCGGGGGCGTCCAGCTGCGCTCAGGGGACGACGGCGGCGGATGCGCCCCTCCGGCCGTGGCGATGCTCCCACCGCCGTGGCAACCTCCGCGCGGCGCGGGCCGCGACATGGCTGCGCCTCGATCTCGCATGATCCCCCACGAGCCCGACCCGCGCGCGACCTCGGGTCCGCTGACCTCGAACCTCGACGAAGCCGTGGAGGTGCTGCGGCGGGGCGGGCTCGTCGCCTTCCCTACGGAGACCGTCTACGGCCTGGGCGCGCGGGCCCGCGAGCCCCACGCTGTCGCGAAGATCTTCGCCGCGAAGGGGCGGCCCGCGGACCATCCGTTGATCGTGCACCTCGCG
>JAEWOQ010000523.1 GCA_023460875.1 Pseudomonadota bacterium
GGTGGTGGCGGGCGTGAGCGGCTCGGGCAAGAGCACCCTGGTGCGCGGCGTGCTGCTGCCGGCCGTGCGCCAGAAGCTCGAGCGCGTCACGGAGGTGCCAGGCGCCCACGAACGACTCGAGGGCTGGGAGCGCCTGGGGCGCGCCGTCGCCGTCGATCAGAGCCCCATCGGGCGCACGCCGCGATCGGTGCCCGCGACGTTCTTGGGGATCTGGGATCCGATCCGCAAGCTGTTCGCGGCGACGACGGACGCGCAGGTGCAGGGGTTCTCGGCGGCGCGCTTCTCCTTCAACACACCTCAAGGGGGACGCTGCCCTGCCTGCGATGGGCAGGGCGTCATCTCTCACGAGATGAGCTTCCTCCCTGACGTCGTGACGCCTTGCTCTACCTGTGAAGGCAGCCGCTTCGAGCCGCGCACCTTGAGCGTGCGCTACCGCGAACACGACATCGGTCAGGTGCTCGCCCTCACGGCGGAGCGGGCCGTCGAGGTGTTCGAGCACCACCCGAAGATCCGAGCGCCCCTCGCCACGCTGTGCGAGCTCGGCGCCGGGTACATCACCCTCGGCCAAGGCTCTCACACCCTGTCGGGCGGTGAAGCGCAGCGCCTCAAGCTGGCCGCAGAGCTCACAGCGGGCGCCCGCCACCTGCCCACCCTCTACGTGCTCGACGAGCCCACCACGGGGCTCCACGTCGCGGACGTGGCCAAGCTGCTGGGCGTGCTGGAGCGGCTCGTCGAGCGCGGGGACACCTTGGTGGTGATCGAACATCACCCGGAGGTGATCGCCGGCGCCGATTACATCGTCGAGCTCGGCCCCGAGGGCGGCGAAGCGGGGGGCCGGGTGGTCGCGGCCGGCGCTCCTCGGGAGTTTCTGCGCCGCAAGAGCGCGACCGCAGAGGTCGTTCGTCGGGTGTTCAACGCGGCGAGTGCGCGCTGAGGGGTCCCGCCGAGTCACCTGCAGGCGGCGCGCGACGGGCAAATCCCGGGCATTCGTGCCGCTGGAGCGAACACCGCTACACCCGCGGCTGAACGGGTGCTACGGCCGGGGCCGTGTCCCCCTCGATCGTCATCGATGCCCGTTCGGTGGTCGCTCACAGGAGTGGCATCGGCAACTACGTGGAGGCGCTCGTGCATCACCTGGTGCCGGCGGCTCCGGAGCTCGACTTCCTGCTCCTGCGGGCACCCGGCTCGCCGCCGCTCGTGGAAGGGCACTCCAACGTGCGGGAGCTGGCGTTCCCCGGTGAGACGAAGTCCGTCAAGACCGTGTTCAGCCTCGGCCGCGCCCACCCCTGCGCCGACGCCGCCCTCTATCACTCGCCGGCGGATCTGGTCCCGCTCGGGCTGGCGGCGCCCTTCGTCGTGACGATCCACGATCTGATGTGGATCGAAGCGCGGCGCCTGGCCTCCGCCTTCCTCCCGGTGCGCTGGGCGAACGGCGCCTGGTACACGTGGAACATCGGGCGCGCCGTGCGGGGCGCGCGGCGCGTGGTCGCGATCTCCGAGGCGACGCGGCGTGCGATCGAGCGGGTGTACCCAGAACACGCGCACAAGGTCCGCGTCGTTCACCACGGCGTGGACCGAGCGCGCTTCGATCCGGCCCGCGCCCGCGAGCGGGCCTTCATCGATGATCTGGTGCCGCCAAGGACGTCCTACTCCCTGTGCGTGGGGCAGGGCTCCCCCTACAAGAACCACCCCCGGATCCTGCGGGCCTTCGTGCGGGCGGTGGGGAACCGAGAAGATCACAAGCTCGTCCTGGTGCGTCGCTTCTCGAGGGTCGACGACGAGATGAACCGCTTACTGCAGCAGCCTGAGGTGCGGCGCGTGGTCATCGTGCTCTCCCACGTCACCGACGCGCAGCTCATCACCTTGTACCGGCACGCGCGCATGCTCCTGTTCGCGTCCCTCTACGAAGGCTTCGGCATGCCCGCCCTCGAGGCCATGAGCGTGGGGCTCCCGGTGGTGGGCTCGAGCGCGGAGGCGGTGCGCGAGGTCACGGGGGACGCCGCGCTGCACCCCGACCCGAAGGACGAGGAGGCCATCGCCCAAGCCATCCGTGATCTCGATGGGCGGGCGGATCTGCGTGAGCACATCATGCAGGCGGGGCTGCGCCGCGTGGCGGAGTTCTCCTGGCAGCGCTGCGCCGAGCAGACTTTGGGAGTGTATCGGGAGGCGCTCGCGGCGCGCTGAACGTGGAGCGCTGGCTTCTCTCCGGACCGCTCGGGCTCTCGGAGGCCGTCGCCTGGTCGGCGCGGGTGCCATTGGGACGCGGCGCTCGGCGCGCTCGAAGCACGGCACTCTTGGCGCCCCGTCGAACTCGGCCCCGGGGCGGCGCGCGGACCCTCAGGCGCGCCGAATCTCTCGGATCTGGGTCATGGGCTCGATGGCGGAGAGCACGGCGACCTGGATCTCCAAGCGGCGGCTATCGTCGATGGGCGAGCCGTCGAGCTCGAGCAGCGTGAAACGATCGTAGACACGCTTCCCGGTGGTGCGCACTTGGGACGTCGTGATTTGAACCTGGAGCTCGAAGAGGGCTCGCGACAGGAGGTACAGGAGCCCGGAGCGGTCGTCCGTCTCCACCTCGAGCACGTTCAAGAGGCCATCGTCGCCCTCGATGAAGCGCACCGTGGTCTCCGTGACGAGGTCGGCGGGGCCGAGGTGTTCGAGCTGCTCGGTGGGTGCGCGGCGTCCCGAGAGCAGGTCCACCAGGTGGGCTCGGAGGGAGTCCACCTCGCTCTCGGTGATCGTTCCTCCTTGCGGGCGACGTACCCAGAACAGATCCACCACCTCCGAGGTGCCGTTCGATGCCGTCCCGGAGTTCGGAGGCGCGCGGTGGGGAGCCGCCGAGGCGACGGTGGGGCTCAGGCGCCGCGTGTAGGCTTCGGCGGCCTGGACATCGAGGCCCACCTGCACGAAGGCCTCGCTGATGAGCGCCAGCAGTCCAGGGCGATCCTCGGCGACGACACACAGGGCCGTGAGGGAGGGATCATGCCATGGGAAGCTCGACACGTGGGCAGGGCGACCTCCACGCGCGGCGGACACGTGGGCATGGGCGGCCATCTGGGCAGGAGCGAAGCGCTCGCGATACACCGCAGGCATAGAGCTGACGAAACCACGCAAGCTCTGCTTCGAGTCGGGTTGGGGCGGCGTGCTGTTCACGACGAGACATTACGACTAGCGCGGTCGCGGCTCCGTCGCCAGCCCGTTCACCCCGCGAGGCGGGAGTGTTTGCGCTGTGTGTCGGACCGGCAGATCGGAAGGGCCTTGGTCTACTGGTCGTCCGGGTCGTTCTCGTCCCCCTCGTCGCTCTGCTGCGGGAGCGGCTGAGGGAGCTGCTGAAAGAACGGCGGGAACGACGTGGGGAGCGCCGAGGTGAGCGACTCGGGCAGCGGCGGCAGGGTCGAGGGCAGCGGCGGCAAGCTGGTCGGCAAGGGCAGGGGGAAGCCGAAGGGCGCGGGAGGTGCGTCGTCGTTCCCTGGCTTCGAGCTGCCACCGCCGGTGCTCTGGGCAGGTGGCTTCTGGTGGGTCACCGGCTGACCGCTGGCGGGTGCCGGCGCGGGCTGGGACGCCTCCGGGGCGGTGGTCGAGGCGGGCGCTGCCCCCTGGGGCACCTCTGCGTCCGCGACGGTCTGGGCCGCGGGAGGCGGGCTGGGGGGCGCAGCGACGGCTGGAGGGCTCGCCACCTTTGTGCGCTGTTGATGATAGAAGACCAGCCCGATGGCCCCCCCGAGGAGCACCGCGAGGGAGCCGAGCACCCAGGGCAAGGCGCTGCCCTTCCTGGCCCGGGCGGGAGACGGGAGGGGTCCCGGGAGCGCGGCGCCGACGTTCGGGGCAGAGAAACCAGCGGCGACGACAGCTCCGACCTCAGGGGTCAGCACGGTCGCGGGGCGTCGAAGGTCCTGGGCCCGCTGCGCGGTGATGGCCGTCCCCAGCGGCGGCGAGGTGCGCTCGGGGGGGACGGTGTCTGGCAGCTCGCCGGTCGTAGCCGCCTGCAGGGCCCCGGCGCTCCCCGAGCCAGGGCGGCTCGCCCCCTGGGACGGGAGCGGAGCGAGGGACCCTCCAGGGGCCATCGTGATCGACGTGCGGCCCGCCGCGAGCTGGCCCGCGTGGCTGAGGTTGCCCGCGTGTCGCGCGAGCTCTTGGCGCATGGCGTAGGCGGACTCGAAGCGCTGGTCCGGATCCGGCGACAGGGCGGTTTGCGTCACGGCGACGAGCCCGGCGGGCAACCCGGAGACGAGGTCTTCGAGGCGCTTGCCCAGCCCCTGCTGGACCTGCGCCACGATCGCCGCAGCGCTCTCCCCTTGGGCGGGGAGCTCGCCCGAGAGCATCTCGAACAGCATCACGCCGAGGGAGTAGAGGTCCGCTCGGTGGTCGACCCCTGCGGCGGAGTAGAGCTGTTCGGGCGCCATGTACTCGGGGGTCCCCATCAGGATGCCCGCGTGTGTGAGCCCGCGGGTGAACTCCTTGCTCTCCCGCACCTTGGCGATGCCGAAGTCGAACAGCTTGATGATGGGGCCGCCGGGCGAGGGCGTCACGAACACGTTGTCCGGCTTCAGGTCGCGGTGCACGACGCCTCGGCCATGAGCGGCCTCCAACCCCGACAAGATCTGCAACGTGACGTCGATGGCCTCGTCCGGGCTCAGCCGCCCGCCGGGCTCCTTGAGGAGCACGCTCGCCAGCGACTGCCCCTGGAGCAGCTCCATGACGATGAACGGGGTCCCGTCCTCGGTGGTGTCGACGTCGTTGACGCGGGTGACGTGCTGGCTCTGGATCGCCGCCGCCACGCGGGCCTCTCGGGCGAAGCGCGCCGCCAGACCGGGCCGCCGCGCCAGGTCGGAGTGCAGGAACTTCAGGGCGACCACGCTGTCGAGGGCCTCGTGGCGCGCCTCGAACACCGAGCCCATGCCCCCATCCCCGATCACCCGCTGGACCCGGTACTTTCCGCGAACGAGATCCCCTACGGACGGTTTCATGACTGCGCCCTTCCTTCCCAGGGGACGTCGTCTACGCCGGCGACGCGGTTGGCTCGCCGTGCCAGCACGAAGAGCAAGTCGCTCAGGCGATTCAGATAGACCACGACGCCCGGTCTGACGTCGGCCACATCTAGCACGCGGCGCTCCGCGCGCCGGCACACGGTGCGAGCCAGGTGCAGCGCCGCGGCCGCGGCACACCCTCCCGGGAGGATGAAGCTCGACAGGGGTGGCAGCTCCGCCTCCAGCCGATCGATGAGCGCCTCGAGCGCCTCGATGCGCTCCTGACCCAGCAAAGGCACCTTGAGCTTGTCGGTCTTGCTCGGATCGCAGGCGAGCTCCGCGCCGAGCACGAAGAGATCCTGCTGGAGGCTCTCGACGATGTCCTGGAGCGGCGCGGGCAGATCGGCGGCGCGCGCCACCCCGAGCACAGCGTTCGTCTCGTCCACGGTGCCATAGGCCTCCACCCGCGGATCGTTCTTGCGCACCCGGGCGCCGCCGAACAGCCCGGTCCGCCCCTGGTCTCCTGTGCGCGTGTAGATCTTCATGCCGTTCATCTTACGCGACCCGGGGTCTGCTCGGATCACCATGCTCGCCCATCCTCCGGGGGAACGGACGCCCCGGAGTCACACCGCAGAGCTCCGTCTGGAGCTGGGGCGGCGCCTTGGGCCCGTCATCGAGGCGCTCAAGCGGCGAAGATGGCCTCGATGCGCGCCTCGATCTCCTCCGAGGGCACCTGCTTGGCCAAGGCTAGCTCGTGGACGAGCAAGGTCCGGGCCTGCTCGAGGAGCTTCCGTTCCCCGAACGAGAGATCCTTGTCGAACTGCAGGCGGTGCATGTCTCGGAGCACCTTCGCGATCTCCGTGGGGAGCCCGCTCTTGATCATCTCCGTGTAGGCGCGGAAGCGGCGGTTCCAGGGCTGCAGGTCCACCGCGACCTCGGGTGCCGCGAGCACCCCCAGAATTTCCTCGGCGCTCTCCGAGGACATGACCGGGCGGAGCCCCACCCGATCGGCGGCCTCCATGGGCACCATGACCTTCAGCCCCGCCGTCCCGATGGTCAGCACGTAGAAGCTCGTGGTGCGTCCTCCCAGGTCCCGCTGCTCGATCCGAGCCACCTCGCCGACCCCATGGGCCGGGTGCACGGCCATTTGGCCCACCCGAAAGGCACTCACTGCTTCGTTCGACGCTCGTTGCATCCTCGGTTCTCCCTCACGGCTGTCGCGCCCGGGCGAAGTTGCCCCTAGGGGACGGGATACAGCGGCTCGATCGAGGATCCGGTCCGACGAGTCGGGCGGAGCTCGAAGGAAGCTCCCAGGAGCGGCCCGCCCCCACGTGTTGGCCGTCCGACAGCAGTTCTCTCCTCTCAGTCTACGGCCTCCTCGGAGCGGCGAAAAGCGGGCACGGGCGAAACCGGGGCCGGGCCCTCCGGCGGCCGGGCGGCGAGGAGGTCGGGCAGCTCCCCAGCGACCACGTCGTGGAGGCCGCGGACGAGGGGCGCCAGCGCCAGCTCCAGGACGAGCTCGATCCGGGTGCCGTCCGCCGTGGGGACGACCTGGGAGCGCGGAGGGCTGAGCGGCGCGTCCAGCCGCAGGAGCCGTCCCAGGGCGCTCTGGGCTAGGGAGCGCCAGAGCCGCTCGAGGCTCGACGCGTCGCCGTCGGAGGACCAAGGACCCGCGAGAGCGAGCTGGAGCCGCAGGGCCGGCCCCTCGTGTTGCCGCGGCTGACCCTGCGGGGGGCAGGTGCCGCGAGGAGGGCAGGACGAGGGGTCGAAGAGCTCGAGGGCGACGAGCCCCGCGGTGGCGGTGTGAAACAGCTCACTGTCTGGAAAAACCGACGGATCGTCGAGGGGGCCCGGGAACCACGCTCGGAGGGGCGCGTTGTCACCGAAAGTCGCGTGGGCTCGCAGGGTTGCGCCGCGCAGGGCGCTCGGGGTCTTGGTGAAGCGGCCGAGGAGGAACCCTTCGACGACGCGGATAAGGGAAGGATCTCCGTCCGCGTGGGCCACGAAGCGATCTTCGACTCGGAGGAGCGCCTGGGGGCTCCCCGCGACGACCCCTTGCACCCTCGTGAGCGCGGGGTGAGGCCGCGTCACCACTTCGCCGTGCAAGAGCCGCTGTCGGAAGCGCTCTTCCATCGAACGCCCATGGGCCGGCCCAGGGAGGTCGGGGGGCTCGATCAGGGAGAGGGTCCCGAGCTCGAAGCCCGCGACGAGCAGCCTCGGGCTCCGGCGTGGGTCGAAGCCGTTGCGTTCGGTGAATCGGCTCCAGCCGGCGTCGTTCACCAGGGGCGCCAAGGCCTCGAGCGCGCCGGGAACAGCTGCGATGCGCGCTGGATCGGCCAGGAGGAGCCAGCGCAAGGTCGGCGCGGGCACGTACTCGGTCAGCGGGCCCTCACGGAGGGCTGGCACGGCGCGAGCGGGGGTGTCGTCGACGACCGGCGGGACAGCGCGACAAGCGAGCGGCGCCAGGAGCGCGATGACGAGCGCGAGGCGTGTCAGCCGTCGCCGTCCGTGCCGGTGCTCGCGTTGGACAGGTTCCCGGTCTCGCCGGAGGAAGGAGGCGGAGCGTGGAGACGGCTGCTGTCCACCAGCTCCTTCAGCTCCTTGCCCACCTTGAAGAATGGGAGGCGCTTCGCCGGGACGGGTACGGGGTTGCCCGTGCGGGGGTTGCGCCCGTCGTAGGGCTTGTAGGGGCGAACCGTGAAGCTGCCGAACCCGCGGATCTCGATCCCCTCCCCCTCCTGCAATGCCTCGGTCATGGCATCGAACACGCAGTTGACGACCATTTCGGCGCGGGCCTTCGTCAAGTCCCCACGGGCGGCAATGGCTTCGATGAGCTCGCTTTTGGTCATGTGTCCGAGCCTCCCTCGTCTTGGTCAGTTCCATCGTTTTCTGTAAGCTCTGGAATGTCAACGGGTTTTCGGAGGGGGGAGCGGCCCA
>JAEWOQ010000524.1 GCA_023460875.1 Pseudomonadota bacterium
GGGCCCCCCGGCGGCGGCCCCCCCCCACGCCCCGGGCCCGCGGGGGGCGGGGGGGGCCGGTCCCTACTCGTCGTAGGTTACCCGAGGTCCTCAGCCACCGCCTGCACCGGAATCGGCCGCTGCAGCGCCGGAGGCATGAAGGTCTCACCTTCTTCGACCACCAGGTTGAGGCGCTTGTACGCCGGCAACCCCGTGCCCGCCGGGATCAGGCGGCCCATGATGACGTTCTCCTTGATCCCGAGGAGGTCATCGGTCTTGCCGTTGATGGCCGCCTCCGTGAGCACCTTCGTCGTCTCCTGGAAAGAGGAGGCGCTGATGAAGGACTCCGTCGACAAGGACGCCTTGGTGATCCCGAGCAGCATCGGCTCGGCGACCGCCGGCTGTCCTCCGCGCTCCATCACCCGAGCGTTCTCCGCCTCGAAGATGTGCTTCTCGACCTGCTCCTCGATGAGGAAGTTGGTGTCACCCACCTCCTTCACTCGTACGCGGCGCAGCATCTGACGCACGATCACCTCGATGTGCTTGTCGTTGATGGTCACGCCCTGGAGCCGGTAGACCTGCTGGATCTCGTTGACGAGCCAGGCCGCCAACTCCTTCTCACCCTTGACCCGCAAGATATCGTGCGGGTTCGCGGGACCATCCTGGAGCGGATCGCCGGCGCGCACGTGGTCACCCGGCTGCACCTGGATGTGCTTGCCCTTGGGGATCAGGTACTCGCGCGACTGATCTTCCAGCATCTTCCCGTCCAAGGACATGGGCGTGATGACCACCTTGCGCTTGCCCTTCGTGTCCTTGCCGAAGTCCACCACGCCGTCGATCTCGCTGATGATGGCGTGGTCCTTCGGCTTGCGAGCCTCGAAGAGCTCGGCGACGCGGGGCAGACCACCGGTGATGTCCTGCACCCTCGACATCTCACGCGGCATACGAGCGATCTCTTCGCCGGGCGTGAGGGCCTCGTCCTCCTGAGCGACGATGTTCGCACCCACGGGCAGCAGGTAGCGCGCGTCGAGCCCCGAGCCCGGGAGCTTCACGGGCTCGCCGGTCTCCGGATCCGTGATGGTGATGCGCGGGCGCAGATCGGCGGCCCGAGACTCGATGACGATCTTGCGGCTGAGGCCGGTCACCTCGTCCACCTTCTCCATCACCGTGACGCCCTCGACGAGGTCGCCGTATTTCACCACGCCGCCCACCTCGGTGAGGATCGGCTGCGCGAACTGATCCCACTCGGCCACCTCGGTGCTCGCCTTCACCCGCGCGCCGTCCTCCACCTTCAACGTGGCGCCGTACAGCAGCCGGTGATGCTCACGCTCACGGCCGGTGTCATCCATGATGACGAGCTCGCCGTGGCGGTTCATCACCACGAGCGTCCCGTCCTGGCGACGTACGAGGTTGGCGTTCCGCACGTTGACGGTACCCTCGGTCCGCGTCTCGAGCTTGTTCGCCTCGATCTTGCCGCGGGCCGCCGCGCCACCGATGTGGAAGGTCCGCATCGTGAGCTGCGTGCCGGGCTCGCCGATCGACTGGGCGGCGATGATGCCCGTCGCCTCGCCGATGTTGACCCGCTCACCCCGCGCCAGATCTCGCCCGTAGCACATCGCGCACACGCCACGTCGGGTCTGGCAGGTGAGCACCGAGCGGATCACCACCTCTTCGATGCCCGCCTCCTCGATGGCGAGCACCTTCGCCTCGTCCAGCTCGGTGTTCGCCTCGACGATCACCTCGCCGGTCAGCGGATCTACGACGTCCTCCAGCGCCACGCGCCCGAGGATACGGTCGCTCAGGGGCTGGATGACCTCGCCGGCCTCCTCGAGCTTCGCCACGCGGATCCCGTCCAGGGTCCCGCAGTCGAAGTCGGTGATGACGCAGTCCTGAGCCACGTCCACGAGACGCCGCGTCAGGTAACCGGAGTTCGCCGTCTTGAGCGCGGTGTCCGCGAGGCCCTTTCGAGCGCCGTGGGTCGACGTGAAGTACTGGAGCACCGTGAGCCCCTCGCGGAAGTTCGCGATGATGGGCGTCTCGATGATCTCACCCGACGGCTTCGCCATCAGGCCGCGCATCGCGGCGAGCTGCCGCATCTGCTGCGTCGAGCCTCGCGCGCCGGAGTCAGCCATGATGTAGATCGGGTTGAAGCTCGAGTCTTCGACCGTCGCCCCGGTCTCCGGATCGGTGAGGGTCTCCCGACCGATGCCGTTCATCATCTCCTCCGTGACGCGATCCGCCACGCCAGCCCACACGTCGACGACCTTGTTGTAACGCTCGCCGGCCGTGATGAGGCCTTCTTGGTACTGCTCGAGCACACGCTCGACCTCCGCCTGGGCGTTCTCGACCAGGTCCTTCTTCTTCTCCGGGATCACCATGTCGTCCATGCAGACGCTGATGCCGGCCTTCGTGGAGAAGTTGTAGCCGAGCGTGCGCAGCCGGTCCGCCAGCAGGACCGTCTCCTTGTTCTTGTGGAGCCGGTAGCAGACGTCGATGAGCTGGCTGAGGGCCTTCTTGTTGAGGACCTTGTTGACCGCGTCGAAGGGGACGCCCGGCGGCACGATCTCGCTGATCAGCACGCGGCCGACCGTGGTGTGCACCAGCCGCTTGACCTCGTTGCCCTCGGCATCCTTCTCGGTGATCCGCACGCGGATCCCCGAGTGGAGGTCGACGGTGCCTGCATCGTAGGCCATCCGGACCTCCTCGATGGAGGCGTAGACGCCGCGCAAGTATCCCTTGATCTCGTTCTTCTCCGCGTCCACCTGCAGGCTGCCCTCCCGATAGCAGCCCTTCGCGAAGCGGCGCTCCCGGGTCGCGTAGTACAGCCCCAGCACGATGTCCTGGGTCGGGTTGATGATGGGCTTCCCGCTCGCCGGCGAGAGGATGTTGTTCGTGCTCATCATCAGCACGCGCGTCTCCATCTGCGCCTCGATGGAGAGCGGCACGTGCACGGCCATCTGGTCACCGTCGAAGTCCGCGTTGAACGCCACGCAGACGAGCGGGTGCAGCTGAATGGCCTTGCCCTCGATCAGGATGGGCTCGAAGGCCTGGATGCCGAGGCGGTGCAGCGTCGGCGCGCGGTTCAGCATCACCGGGTGCTCGCTGATCACCTCGTCGAGGATGTCCCACACCTCGGGGCGCTCCTTCTCCACCATCTTCTTCGCGCTCTTGATGGTGTTGACGAAGCCGCGCTCCTCCAGCTTGTTGTAGATGAACGGCTTGAACAGCTCGAGCGCCATCTTCTTCGGCAGGCCGCACTGGTGGAGCTTCAGCGTCGGCCCCACCACGATGACGCTCCGCCCCGAGTAGTCGACGCGCTTGCCGAGCAGGTTCTGACGGAAGCGTCCCTGCTTGCCCTTGAGCATGTCGGACTGGCTCTTGAGCGGACGCTTGTTGGGCCCGGTGATCGTCTTGCCGCGACGACCGTTGTCGAAGAGCGCGTCCACCGCCTCCTGGAGCATACGGCGCTCGTTCCGGATGATGATCTCCGGCGCGTTCAGCTCGAGCAGACGCTTCAGGCGGTTATTGCGGTTGATGACGCGGCGGTACAGATCGTTCAGATCGCTCGTCGCGAAGCGGCCACCGTCGAGGGGCACGAGCGGACGCAGATCCGGCGGCAGCACCGGGATGACCGTCAGCATCATCCACTCCGGCCGGTTTCCGCTCCCGCGGAAGGCCTCGACCACCTTGAGCCGCTTGGCCAGCTTCTTGCGCTTCGCCTCGCTCGTCGCGCTACGCATCTCCTCGCGGAGCTGCTCGCTCAGGCTGTGGACGTCCACGCGCTTGAGCATCTCGAGGATGGCGTCGCCGCCCATGCCCGCCGAGAAGCGATCGTCGCCGTACTCTTCAAGCAGCTGGGCGTAACGCTCCTCCGTCAGGAGCTCGCCGAACTCGAGCCCCGTCTCCATCGGATCGATGACGATGTAGGCCTCGCAGTACAGGACCTTCTCGAGATCCTTGAGCGTGATGTCGAGGATGTTCCCGATGCGGGAGGGCAGGCTCTTGAGGAACCAGATGTGCGCCACGGGCGACGCCAGGTTGATGTGCCCGAGGCGCTCACGACGCACCTTGGACTGGATCACCTCGACGCCGCACTTCTCGCACACGATGCCCCGGTGCTTCATGCGCTTGTACTTGCCGCAGATGCACTCGTAATCCTTCACGGGCCCGAAGATCTTCGCGCAGAACAGGCCGTCCCGCTCCGGCTTGAAGGTCCGGTAGTTGATCGTCTCCGGCTTCTTCACCTCACCGTGAGACCACTCCCGGATCTTCTCGGGGCTAGCCAGGGAGATCCGAATTGCCGAGAAAGAAAGCGGATCCTTCGGCTTCTCAAAGAAGGAGAAAATGTCGCGCATGGGTTGCTCCGGCTCCTACGATCTAGATAACGACGCTTGAAACTTTCGTGACGATGAGGACGAGCCCGCCGGCGGCAGGCTCGGCTGGGCCCCCGCGGTGCCGCCCCCCGGGGGGCGGACGACGAGGGCCCAACGGTTCAGTCCTCGGCGGCCACCGGCGCGTTGCCGGGGCCTTCGACGAGCTCCACGTTGAGGCACAAGGACTGGAGCTCCTTGAGCAGCACGTTGAAGCTTTCGGGCAGGCCCGCTTCTAGCGCGTACTCGCCCTTCACGATCGACTCGTACATTCGTGTGCGTCCCTGGACGTCATCGCTCTTGACGGTGAGGAACTCCTGCAGCGCGTAGGCCGCGCCGTAGGCCTCCATCGCCCAGACCTCCATCTCGCCGAGCCGCTGCCCGCCGAACTGGGCCTTGCCGCCCAAGGGCTGCTGCGTGACGAGGGAGTACGGCCCGATGGACCGCGCGTGGATCTTGTCATCGACGAGGTGGTGGAGCTTGAGCATGTACATCACGCCCACGGTCACGTCCTTGTCGAAGGGTTCACCCGTCCGCCCATCGAACACGATCTGTTGCCCGGAGGGCTGTAGGCCCGCCGTCACCAGCGCCGCCTTGATCTGCTCCTCGGTCGCGCCGTCGAACACCGGCGTCCCGAAGAACACGCCCTTCCTGACCTTCTCCGCCAGCGAGATGACCTCACCGTCCGAGAGGCTCTTGATGAACTCCTGGAACCCTGGGTCGTCCCCGTAAGCCTCCAGGAGACGCTCGCGAACCCTCGCGGCGCCCCACCCCGCCTCGAGGGCGTGATGGACGCGCTCGCCCAGCTCCCGAGCGGCCAAACCCAGGTGGGTCTCCAGGATCTGCCCGACGTTCATGCGGCTCGGCACGCCGAGCGGGTTGAGCACGATGTCCACCGGGGTGCCGTCCGCGAGGTACGGCATGTCTTCCTCCGGGAGGACGCGGCTCACCACGCCCTTGTTTCCGTGGCGCCCGGCCATCTTGTCGCCGACCTGGAGCTTCCGCTTGATGGCCACATAGACCTTGACCATCTTGATCACCCCAGGGGGCAGCTCGTCGCCGCGGCTCAGGCGCTCGATCTTGTCGCGGAAGTGCTCCTCACGGGTCCGCACCAGCTCCTCCAGATCGTGCAGGAGCTGCGCAACCTGATCCGAGCCGCTGTCGGTGGCGATCTCGCCGAGGTACTTCCGCGGAACGGAGTCGAGGGTCTCGGTCGTCAGCTTGACGCCCTTCTCGAGCAGGACCTCACCCTTGTCGTCCACCAGCTTCCCGGTGGTGGTCTTCCCGGTCAGAACGTCGCGGATCTTCCGGTAGAAGGAGTCTCGGATGACCTTGACCTCCTCGTCCCGAGTCCTCTCGAGCTTGGCCCGCTCCTGATCCTCGATCGAACGGGCGCGCTCATCGCGCTCGGTGCCCTTCCGCGAGAAGATCCGAGCGTTGATGACGATCCCGCCGACACCCGGGGGCACCTTCAAGGAGCTGTCCCGCACGTCGCCGGCCTTCTCGCCGAAGATCGCCCGCAGCAGCTTCTCTTCCGGGCTCAGCTGGCTCTCCCCCTTGGGCGTGATCTTGCCCACGAGGATGTCACCGGGCTTCACCTCGGCGCCGATGCGCACCACGCCAGCGTCGTCGAGATCCTTGAGGGCCTCTTCACCGACGTTGGGGATGTCCTTGGTGATCTCTTCCTTGCCGAGCTTCGTGTCGCGGGCGACGCACTCGAACTCCTCGATGTGGACCGACGTGTAAACGTCCTCCTTCACCATGCGTTCGCTGATGAGGATGGAGTCCTCGAAATTGTACCCCTGCCAGGACATGAACGCGACGAGCACGTTCTGCCCCAGGGCCAGCTCGCCCCGGTCCGTCGCCGGTCCATCTGCCAGGACGTCACCCGCCTTGACCACCTCACCAGGCCGCACGATCGGCTTCTGGTTGTAGCAAGTGCTCTGGTTCGAGCGCATGTACTTGGTGAGGTGATAGATATCGGGGACCTCTTCACCACCGCCCGCCGTGGCGCGCACCACGACGCGCTCGGCGTCCACGCTCTCCACCACGCCGTCCCGACGCGCCACCGCGCAAATCCCCGAGTCGATCGCGACGCGCCGCTCCATGTCGGTGCCCACGAAGGGCGCCTCGGAGCGCAGGCACGGCACCGCCTGGCGCTGCATGTTCGCTCCCATGAGCGCGCGGTTCGCGTCGTCGTGCTCGAGGAACGGCACGAGCGCGGCGGCGATGCTCACCATCTGGTTGGGCGCGATGTCCTGCAGCTCCACCTGGTCGGGCATGGCCATGCGGTAGTCGCCGTTCAGCCGTGCCGACACGAGGCTGTCGGTGTACTGGCCGGTGGCGTCCCGCGCGCTCGAGGCCTGGGCGATGAACTTGCCTTCCTCTTCGAGGGCGCTGAACCAGTCCACCTTGTCGGTGACCTTGCCGGCCTCGACATGACGGTACGGCGTCTCGACGAACCCGTACTCGTTCACGCGCGCGAACGTCGACAGGGACGCGATCAAGCCGATGTTCGGGCCTTCCGGCGTCTCGATCGGGCAGATGCGGCCGTAGTGGGTCGCGTGCACGTCGCGGACCTCGAAGCCCGCACGCTCGCGGGTCAGACCACCGGGCCCGAGCGCGCTGAGGCGGCGCTTGTGGGTCACCTCGCTCAGCGGGTTGGTCTGGTCCATGAACTGCGACAGCTGTGAGCTCCCGAAGTACTCCTTCACCACCGCGCCCACGGGCTTGGCGTTGATCAGATCGTGGGGCATCAGCGTGTCGATCTCCTGCGACACGCTCATGCGCTCCTTGATGGCGCGAGCCATGCGGACCAGCCCGATGCGGTACTGGTTCTCCATGAGCTCGCCCACCGCGCGCACGCGGCGATTGCCGAGGTGATCGATGTCGTCGACGCTGCCGCGGCCGTTCTTGAGCTCGATCAGGTGACGGACGGTCTCGAAGATGTCCCGCTCCGTGAGCACCTTCTGGTCGAGGGCCGGGCGATCCTCTTCGGGCAGCTCGCGGTAGAACTTGTAGTTCAACTTCAAGCGACCCACGGCCGACAGGTCGTAGCGCTCGGGGTTGAAGAACAGGTTGTTGAACAGCTGCTTGGCCGTCTCGAGCGTGGGCGGATCACCGGGGCGCAGGCGCCGGTAGATCTCCATGATGGCGTCCTCGGTCGTCGTGACCTTGTCGGCGATCAGGGTGTCGCGCAGGTACGAGCCGACGTTCAGGCCGTCGATGAAGAGCACCTTGAAGGTCTCGATGCCCGCCTCACGCAGGCGCTCGAGGGTGATCTCGGTCACCTCCTCGTTGCACTCGAGGAGGACCTCGCCGGTCTCCTTGTCGATCACGTCCTCGGCGCTGACCTTGCCGATCAGGTCGTCCGCCTCGATCGGCAGCGTCGTGATGCTGGCGTTCTGCAGCTTCCTGATGGACGCGCGCGTGAACTTGGTGTTCTTGCGCACGATCACGTCATTGCCGATCTTGATGTCGCGGGTGGCGCGCTGGCCGAGCAACAGATCGAACTCGATGCTCTTCGAGAACTTGCCGCCCTTCTCCAGGGTGACCGTCTCGGTGTCGTAGAAGTAGTTGAGGAGCTCCTGGGTCCCGTAACCCAGGGCGCGCAGCAGCACCGTCGCGTGCATCTTCCGGCGCCGGTCGATGCGCACGTAGATCACGTCCTTGTGGTCGAACTCGAAATCGAGCCACGAGCCGCTGTACGGGATGATACGCGCCGAGTACAGCAACTTGCCGGAGGAATGCGTCTTCCCCTTGTCGTGGTCGAAGAAGACACCCGGGCTGCGGTGCAGCTGGGAGACGACCACGCGCTCGGTCCCGTTGATGATGAAGGTCCCCGTCTCGGTCATCAGCGGGATCTCACCGAAGTAGACCTCCTGCTCCTTGATGTCTCGGACGATGCGCTCGCCACCTTCGCGCACGTCGTACACCATCAGCTGGGTGGTCACCTTGATCGGTGCCGCGAACGTCATGCCGCGAGCGCGGCACTCGTCGACGTCGTACTTGGGCTTCTCCAGCGCGTAGTTGACGTAAACGAGCTCGCTCGTCCCGTCGAAATCCCGGATCGGGAACACGCTGCGGAACACCCCCTCGAGCCCCATCTCCTGCCGTACCTTGGGCTCGATGTTCGACTGCAGGAACTTGTCGTAGCTCCGCTTCTGGATGTCGATGAGGTTGGGGACATCAACGATGGACCGCACCTGACCGAGGTTGGTGCGATGCCGAAAGTTCGACTGGACCTTGGACGCCATGGGTTCCTCCAAACACGCCTAGCGGGCACGGCAAGAAGCGCCGCCCCGCGAGGCAATCCCCTCACGAAAGCCTCCCACGCGCGGCGCTCGCCCCGGAATTGGGGCGGGGGACCGGCCGCGCGTGGGCGCCGAAGCTGCCTGAGAAGCCAACTGCAAAGACAGGATTACTTGACCTCGACCTTTGCGCCGGCTTCGGTGAGCTTCTTCTTGAGCTCTTCTGCTTCTTCCTTGCTGACACCCTCCTTGAGGGCCTTCGGGGTGCTCTCCACCAGATCCTTGGCCTCCTTGAGGCCGAGGCCGGTGATCTCACGCACCACCTTGATGACGTTGATCTTCTGAGCGCCGGGATCGGCGAGGATCACGTCGAACTCCGTCTGCTCTTCCTGAGCTTCGGCGGCAGCACCGCCGCCAGCGGCGACACCAGCCACTGCCACGGGCGCAGCGCTCACACCCCACTTCTCCTCGAGCTCCTTCACGAGCTCCGCGATCTGGATCACGGGGAGGTTGGAGAGGTAGTCGACGACCTGTTCCTTAGTAATATCAGCCATTTTTGCTCCTTGAACTGCCGCAGAGGTCGTCGGCTAGCCCCGCGGGGTGACCCCACTGGGTAGACAACGATATGCGGTCCATGCGTTCGATGTTTCGGTTTGCTTGCTCAGGTTGACTTCGGCGTCACCATCCAACGCTCGGGCCGGATAGTGAAGACGCGTGAGGGGATCGAATCAATCCAGGAATCTTCAGGCAGCCGATCTCAGCCGCCGTCCTTGTTCTTCTTGGCTTGGAGGACCAAGGCGAATTGCTGCGCGGGGGCGTTGAGTAGCCGCACGAAGGTCTGCGCAGGGGCCATCATCGTCGCGAGCAACATGGCGCGCGCTTCGTCCTTGCTCGGCAGCTTGGCGAGCTGATCCGAGACCGCCTTGGCCGTCAGCACCTCGCCCTCGAGGAGCCCGGCCTTGACCTTGAGCTTCTCGTTCTCCTTGACGAAGTCGTTCACCACGCGGGCCGCGGCGCTCGGTTCCTCGAAGCTCCAGGCGACGCCGGTCATGCCCTTGAGCACGCCGTCGAGCTGAGCCACCCAGGACTCTCCGCTCAGCGCCTTCTTCACCAAGGTGTTCTTGAGCACCTTGTACTCGACGCCCTTGGCGCGGAACTGGTCCCGGAGCTTGGTAATCTCCGCGACGTTCATCCCGGAGTAGTCCACGAAGACGGCCGAGGTCATGCGCGCGAAGCGATCGCGAATCTCGGTGACCGCTGTTTCCTTATCAGAGCGGAGCATCAGTTATCCTCCTCGGCGGTGGTGGCGACGGACGCCGTGTTCACCTTGACGCCAGGGCCCATCGTGCTCGAGAGCGTGATGCTCCTGAGGTAGATGCCCTTCGCGGTCGGCGGACGGCGGGCAATGAGCTCCTGGACCATCGCGCGAGCGTTCTCGCTCAGCTGCGCGGGCTCGAAAGAGCGTTGACCGATGCGAGCGTGCACGACGCCCGCCTTGTCCACGCGGTACTCGACCTTGCCGGCCTTGGCCTCGGCCACGGCGCGAGCCACATCCATGGTCACGCTGCCGACCTTCGGGTTCGGCATCAAGCCACGCGGACCGAGGATACGACCGAGCTTTCCGACGACGCCCATCATGTCGGGGGTGGCGATGACGCGGTCGAAGTCGAGCATGCCGCCCTGGACCTTCTCGACCAGATCGTCGGCGCCAGCGAAATCCGCGCCGGCGTCTCGAGCTTCCTGCTCCTTCTCGCCTCGGGCGAAGACGGCCACACGGACGCTCTTACCAGTGCCGTGGGGCAGCACCACCGCGCCACGGACCATCTGGTCGGCGTGCTTCGGGTTCACCCCGAGGCGCACCGCGATGTCGACGCTCTCGTCGAACTTGGCGTACGACAGCTTCTGCACCAGGGTCACCGCCTCGTCGACGGAGAACTGCTGCTGGCGATCGAAGCCGGCGAGGGCAGTTGCCCTCTTCTTTGCGATCTTCTTCGGCATTGGTTTCGTCTTTCGACTCCTGGTGACTTCACTCCAGGCCGGGGAGCCTTGGCGTCCGACGGGTGAGCCCCAGTTGTTTGGTTCGGTGTTCGGTGCAGCTGCTGACCGGGTCAGCGCCACACCCGCGAGGTTCCGCGCAGAACGCTAGGGTGCTCCGCGCGGTGAACCTCAGACGACGTCGACCCCCATGCTGCGGGCGGTTCCGGCGATGGATCGGGCGGCTGCCTCCACATCCATCGCGTTCATGTCTTCCAGCTTGGTCTGCGCGATCTCACGGACCTGATCCCAGGTGACCTTGCCGACCTTGTTCTTGTTCGGCTCCTTGGAGCCGGACCCTGGCTTGCCCATGGCGAGGCCAGCCGCCTTCTTGATGAGCACGGCCGCGGGGGCCGACTTCATCACGAAGGTGTAGGAGCGATCCGCGTAGACGGTGATGATCACCGGCACGATCGTGTCGCCGAGCTTCTGGCTTCGCGCGTTGAAGTCCTTGCAGAAGCCCATGATGTTCACCCCGTGCTGACCGAGGGCGGGGCCCACGGGCGGCGCAGGGTTGGCCTTACCGGCCGGCAACTGCAGCTTGATGTAACCGGTAATCTTCTTCTTGGATGCAGCCATTTCAGCTCTCGCTTTAGCGTTTCTCGACGTCGGAGAAGTTCAGCTCGACGGGGGTGGGGCGGCCGAAGATGCTCACCATGACCTTCAGCTTCTGCTTGTCGGCCTTCACCTCTTGCACCGTGCCGGAGAAGTTGGCGAAAGCACCGACGACGACGCGCACCTCGTCGCCCTCGCGGAACTCGTAGCGCGGCTTCGGCTTGACCGCGCCCTCGACGATGCCCTTACGCAGATCCTCGATGTGCGGCGGCTTCACCTCTTCCGGCCTCTGGTTGCCGATGAAGCCGGTCACCCGCGGCGTGTTCTTGACGAGGTGCCAGGCGTCCTCGCCCATCACCATCTCCACGAAGATGTAGCCGGGGAAGGTGGTGCGCGCCTTGAGGCGCTGCTTACCGGACTTCGTGGTCTCGGTCACCGTCTCCGTAGGGATCAGCACCTCGCCGAAGCGGTCCTCCATCTTATACTGGCGGATACGCTCCTGCAGTGAGGACTTCACCTTGTTCTCGTAGCCGGAATAGGTCGTGACGACGTACCACCGCTTGGTGGGGGCGTCGCCGCTCGGCTGTTGCTGTTCCGTCTCCGAAGTCATGCGCCGTACACCAAGTTGGTCAGATATCCCCAGAAGCGGTCGAGAACGGCGATGTACAACGTCCCCACCGCACCTGCGATGAGCACGACGATGGTGCCGTTCGTGACCATGTCCCTACCCGGCCAGGTGACGCGGCTCAGCTCGACTGCCACGTCGTTGGCCCAGGCCCGCGTCTCCGGCCTGCGGTAGTACCTGAGCACTAGCAGGCAGCCGAGGATGGTACCAACAATCGTGGTCCAGCTGTTGCGTTCCTCCTCGGCGAACTGGATGAGCTGGGGCACCGCTCGGACGGCGGCGGGCCAGTCCGCCAGGGTGTTCCAGAGCCCGACCAGGATCTGACCCAGGAGGTACGAGGCCAGGATGGCGGCTGCGAGAAACGCCGCGTGCACGTAGCGCAGCGCGCCGAGCTCCGCCGCGACGAGCTCCTCTTCGCCGTCCGCCTCCGTCCCCCGCTCCAACTCGGCGGTCCCGGTAGCCGTCAGGTTCCCCGGCTCGGAGTCGTGCTCCGGCGGGTCCGAGGGCCTGTCGGACGACGGACTACCGCCTTGCGGCGGCTTGCGGGGGCTTTGATCGTCGTCGTTGGCCATGGGTGACTGCCTCGATGAGGGACCTTCTGCAGGTTCAAGCCGCGGAAGGTGAGTGGGTGCAGCGTCCGGACGTTCTTGGCAGGGGCAGAGAGGCTCGAACTCCCGACCTGCGGATTTGGAATCCGCTGCTCTACCGACTGAGCTATACCCCTGTAGTTTTGTCGATTTCCGACCTTGGGGTCGGCGTCCTTCGTCCTTCGTCGTGACTCCCGCAGGAGCCTGCCGCGTCGGCTGCCCGGGTCACGAAGGCCCGCGCGAGGCGGGCCTTCGATGAGTCGGGAAAACTAAGTGCTCTCGATGTGGGTGGTGTGGCGGTTACAGATCTTGCAGAACTTCTTCAGGGAGAGGGCGGGAGCGCCCTCCCGTCGAGCTTTGGTCGTCTTGTAGTTACGCGAGCCACACTCCGTGCAGCTCAGAGCGACCTGGAGCCTCTGCGTTCGACGGTTCCCGGTCGCTCGAGCCACCATGAGCTACCTCACTCGATGATTTCAGAGACGACGCCAGCGCCGACGGTGCGGCCACCCTCACGGATGGCGAACCGCATCTGCGACTCGAGCGCCACCGGCGTAATCAGCTCCACGTCCACCGTGACGTTGTCACCCGGCATCACCATCTTCACGCCTTCGGGCAGCATCACCGAGCCAGTCACGTCCGTCGTGCGGATGTAGAACTGAGGACGGTAGTTCGTGAAGAACGGCGTGTGACGGCCGCCCTCCTCCTTCTTCAGGACGTATACCTCGCCCTTGAACTTCGTGTGGGGCGTGATGCTGTTGATCGCCGCCAGGACCTGACCGCGCTCGATCCCCTCCTTGTCCACGCCGCGGAGCAGGCACCCGACGTTGTCACCCGCCTGGCCCTCGTCCAGCTGCTTCCGGAACATCTCGACGCCAGTGACCGTCGTCTTGTCCTTCTTTCCGAAGCCGACGATCTCCACCTCGTCGTTCACCCGGACGATCCCTCGCTCGATACGACCCGTCGCAACCGTCCCGCGGCCCTTGATAGAGAACACGTCCTCCACCGACATCAGGAACGGCTTGTCCTTCTCGCGGACAGGCTCCGGAATCTCAGTGTCCAGCGCGTCCAGCAGGTTCTTGATCGACTGAACCCACTTCTCATCCCCGTTCAGAGCCGGCAGCGCCGCAACCTGGACCACCTTCGCGTTGTCGCCGTCGAACTTGTACTTGCTGAGGAGCTCCCGGGCTTCCATCTCCACAAGCTCGAGCATCTCCGGGTCCTCCACCGCGTCGCACTTGTTCAGCGCCACGATGATGTGGTTCAGCCCAACCTGACGCGCCAACAGAACGTGCTCACGAGTCTGCGGCATCACGCTGTCCAGCGCGCTCACCACCAGGATCGCGCCGTCCATCTGCGCCGCGCCAGTGATCATATTCTTCACGTAGTCCGCGTGCCCGGGGCAGTCGACGTGCGCGTAGTGCCGCGTCGCAGTCTCGTACTCCACGTGGCTCACCGCGATCGTCACCGTCTTCGTCTCGTCCCGGACGATGCCGCCCTTCGCGATGTCCGCGTACTTGATCTCCTTCGCCAGGCCGTCCTTGGCCTGCACCTTCACAAGTGCCGCCGTCAGCGTCGTCTTGCCGTGGTCGATGTGACCGATCGTCCCCACGTTCAAGTGGGGCTTGGTGCGTACGAACTTCTCCTTGGCCATG